>NZ_JBHJVK010000081.1:0-14382 GCF_042264695.1 Kitasatospora sp. NPDC056138 | reverse complement strand
TGGCCCTCCTCCCCCCGCCCCTCCTGCCCCCCTCAATACACTCGGGTGGGGGTGCGGGGCTCCCCCCCCCCCCCCACCGGGGTCTTCTGCGCCCGGATTCTATGCCATGTGCACGACAGGGGGAAGAGCCGGTCACTTGCGCATCCACACAGCTCAGCGGCGAGTCCGCAGGCACTCCAAGAGTCCTCCAAGTCGACTCCAAGTCGACTCCAAGAGGGTCCTGACAGGCTGTTGATCAACAAACGGGTGGGTCAGCACGAGGCGTTCGCAGCCGCCTCGCCCGGCGGAGGAAGCACGGTCACCGTGGATGCCCGGAGACCTCGCTGGAGGGGGACGCACACCGATACCGAAACGGCCGGGCCACCTCGAGCCCGGACTTCCCGCCGCGTCGCCGCCCCGCCCCGGTCGGCGGAACCAGCGGGCCATCAGACCGGCACGACTGCCGGACGCCCGGCCACGGCCAGCGGCGGCCACGGAGCACGCCCCCCGTCGTCGCCTGCTCCTGCGGACCGGGCAGAAGACCGAGACCACGAGGAAAGCCGAGTACGCAGTGCCCCAGACGAGTTGTGAGGACGACCAGGTCGCCATCGTCGGGCTGTCCTGCCCGGCGTTCACCCCCGGCGACGTCCCCCAGGGCCTCGACGGCCCGGACGGCGGCGCCGGTTTCTTCGGGGTTCCGGCCCAGCAAACCGCCGGGTTCGGCCCCGCCGACTGGAACGTGCCGGAACTCGCCTGGACCGCGCTCGAGGACGCCGGGATCATCCCCGCCTCGCTGCGCGGAAGCCGAACGGGCGTCTTCGTCGCCGCATCGTCGCAGGACCGCATCGCGGAGCACCTTGCCGCGGTGCTGGACCTCCACGGTCCGCAGGCCACCGTCGAACCGTCGGCCACCGCCGCCCGAGCCGCCGTCGCGCTGGCCGCGGCGAGTCTCCGCCGCGGCGAGTGCGACCTCGCCGTCGCCGGTGACGGCGGCACAGTGCTCACGGTGATCCGGCGGCTGCCGGACGCCCGGCGCAACGGGGACCGGATCCAGGGCGTGCTCACCGACGGTCACCCGGCGTCCGGCAGCGGCGTCCTCGACCTGGTCGGAGCCGTACCGGCCGATCCCGCAGGACTCCCGGAGGCGCCGCCCGCACTCCGGCCGCCCCTCGCCACCTCGCTCACGCCACTGGTCCTCTCCGCCCGCAGCGACGCCGCCCTGCGTGCCCAGGCGCGGGAGCTCCGGGAGCGTCTGAGGGCCGACCCCGGTCTCCGGCTCCCCGATGTCGCCCTCTCCCTGGCGGTGACCAGGACGGCGTTCGAGCGGCGCGCCGTCCTGGTCGCCGACGGCCGCGAGGACGCCCTTCACGGTCTGCACGCCGTCGCCGAGGGCGAGTTCGGCCCGTTGCTCGTCCGCGGCACGGCGGACGCCGGAGGCGAGGCGGTCTTCGTCTTCCCCGGCCAGGGGACCCAGTGGCAGGGCATGGCGCTCGGCCTGCTGGAGTCCTCGGAGGTGTTCAGGGAGCAGCTGCAAGCCTGCGCCGACGCGCTCGAACCGTACGTCCCGTGGTCGCTGACCGATGTCCTGCGCGGAGTGCCTGGCGCACCCGCTCCGGTGGCGGTGGACGTCGTCCAGCCCGTCCTGTTCGCCGTGATGGTGTCGCTCGCCGCGCTCTGGCGCGCCTGCGGCGTCGAGCCCGCCGCCGTGGTGGGCGCCAGCCTCGGCGAGATCGCGGCAGCTCACGTCGCCGGCGCGCTCACCCTGGACGACGCCGCCAAGGTGGTGGCGCTGTGGAGCCGGGCGCAGGCCGGCGCGGCCGGTCAGGGCGACCTGGCCTCGGCACTCCTGCCGCGCGACCAGCTGGTGGCACGGCTGGCCCGCCGGCCCGGCCGGCTGGACGTCGCCGGGAGCAACGGCCCGCGATCCGTCCTGTTCTCCGGCGACCGGGAAGCCGTGGACGAGTTGCTCGCCGAACTGACGGCCGAGGGCGTCCGGGCGAAGAAGCTGAGCAACGGACTCGCCGCGCACTCACCCGGGCTGCGCCTCGACCGCGAGCTCCTCCTCGACGGCCTCGCCGGCGTCCGCCCGCGCACCTCCGACGTCCCGTTCTACTCGTCCCTCACCGGCGGACTGCTGGACACGGCCGAGCTGGACGCCGCGTACTGGATCCGGAACATCACCAGCGAGATCCGTTTCGAGGACGCCACCCGCGCGCTGCTGGCGGACGGGTACCGGACCTTCCTCGAGGTCGGCCCGCACCCCGGCCTCCTCGGCGGCCTCCAGGAGACCCTGGACGACGTCGACCTGACCGGCGCCGCCGTCGTCGGCACACTGCGCCGCGACCAGGGCGGGCCGGACCGGTTCCTCACCTCGATGGCCGAGCTGCACGTCCGGGGGACGGCGGTGGACTGGGCCGCCGTCTTCGCCGGCTCCGGCGCGCGACGGGTCCCGCTGCCGACGTACGCGTTCCGCGCCGACCGGTCGGCCCCCGTCCGGTCGGACACCGAACAGCGCCGCTGGGTCCGGGATCTGGTACGCGCCGAGATCGCGGCGCTGCGCGGTCCCGCGGCGGCGGAAGCGGGCGAGGACCGGCCGCTCCGGGACCTCGGGTTCGACTCGGCCATGTCGGTCGAGCTGCGCAACCGGCTGATGGCGGCGACCGGGCTGCGGCTGCCGCTGACGCTGCTCTTCGACCATCCGACGCCGAAGGCCCTCGAACGTCACCTGCTCGGCGAGTCGACCGGAGAACCGGACCCGACGCCGACGGCGACCACGGTGACGGCCGACGAGCAGGAGCCGATCGCGATCGTCGCGATGGCGTGCCGGTTCCCCGGTGAGGTCCGCAGCCCCGAGCACCTGTGGCAGCTCGTCGCCGACGGCCGGGACGCCGTCTCGCCGTTCCCCGACAACCGCGGCTGGGACCTGGACTCGCTGTACGACCCCGACCCCGACCGCACCGGCCGCACCTACACCCGCGAGGGCGGCTTCCTGCACGACGCGGACCGGTTCGACGCCGGCTTCTTCGGGATCAGTCCGCGCGAGGCACTGGCCATGGACCCGCAGCAGCGGCTGCTGCTGGAGACCTCCTGGGAGGCGTTCGAGCGGGCCGGCATCGACCCCGCGTCGATCGGCGGCACCCGAACCGGCGTCTACGTCGGCGCGATGGCGCAGGACTACGGCGCCCGCATGCACGAGGCGAGCAGCGCTGTCGAGGGCCACGTCCTGACCGGTACGACGGTGAGCGTCCTCTCCGGCCGGCTGTCCTACTCGTACGGGCTGGAGGGCCCGGCGATCACGGTGGACACGGCGTGCTCGTCGTCCCTGGTCGCCCTGCACCTGGCCTGCCAGTCACTGCGCCGGGGTGAGTGCTCGCTGGCGCTCGCGGGCGGGGCGGCGGTGATGGCCGCGCCGGGCATGTTCGTCGAGTTCAGCCGTCAGCGCGGGCTCGCCCCCGACGGGCGGTGCAAGGCGTTCGCCGCCTCGGCGGACGGGACCGGCTGGGGCGAGGGCGTCGGCGTCCTGCTGGTGGAGCGGCTGTCGGACGCGCGGCGCAACGGCCACCGGGTGCTGGCGGTGGTGCGCGGTTCGGCCGTCAATCAGGACGGCGCCAGCAACGGGCTGTCCGCGCCGAACGGTCCGGCCCAGCAGCGGGTGATCCGGCAGGCGCTCGCCGATGCCCGGCTGACGGCCGCGGAGGTGGACGCGGTGGAGGCGCACGGGACGGGCACCACGCTCGGGGACCCGATCGAGGCGCAGGCGCTGCTGGCCACCTACGGGCAGCAGCGTCCGGCCGAACGGCCTTTGTGGCTCGGCTCGTTGAAGTCCAACATCGGCCACACCCAGGCCGCGGCGGGCGTCGGCGGCGTGATCAAGATGGTGATGGCGATGCGGCACGGCGTGCTCCCGCGCACCCTGCACGTCGACGAGCCGACACCACACGTCGACTGGGCCTCGGGCGCGGTGTCACTGCTCACCGAGGAACGCGCGTGGCCGCAGACCGGGCGGCCACGGCGGGCCGCCGTCTCCTCGTTCGGGATCAGTGGGACGAACGCGCACCTCATCCTCGAAGAGGCACCCGCCGCACCGGCCGAGGAGGAGCCGCGCGCCGGGAGCGACTCGCCCTCCTCCGTGGTCCCGTGGGTCCTCTCCGCGCGGACTCCGGCGGCGCTGCGCGCCCAGGGTGAGCAGCTGCGGGCGGCCGTGGAGGCCCGTCCCGAGTGGGAACCGGCGGACGTGGCGGGCGCGTTGCTGTCGGGCCGGTCGGTGTTCGAGCACCGTGCGGTGGTGATCGGTGACAGCCGGGCGGAGCTTCTGAGCAGCCTGACCGGCCTCACCGGGGGTACCGCCGCGCCCGGTCTCGTTCTGGGTCACGGCGCCTTCGACCGGCCGGTGTTCGTCTTCCCCGGCCAGGGCTCCCAATGGACCGGCATGGGCGCCGAACTCCTCGACACCTCGAAGGTCTTCGCCCAGTCCATCGCCAAATGCCAAACAGCACTCGACCCCTACATCGACTGGTCACTCACCGACGCCCTACGCGGCAACGACAACACCGACCTCACCCGCGTCGACATCATCCAGCCCACCCTCTTCGCCACCATGGTCTCCCTCGCCGAACTCTGGCGCTCCCTCGGCATCCACCCCGCCGCCGTCATCGGCCACTCCCAAGGCGAAATAGCCGCCGCCACCATCGCCGGAGCCCTCACCCTCCACGACGCCGCCCGCATCACCGCCCTCCGCAGCCAAGCCATCCACACCATCAGCGGCCACGGCGGCATGGCCTCCCTCCCCCTCACCCACCACCACACCACCACCCTCCTCACCCGATGGAACGGCCGCCTCACCATCGCCGCCCACAACGGCCCCACCACCACCGTCATCGCCGGCGACCACGACGCCCTCGACGAACTCCTCACCCACTGCCAACACCACAACATCCACGCCCGACGCATCGACGTCGACTACGCCTCCCACACCCACCACGTCGAACAACTCCGCGATCACCTCACCACCCAACTCGCCGACATCACCCCCCGACCCGCCACCACCGCCTTCTACTCCACCGTCACCGGCACCCTCCTCGACACCACCCGACTCGACAACCACTACTGGTACAACAACCTCCGCCAACCCGTCCGCCTCACCGACGCACTCCACACCGCCCACACCAACGGCCACCACGCCTTCATCGAGACCAGTCCCCACCCCGTCCTCACCCCCGCCATCGGAGAAACCCTCCCGGACACACCCGCCCTCATCACCGGCACCCTCCGCCGCAACGACGGCGGCCTCCGCCGACTCCTCACCTCCCTCGCCGAAGCCCACGTCCACGGCGCCCCCGCCGACTGGCACACCCTGCTCCCCACCGCCCCGACCACTCCGGTCGACCTCCCCACCTACCCCTTCCAACGCGAGAGCTACTGGCTCACCCCGCCCGCGACCGCGAACCCCCGTACCGCCGGGCTCGACCCCGCCGAGCACCCGCTGCTCGCCGCCGCCGTCCCCCTGCCCGACGACGAGGGGATGCTCTTCACCGGCCGCCTCTCCGCCACCACCCACCCCTGGCTCACCGACCACGCCGTCTGGAACACCCCCCTGCTCCCCGGCACCGCCCTCGTCGAACTCGCTCTCCACGCCGGGCGCCGGCTCGACTGCCACCACCTCGAAGAGCTCACGCTGGAAGCTCCGCTCATGCTCCCCGAGCAGCACGCCGTCCGTGTCCAGGTCCGGGTCGGCGCCCCCGACGACACCGGGCGCCGCCCCGTCGCCGTGCACTCCGCCCCCGACACCCCCGGCACCCCCGACACGGACACCTCCTGGACCCGGCACGCGACCGGCGTCCTGGCAGCGGAGGGCCCGGCGGTGCCGGCAGACGCCTGGCGGCCCTGGACGGCGGCGCTCGACCCGGCTGACGCGCTCTACGACCGGCTGGCCGGCATCGGTTTCGACTACGGTCCGGCGTTCCAGGGCCTGCGCGCCTTCGGCCGGCAAGGCGACGAGATCCTCGCCGAGGTCGCGCTCCCGCACTCGCGCCACGACGACGGCTTCGGTCTGCACCCGGCCCTGCTGGACGCGGCCCTGCACGCCTGTCTGCTGGAGGGCTCCGACGGCGTCCGCCTGCCGTTCTCCTGGTCCGACGTCGTCTTCCACGCCACCGAGGCCGGCGCCCTGCGCGTACGGCTGACTCCGACCGGGCCGGACACCGTCGCGCTCGCGGCGACCGACGAAGCCGGCCGCCCGGTCGTCTCGGTCGGCTCACTGACGCTGCGGCCGGTCACACCCGAGCAGTTCAGCGCCGCCACCCACGGCCACCACGACTCGCTGTACCAGGTGGACTGGATCCCCCTGCCCCCTGGCCAGGGCGCGGCCGACGACGCCCCTCCGCTCCTCCTCGACGTCGACGGCTGCGGATACGCCCGGCCCGCCGACCTGCCCGCCGCCGACGTGCCCCTGCCGGGGACGGTTGTGGCGGCCTTCCTGCCCGGTGCCGAGCAGACGGTCGAGGACGTCCACGCGGCGGCCGGTCGTGCGCTGGCGCTCGTCCGGGCCTGGCTCACCGAGGAGCGCTTCGCCGCCTCCCGGCTCGTCCTGCTCACCCGGGGCGCGGTGGCCGTGGACCCGGCCGACGACGTCGCCGATCTCGTCCACGCTCCGCTCTGGGGCCTGGTCCGGTCCGCCCAGTCGGAGAACCCCGGCCGCCTGGTGCTGGCCGACCTCGACGACCACCCGGACTCCTACCCCGCGCTGGTCCGGGCGCTCGGCTCGGCGGAGCCGCAGCTGGCGGTACGCGCGGGGCGGGTGTCCGCCGCCCGGCTGGCCACCGCCGCACCGGACACGGCCGGGGCCCCGGGCCCGTTCGGCCCGGCCGGCACGGTGCTGGTGACCGGTGGCACCGGTCTGCTCGGCGGCCTGCTCGCCCGCCATCTGGTGACCCGGCACGGCGTGCGGCACCTGCTGCTGCTCAGTCGGCAGGGGATCGCCGCCGACGGTGCCGCCGGACTCCGTGCCGAACTCGCCGCGTCGGGCGCCGAGGTGACGGTCGCGGCGTGCGACGTGGCCGACCGGGACGCGCTCGCCGCCGTCCTGGCCGAGGTGCCCGCCGAGCATCCGCTGGTCGGCGTGGTGCACACGGCAGGCGTACTGGACGACGGTGTGCTCACGGCCCTGACCGCCGACCGGCTGGCAGCCGTGCTGCGGCCGAAGGTCGACGCGGCCTGGCACCTCCACGAACTGACGCGTGGGAACGACCTGCGCGCCTTCGTACTCTTCTCCTCGGCCGCAGGCGTACTGGGGCAGGCAGGCCAGTCGAGCTACTCGGCGGCCAACGCCTTCCTGGACGCCCTCGCGCAGCGGCGCCGGGCTGAGGGCCTGCCCGCGCACTCGCTGGCCTGGGGCCTGTGGGCGGAGTCCGGCGGAATGACCCGCCACCTCGCCGAGGCCGACCTCCGGCGGCTGAGCCGCACCGGCCTCGCGGCCATTCCCACCGACCAGGGCCTCGCACTGTTCGACGCCGCACTGAGCACGGACCGCACGGTGCTGGTGCCCGCGCGGCTGGACAGCGCAGCGCTGCGGGCGACGTCCGAGGTGCCGCCGCTGCTCCGCGGCCTGGTCCGCGTCCCGAGGCGTCGGGAGGCCACCGCTTCCGGGGCCGCTGCGTTCCGGCAGCGGTTCGCGGGGCTGGCACCGGAGGAGCGCGGCCGCGCCGTACTCGATCTGGTCCGGGCCCAGGTGGCTGCCGTCCTCGGTTACGCCTCGCCGGACCGGGTCGAACCCGACCGCGGTTTCCTCGATCTCGGTCTCGACTCCCTCACCGCACTCGAACTGCGCAACCGGCTCGGCAGGGAGAGCGGCCACCGGCTGTCCGCCACGCTGATCTTCGACCACCCCACCCCGGCCGCCGTCGCCCGTCATCTGGAGGCCGAGGCCTTCCCGGCGGAGCAGCCGGCCGAGGAGCCGGAGCCCTCCGACGTCGACGAGGGCGAGTTCCGACGGGCCCTGGCAGCGATCCCGCTGAGCCGCTTCCGGGAGGCCGGGCTGGTCCGCACGCTCCTCCGGCTCGCCGACTCACCCGGCACGTCCGACCCGGTCGACGAGGAGGAGCACGGCAGTGCGCTCGACACGATGGACCTGGAAAGCCTCGTCCGGGTCGCCCTCGGTGACAACTGATCACGACGCACCGCCCCTCAACGGCCCGGAGTTTCGGAGTTCTCGATGACCGCATCCAGTGAAGAAGTCGTCAAGGCGCTACGGGCCTCCCTCAAGGAGGCCGAGCTGCTGCGGCAGCAGAACCGCAAGCTGACCGCCGCGGCCTCGGATCCGATCGCGATCGTCGGCATGGCCTGCCGCTACCCCGGGGGTGTCAAGTCACCCGAGACCCTCTGGCAGTTGGTCGCGAGCGGCGGCGATGCGATCTCCGCCTTCCCGGAGGACCGCGGCTGGGACCTGGACTCGCTGTACGACCCCGACCCCGAGGCGGCCGGCAAGACCTACGCCCGGGCCGGCGGATTCCTGCACGAGGCCGCGCTGTTCGACCCCGACTTCTTCGGGATCGGCCCGCGCGAGGCGCTGGCCATGCACCCGCAGCAGCGGCTGCTGCTGGAGACCTCCTGGGAGGCGTTCGAGCAGGCGGGCATCGACCCCGCGTCGGTGCGCGGCACGCGGACCGGCGTGTTCGCCGGCGTGATGCACCAGGACTACGCCGCCCGGCTGCGCGAGACCCCCGAGGAGCTCGAGGGTTACCTGATGACGGGCAGCCTGGGCAGCGTGGTGTCGGGGCGGGTGGCGTACACCCTGGGTCTGGAGGGCCCGGCCGTCACGGTGGACACGGCGTGCTCGTCCTCGCTGGTCGCCCTGCACCTGGCGGGGCAGGCGCTGCGCAACGGCGAGTGCACCATGGCACTCGTCGGCGGTGTCACCGTGATGACCGGGCCGGGCGGCTTCGTCGAGTTCAGCCGCCAGCGGGCGCTGTCCCCCGACGGGCGCTGCCGGGCGTTCGCCGCCTCGGCGGACGGGACCGGCTGGGCGGAGGGCGTCGGCGTCCTGTTGGTGGAGCGGCTGTCGGACGCGCGGCGCAACGGCCACCGGGTGCTGGCGGTGGTGCGCGGTTCGGCCGTCAACCAGGACGGGAGCAGCAGCGGCTTCTCCGCGCCGAACGGTCCGGCCCAGCAGCGGGCCATCCGGGATGCGTTGAAGAACGCCCGGCTGACAGCGGCTGATGTGGACGCGGTGGAGGCGCACGGGACGGGCACCCGGCTCGGCGACCCGATCGAGGCGCAGGCCCTACTGGCCACCTACGGCCAGGACCGGCCCGCCGAACAGCCGCTCTGGCTCGGCTCGTTGAAGTCCAACATCGGCCACGCCCAGGCCGCAGCGGGTGTCGCCGGTGTGATCAAGATGGTGATGGCGATGCGGCACGGCGTGCTCCCGCGCACCCTGCACGTCGACGAACCGACACCACACGTCGACTGGGCCTCGGGCGCGGTGTCACTGCTCACCGAGGAACGCGCGTGGCCGGCCGGCGAGCGGACCCGACGGGCCGCCGTCTCCTCGTTCGGGATCAGTGGGACGAACGCGCACGTCATCCTCGAAGAGGCACCCACCGCACCGGCCGAGGAAACGGAACCCGTCGAGAGCAACTCACCGTCCCCCGTGGTCCCCTGGATCCTCTCCGCCCGCAACGAACCCGCCCTGCGCGCCCACGCCGGACAACTCGCCACCTACCTCCAGAACCACCCCGACACCAACCTCCGCGCCGCCGGACACACCCTCCTCACCACCCGCACCACACACGACCACCGCGCCGTCGCCCTCGGCCGAAACCACCACGAACTCCACACCAGCCTCACCGCCCTCGCCAACGGCACCACCCCCACCAACACCACCAGCAGCAGCACCCCCGGCGGTCCCGTCTTCGTCTTCCCCGGCCAGGGCTCCCAATGGACCGGCATGGGCGCCGAACTCCTCGACACCTCCGACGTGTTCGCCCAGTCCATCGCCAAATGCCAAACAGCACTCGACCCCTACATCGACTGGTCACTCACCGACGCCCTACGCGGCAACGACAACACCGACCTCACCCGCGTCGACATCATCCAACCCACCCTCTTCGCCACCATGGTCTCCCTCGCCGAACTCTGGCGCTCCCTCGGCATCCACCCCGCCGCCGTCATCGGCCACTCCCAAGGCGAAATAGCCGCCGCCACCATCGCCGGAGCCCTCACCCTCCACGACGCCGCCCGCATCACCGCCCTCCGCAGCCAAGCCATCCACACCATCAGCGGCCACGGCGGCATGGCCTCCCTCCCCCTCACCCACCACCACACCACCACCCTCCTCACCCGATGGAACGGCCGCCTCACCATCGCCGCCCACAACGGCCCCACCACCACCGTCATCGCCGGCGACCACGACGCCCTCAACGAACTCCTCACCCACTGCCAACACCACGACATCCACGCCCGACGCATCGACGTCGACTACGCCTCCCACACCCACCACGTCGAACAACTCCACCACCACCTCACCACCCAACTCGCCGACATCACCCCCCAACCCACCACCACCGCCTTCTACTCCACCCTCACCGGCACCCTCCTCGACACCACCCAACTCGACAACCACTACTGGTACAACAACCTCCGCCAACCCGTCCGCCTCACCGACGCACTCCACACCGCCCACACCAACGGCCACACCACCTACCTCGAAATCAGCCCCCACCCCGTCCTCACCCCCGCCATCGAAGAAACCCTCCACCCCCACCCCGTCACCATCACCGCCACCCTCCGCCGCAACGAAGGCCACTGGACCCGCCTCCTCACCTCCGCCACCCACCTCCACAACCACGGCCACCCCATCAACTGGACCCCCCTCCTCCACCCCGCACCCCACCCCGACCTCCCCACCTACCCCTTCCAACACCAGCACCTGTGGATGCTGGACGCGGCCGCTCCGCCCGCTTCGGGCCCGGCGTCCAGCGCGGTGGACGCCGGCTTCTGGGAGGCCGTCGAGGAGCAGGACGTCGCCGCCGTGGCGGCGACACTGCAGGTCGACGACGAGGAGCAGCGGCGGTCGCTGAGCACCCTGCTGCCCGCGCTCTCCAGCTGGCACCGGCAGAGCCGGGACCGCTCGGTGGTGGACGACTGGCGGTACCGGATCGCCTGGAAGCCCGTGGCCGAGCACACCGCGTCCGCCCGCTCCGGCAGCTGGCTGGTCGTCGTCCCCACGGGTCACGCCGGTGACGCCTGGGTCACCGAGACCGTCCGGGTGCTCGGCCTGCGCGGTGTGCGCACCGTCCTGCTGGAGGTGGCCGACGCGGACCGCGCCGTGCTGGCCGCGCGGCTGCGCGAGGTGCTTCCCGACGGCGGTGCCGACCAGGCCGGCGTGCTGTCGTTCCTCGGTCTGGATACCCGCCGCCACCCCGGGAAGCACACGCTGACGGCCGGCCTCGCACTGACCTTGACGCTGGTCCAGGCGCTGGCCGAGCTCGGTGTCCGGGCACCGCTGTGGTGCGCCACGAGCGGCGCCGTCCGCACCGGACCGTCCGACGCTCCCGCCGATCCGGTGCAGGCGCAGCTGTGGGGTCTCGGCCGGGTCGTCGCGCTGGAGCAGTCCCAGCTCTGGGGCGGTCTGGTCGACCTGCCCGGGCAGCCTGACGAGCGGGCGCTCGGGCAGCTGGTACGGGTGCTGGCGGGCTCCTTCGACGAGGACCAGGTGGCGGTCCGGGCGACCGGAGCGGTCGCGCGGCGGATGGTCCACGCGCCGCTCGGGGACGCCAGGCCCGTCCGGGGCTGGCGCCCTCGCGGCACGGTGCTGGTCACCGGCGGCACCGGGAGCCTCGGGCCCCGGATCGCGCGCTGGCTGGCTGACAACGGTGCCGAGCACCTCGTCCTGGCCAGCCGTTCGGGCCCGGACGCCCCGGGTGCAGCGGATCTGGCGGCCGAGCTGACCGAGCGGGGCGTGGCCGTCACCCTGGCCGCGTGCGACGTGGCCGACCGCGAGGCGGTGGCCGGGCTGCTCGGCCGGCTGCGGGCGGACGGCCACCCGGTGCGGGCGGTCCTGCACACGGCCGCGTTCATCGAGCTGACGTCCGTGGCCGACACCACGCTGGAGAGCTTCGACCAGGTGCTGGCCGCGAAGGTGGACGGCGCCCGGCACCTGGCCGACCTGCTCGACCCGGACGAGCTGGACGCCTTCGTGCTCTTCTCCTCGATCGCGGGCTTCTGGGGCAGCGGGGACCACGTGGCCTATGCGGCCGCCAACGCGGCGCTGGACGCCCTCGCCGAGCAGGGCCGCGCCGACGGCCTGCCGATGGTGTCGGTCGCCTGGGGCGTCTGGGAGGACGCCGTCAACACCTGGCGGAACCTCGGCGACCAGGACGTCGAGCGGACCCGACGGCGCGTGCGCGGGCAGGGCCTCCCGCTGATGCCCGCCGAGAAGGCGATCGCCGCCCTCCAGCAGGCGCTGGACCACGACGACACCTTCGTCGCGGTCGCCGAGATCGACTGGGACCGGTTCGTCCCGCTGTTCACCGCGGTACGCCCGAGTCCGCTGCTCGCCGAACTCCCCGAGGCGCGCTCCGTGTTGGCGTCCTCGGCCGAGACGGCGGCCAAGGCGGCGGGCTCCGGCTCCGCACTCCGGCAGTCCTTGGCCGACCTGTCCGAGACGGAGCAGCTCCGGGTGCTCACGGACCTGGTCACCACGCATGCCCTCGCGGTACTGGGCCACAGCACGCCGGACGCCGCCCGTCCCGGCCGGGCCTTCAAGGAGATGGGGTTCGAGTCGCTGACGGCGGTCGAGCTGCGCAACCGGCTGGCGTCCGCCACCGGTCTGCGCCTGCCGGCGACCCTGGTCTTCGACTACCCGACGCCGACCGCGCTCGCCGCCCAGATCCGGCGCGAGGTGCTGGAGTTGGGCGCGGCGGAGGTGGCCACCGCACCGGAGCCGACCGCCACGGCGGCCGACGAGGCGATCGCGATCGTCGGCATGGCCTGCCGGTTCCCGGGCGGCGTCACGACGCCGGAGGAACTCTGGCAGCTACTCGTCACGGACGGCGACGTGGTCTCCGGCCTTCCGACCGACCGGGGTTGGGACCTGGACGCGGTGTCCGGGCAACAGGGCGGCTTCGTCCGGGACGTGGACGGGTTCGACGCCGGTTTCTTCGGGATCAGCCCGCGCGAGGCGCTGGCCATGGACCCCCAGCAGCGGCTGCTGCTGGAGACCTCCTGGGAGGCGTTCGAGCGGGCCGGCATCGACCTGACCGCACTGCGCGGCAGCAGGACCGGCACCTTCGTCGGCGCCATGCAGCACGGCTACGGCGTCCGCTCGGCCGACGCGCCGTCCGCCATCGAGGACTACGTCATCACCGGCAGCGTCACCAGTGTCATCTCCGGGCGGCTGGCCTACGCGTTCGGTCTGGAGGGCCCGGCGATCACGGTGGACACGGCGTGCTCGTCGTCCCTGGTCGCGCTGCACCTGGCCACCCGGGCGCTGCGAGCCGGCGAGTGCACCATGGCGATCGCCGGCGGTGCGGTGGTGATGCCGACCCCGGACTCGTTCATCGGCTTCAGCCGCATGGGCGCCCTGTCCGGGACCGGCCGCTGCAAGGCGTTCTCCGACGACGCGGACGGCTTCGGTCTCGCCGAAGGGGCCGGCGTGGTGCTGCTGGAACGCCTCTCGGACGCGCGGCGCAACGGCCACCGGGTGCTGGCGGTGGTGCGCGGATCCGCGCTCAACCAGGACGGCGCGTCCAACGGACTGGCCGCGCCGAACGGGCCGTCGCAGCAGCGGGTGATCCGGGCGGCGCTCGCCGATGCGCGGCTGACGGCGGCCGGTGTGGACGCGGTGGAGGCGCACGGGACGGGCACCCGGCTCGGCGACCCGATCGAGGCACAGGCCCTGCTGGCCACCTACGGCCAGGACCGGCCCGCCGAACGGCCTTTGTGGCTCGGCTCGTTGAAGTCCAACATCGGCCACACCCAGGCCGCAGCGGGTGTCGCCGGTGTGATCAAGATGGTGATGGCGATGCGGCACGGTGTGCTCCCGCGCACCCTGCACGTGTCCGAGCCGACCACACACGTGGACTGGTCGGCCGGTGCGGTGTCGCTGCTGACCGAGGCGCGGGAGTGGCCGAAGGCCGACGGGCATCCGCGTCGGGCGGGCATCTCCGCGTTCGGGATCAGTGGGACGAACGCGCACGTCATCCTCGAAGAGGCACCCACCGCACCGGCCGAGGAAACGGAACCCGTCGAGAGCAACTCGCCGTCCCCCGTGATCCCCTGGATCCTCTCCGCCCGCACCGAACCCGCCCTACGCGCCCACGCCGGACAACTCGCCACCTACCTCCAGAACCACCCCGACACCAACCTCCGCGCCGCCGGACACACCCTCCTCACCACCCGCACCAC
>NZ_JBHJVK010000080.1:0-34881 GCF_042264695.1 Kitasatospora sp. NPDC056138 | reverse complement strand
CCTGCTGTGACCCTGTAAGCTCTCCAGGGGTCGTTTGGCCCCCGTACGCCGTCTTTCGGCGGTCCGTGGCCTCGATCCGGGCCGGGGCCGGATCAGGTGATGTCGTCCATCTGGCCCTCGCCCTGGCGGGCCCCGGGGACGGGTGCGGGAGCGGCGGGCGCGGCCGAGGCGGTGACCGACTCGGCCGCGTCGACCTCGTCGACCGAGAGGTCCACGTGCGAGGCCTCGTCGTCGTCCAGGCCGGCGTCGGGGTTGCGACGGGCCCGGCGGCGGTCGTTGAACAGCGCGATGCCCACCGCGAGGAAGTACAGTGCCCAGATCGGTGCGGCCAGTACGAGCATGCTGACCGGGTCGGCGCTGGGGGTGGCGAAGGCGGCGAAGACGGTGATGCCCATCACCATGCCGCGCCACCAGCCGAGCAGCCGCTTGCCGGAGACCACGCCGCCGAAGTTGAGCATCACCAGCAGCAGCGGGAACTCGAAGGCGAGACCGAAGACCAGCACCATCCGGGTGGCGATGTCGAAGTAGTTCTCCGGCGGCAGGATCGGGGTGGTGCCGTTGGGACTGAACGAGATCAGCACCTGAACGGTGGTCGGCAGCAGCAGGTAGGCGACGGTGACGCCGGCCAGGAAGAGCGGGGCCCCGCCGACGATGATGCCGACCGCGTACCGGCGCTCGTGCCGGTGCAGACCGGGTGCCACGAAGGCCCACAGCTGGTACAGCCAGACCGGGACGGCGGCGACCACACCGGCGGTGAGCGCGACCTTCAGGGTCAGGGTGAAGGGCGTGGTCAGGCCGATGGTGGAGACCTGGGCGCACTTGCCGTGGAAGTGCGCGGCCTCCTCCGGGGTGTTGCACTTCGGCAGCGGCTGCATCAGGAACGACTCGAGCTGCCGGTGGTAGATCACCGCGACGATCGTGAACAGCACGATGGCCAGGACCGACTTGACCACCCGGTTCCGCAGTTCACGGAGGTGGTCGGCGAGGGCCATCCGGCCCTCGGGGTCCTTGGTCGGTTTCGAAGACTTGCTCAACCCCGGTCCTCAACTCGTGCGACGAAGCCCGCCGGGCGACGGGCTCCGATTAGTAAGTGTGCCGTCTGCTCAGTCCTGCTGGGCGGGGCCCTGCCCGGAGACCGGCCTGGAGCTCCCGGAGTCGCCCGGAGCAGCCTTGATCGTCCGGGGCGCTTCCACAGCCGGCTGCGCGGCCGGCGCGGTCGGCGCGTCCTCGCGCATCGCCTTGGTCTCGCTCTTCAGGATCCGCAGCGACCTGCCCAGCGCCCGCGCGAGATCGGGCAGCCGCTTGCCGCCGAAGAGCGCGACGGCGAAGACCACGAGCAGCAGGAACGCGACCGGTGAGATCCTCATGTGCGACCACCTCTCCCGCAGGGGCAGCACTCCCCCACTTCGGGCGATGGTAGCCCCTGGACGTGTCACCGGAACAAACCTCATCACCTCGCCGACACCGCCCGAGGTCCAGACCAGCCGCGCGAGGGGCCGTCCGCTCCGGCCCGGCATCAGTGCCCTAGGACTGGTGGCCGGCGGCCTGCGCCACGGCTTCGGGCACCCGGAGCGGCTCTCCGGCGAGCTCGGTCGCCGCTGCGGCCAGCGCCCGCGAGGCGGCGTCCACCTCACGTGCGAGCGCCCGTACGTCCAGCCAGAGCCGACAGGCGAGCGCACCGAGGACGAGCAGGCCGGCGGTGGCCAGCAGAACGGCGGCGACGATGGTCCATGACACGGCGGTCGACTCTACCCGCTCGGCCCCGCCGGGCCGAGCGGCACCCCGGGGCGGGGGCGGCCCGCGCGAGGAAGCGCGGGGCTCCGGGAGCCGCGCCCGCCCGCGCGGCCCCCGGTCCCCTGGCGGTCCGCTCAGCGGAGGCTCAGCCCTCCACCGTGAGCAGCCGCATGGTGCTCACTCCGGCGCCGACCAGCGCCGCGACGATCTTCTCCCCGGCGGGCTTGCGCACCGCGACCCCGCACTCGGGGCAGGTGAAGGCGTAGAAGGTGCGCTCCTTGCTGGCGCCGAGCGCCAGCCGGAACGCCGCCGCCGGAAGCTCCACCTTCTCCCGGCAGTGCGAGCAGTAGACCTTGAACCTGGTGCCGGCATCCCCCACCGCTCAGACCTGCCCCTCCCGGTAGAGCTCCAGCGCGGCCAGCGCAGCGTCCCTGGCCTGCTGGGCCAGTTGCGGCGGCGAGACGATCCGGCCCTCGCGGCCGAGTCGCAGGGCCAGCGGGCGCAGCCCGGCGGGGTCGGCGCTGCGCAGGGTGATCCGCAGCCCGCCATCGGGCAGTTCCTCGGCCGCGTCGTGGGGGTAGTACTCGGCGACCCAGCGGCCGCCGGGGCCGACCTCGACCACCACCTCGGGGTCGTCGGCGGCGGGGTTGACCAGCCCGGCGGACAGGTCGCGCGGCTCCAGCCGGGGCGGGTCCGCGGGCTCGTCCAGGATCTTGATCTCGGCGATCCGGTCGAGGCGGAAGACCCGCCGGTCCTCGGAGGTGCGGCACCAGCCTTCCAGGTAGGTGTGGCCCTCGGTGACCAGCCGGATCGGGTCGACCTCACGCTCGGTCATCCCGCCGCGGCCGTGCGACCAGTAGCGCAGCCAGATCAGCCGGCGTTCGCTGAGCGCCCGGTCGATGTCGGCGAAGACCTGGCCCTCGGCCTCGAAGGTGACCCCGACCCGGGCGCTGGACTCGGCGCTCTCGCCTGCCGCGTCCTCGATCTTGGCGACGGCCCGGGTGAGCGCCTGCCGGTCCCGCTCGCGCAGTCCGGGCAGCCCGGCCACCGCGCGGGCGGCGACCAGCAGCGCGGTCGCCTCGTCCGCGGCCAGCCGCAGCGGCTGGGCGACGTCGTCGACGTTGTGCCACCAGATCCGCTCGCCGTCGGTGTCGATGTCGAGCAGGTCACCGCCGCGGAAGCTGGTGCCGCACATCGGCAGCACGTTGAGGTCGTTGATCAGCTCCCGCTCGGTGATCCCGAACGCCCGGGCCACCTCGGCCACCTCGGCGCCGGGACGTTCCCGCAGGTAGGTGACCAGCGAGAGCATCCGCCTGGTCTGGTCGATCGCGTTGCTCATACGGCTGCTCCCGCCTCGTCGAGGCCGTCGGAATCGGCACCCTTGAGACCGGCCACGGCACGCAGCCGGTCGATGACATCCGCCCGCAGTTCCTCGGGCCCGAGCACGAGGAGGTCGGGGCCGAACTCGGCGAGGTCGGCGCCGAGGCCGTTGCCGTAGGGGATCTCCAGCTCGTCCCAGTCGCCGTCCACCTGGCGGGCGCTCAGCGCCTTGGTGCGCAGCGGGAAGCCCGCGCCCCTGCGCAGCCGGACGGTGGCGGTGGCGGTGGCGCCCTCACCGGCGAAGGAGGCGACCACGGCGCGGACGTCCACGTGCTCGGGGACGGCGCCGGTGAAGGAGCCGGCCCGGGAGCGGACCTTGCCGGTGATCCGGCTGAGCCGGAACACCCGGGCGTCCTGCCGGTCGCGGTCCCAGCCGGCCAGGTACCAGTGGCCGCGCCAGCACTCCAGTGCCCACGGCTCGACCGAACGCGGTTCGGCGGTGGCCGCTCCGGCCTTGCGGTACTCGAACGCGACCGGCCTGCGGTCGCGGGCGGCGACCAGCAGCGGTTCGAAGGCGGCCTCCCTGGCCGGGATGCGCGGCTGCAGCGCGCCGGGCTCGGCGTCGTCGGTGAAGGGCACCCCTGCCGCGCGGAGCTTCTGCAGGGCACCGCTGGCGGCGCCGGACATCTTGGCCTGCTGCCAGACCCGGGCGGCCACGGACAGGGCGGCGGCCTCCTCGGCGTCCAGGGCGATCTCGGGCAGCCGGTTGCGGTCGCGGCGGGCGAGGTAGCCGATCTCGCCGTCCAGGGCGTTCTCGTCGACGTCGATGACCAGGCCGAGTTCGCGCAGGTCGTCCTTGTCCCGCTCGAACATCCGGTTGAAGGCGTCCTCGCTGCCCTGCTGCCAGGCTTCGCGGTAGGCCTCGATGGACTCCCGCAGCTCCTTCTTGGAGAGCGGACGTCTGGTGTTCATCAGGCACAGGGCGAGGTTCATCAGCCGCTCTGCCTTGGCGATCGCCATCGCGGACCCTTCCTGGGGGACATTCACACTGCGGACATTCATGCTCGGGCGACCCGACCGTACCGGTCCGGGCACGCGCTGCAAAAGCCGGAGCGTGAGCGGGGGCACGGTACGGCTCAGGGCCGCACCCCGCGAGGCGGAGTACGGCCCTGAGCCGGCTGATCAGACGCCGAGCAGGTCGACGACGAAGATCAGGGTCGAGCCGGCCGGGATGAGCGGGCTCGGCGACTGGTTGCCGTAGGCCAGGTGGGCCGGGATGACCAGC
Source organism: Kitasatospora sp. NPDC056138 (assembly GCF_042264695.1). Classification (NCBI taxonomy): domain Bacteria; kingdom Bacillati; phylum Actinomycetota; class Actinomycetes; order Kitasatosporales; family Streptomycetaceae; genus Kitasatospora; species Kitasatospora sp. NPDC056138. The sequence continues at coordinate 30,542 of NZ_JBHJVK010000080.1, read as the reverse complement.
TCGCGGCGGCCGCCGACCTTCATGCCCTGGACGCCCTGGTCCCAGCCCTTGATGACGCGGCCGGCACCCAGCGGGAAGCGGAACGACTGGTTACGGTTCCACGAGGCGTCGAACTCCTCACCGGTCTCGAAGGTGACACCGACGTAGTGGACCTCGACCATGGCACCGGCCTTGGCCTCCGCGCCCTCGCCGACCTTGATGTCGCGGATCTGCAGTTCGGTCGGCGCCTCGCCGCCCGGGAAGTCGATCTCCGGCTTGGTGATGCTCACAACAGACTCTTCTCATTCGCTGGTGTACACGACGGAGCGGCAGGCGCCCGTACGGAGAACCGTACGGGCACCCACCGCCCACTGTGGTCAGGGCCGACGGCGGGTCGCCCCGCGCCGGTCACCGGACCATTCTCGGCTAGCTGTCGGCCACGCCGACACCCGCATCCAGAATGTCGATCACGAAGACGAGTGTCGAATTCGCCGGGATGGACCCCTTGGCCTGGTCCTTGTAGCCGAGCGAGGCCGGCACCACCAACTCGATCCGGCTGCCGATGTTCTGGCCGATCACGCCCTTGTCCCAGCCCTCGATGACGTTGCCGCCACCGGTGACGAAGCTGAACGCCTGCCCCCGGTCGAGCGAGGAGTCGAACTTCTTGCCGTCCTTGTAGAGCGCGCCGGTGTACTGGACCACGACCTTCTCGCCGGCCTCGATCTTCCGGCCCTTGCCCTGGATCAGCACCGCCGACTTGAGCTCGGTCGGGTCCGCCACGCCCGGCTCCGGGGTGATGTCGGCGGCCTTCTTGCCGTTGTCCTTCACCTTGGGCATCCCGGCCGGCGGGTCGGCCATGTCACCGCTCAGCGTGGCGTCCGGAGCGGTCGCCTGCCGGATGTCGAGCACGAAGACCAGGTTGTCGGTGCCGGCGACCCCCATCTGACTGTTGCCCTGGGCGCCGAACGCGGCGGCCGGCGGGGCCACCACCAGCACCCGGCTGCCGACCTTGTGCCCGGCCACCGCACTGTCCAGCGCCGGGATCAGGGTGCCCGCACCGGCCTGGTAGATCTGCGGCTTGCCGCGCTCGTACGAGCCTTCGATGTCCTTGCCGGTGGTCCAGTCCTTGGCGGTGAAGTCGACCGTGACCCAGTTGCCCTTCTCCACCTTCGGGCCGCTGCCCTCGGAGACCTGCTTGACCACGAAGGAGCCGTCGGCGGCCTCCTTGGGCACCTCGATGCCGGCCTTCTTGCCGAAGTCACCGGTGATCGTCGGCAGCACCTTGGCGGTGTCCTTGATCGGCGGGACGGGAGCCGTGGTCGGCGCGGTCGAGGTCGGCGTCGGGTCGGCCTGCTTGGTGGTGCCCGAGTCCGGCTTGTTGGTCAGGTAGAGCGTCACGCCGCTGCCGACCAGCAGCACCGCGAGGACCGTGCCGAGGATCACACCGAGCCGGCCGGCCGACCCCGGGTTCTCGTCGTAGCCGGACTCGTCGACCTCCTTCTTGCGCACGGTGGAGGCGAACACCTGCGGCGCCTGCTCGCCCCGCTTTTCGCCGCCCGCGACGGGCTGCACCGGAACCTGTCCCCAGCCCGCCTGCTGCGTCAGGATCGACGGCGGCACCACGATCGACTCACCGTCGCCGGGCAGTGGGCCACCGGGCCGCGAGGCGGCCGGGTCACCGACCGCACCGCCGCCCGCCGTGCCCTTGCCCTGGCCCGAAGTGTTCTCAGTCATGACTCCCCGTCCATCCCAGCGGTCCGCCCCCTCACCAGGGCCTGACGACTCATACCACATGCGGAAGGGCAGCAGTATGTCAGGTGATGATGAGGCCGGGCGGTTTGACCGCCCAGGCCGTCCCGGGGCCACGGCCACCGAGGTTACGCGAGGGACGCCCGCAGGGCCCCGCCGCGGTGGGCGGCGGGGCCGGCCGGGACGGGCTAGACGGCCTCCAGGATGTCGATCACGAAGACCAGCGTCGAGTTCGGCGGCACCGCCGTCTGCGGCTTGTCCTCGTAGCCGAGCGCCGGGGGCACCACCAGCTCCACCCGGCTGCCCACCGTCTGGCCGACCAGGCCCTGGTCCCAGCCCTTGATCAGGCTTCCGGTGCCCACCTGCAGCGCCTGCGCGCCGCCGTGGCTCCAGGAGGAGTCGAACTGCTGCCCGTTGCTCCACAGCACCCCGGTGTACTGCACCACGATGGTCTGCCCGGCCTGCACCTGCTTGCCGTCACCCTTGACCAGCACGGACTTCTGCAGGTCGGTCGGCGGAGCCTGACCGGCCGGAATGGTGATCGTCGGAGCGGCCTTGCCGTTGTCCTTGACCTGCGGCATGTTGGGCTGCGGCTCGGTGATCGCCCCGGTGATGGTGGCGTCCTGCGGGACCGCCTGCATGATGTCCAGTACGAAGACCACCGTGTCCCCGGCCTGCACCCCGAGCGTCGAGTTGCCCTGGGAGCCGAACGCCGCCGCCGAAGGGGCCACCACCAGCACCCGGCTGCCCACTTTGCGGCCGATCACCCCCTGGTCGAAGGCCGGGACCAGCTGACCGCTCAAGGCCTGGAACAGCTGCGGCTTCTGGTTGGCGTCGTACGAGCTGCCGACCTCCTTCCCGGTGGTCCAGTCCTTCGCGGTGTAGTTGACCGTCACCCAGTCGCCCTTGGCGACCGTCGCCCCCTCGCCCTCGCTGAGCGCGCTCACCACGAACTGCCCGCTCGGCTGGCCCGGCGGAATCGTGATGGTCGCCTTGCTCCCGAAGTCCCCTGCCACCGTCGGCATCGGAGAGGCGGAGGCGACCGGGCTCGGCACCGCGCTCACCGAGGCCGAGGCGCTCGGCGAGGCGCCCGGCGAGGAGGACGTCCCGCTGCTGCAGGCGGCGAGCAGCGCCAGGGGAAGGGCAACCAGAAAACCGGCGATTCTGCGCATACCGGTCAGCCTATGGCCCGATTCGTCCCCCATCGTGCAGACACAGCGCGCAGACGAAGGGATGGTGATCGGACCTGCCGTCCGATCACCATCCCTGGGCCGACGTCACCTCACAGCCGGTCACATACCCGCGATGAGCTTCTCCACCCGCTCGTCCACCGACCGGAACGGGTCCTTGCACAGGACCGTGCGCTGCGCCTGGTCGTTCAGCTTCAGGTGCACCCAGTCCACCGTGAAGTCGCGGCGCTGCTCCTGCGCCCGTCGGATGAAGTCGCCGCGCAGCCGGGCCCGGGTGGTCTGCGGCGGCACCGACTTGGCCTCGAAGGTCTTCAGGTCGTTGGTGACCCGCTGCGCCTGCCCCTTGTTCTGGAGCAGGTAGAACAGGCCGCGCCGGCGGTGGATGTCGTGGTACGCCAGGTCGATCTGGGCCACCCTCGGGTGGGACATGCTCATCTGGTGCTTCTCGCGGTAGCGCTCGATGAGCTTGTACTTCATGATCCAGTCGATCTCGGTGGAGACCCTGGCCAGGTCCTCGGTGCGCACCGCCTCCAGGGTGCGGCCCCACAGGTCCAGCACCCGGGCCACCGTGCCGGTGTTGATGCCCTTGCGGTCGGCGAAGTCCAGCGCCTTGGTGAAGTACTCCTCCTGGATGTCCAGCGCGCTGGCCTCCCGGCCGTTGGCGAGCCGGACCTGGTGGGTGCCGGTGAGGTCGTGGCTGACCTCACGGATCGCCCGGATCGGGTTCTCCAGGGTCAGGTCGCGCATCACGACCCCGGCCTCGATCAGGCGCAGCACCAGGTCGGTGGCGCCGACCTTGAGCAGGGTGGTGGTCTCCGACATGTTGGAGTCGCCGACGATGACGTGCAGCCGGCGGTAGCGCTCGGCGTCGGCGTGCGGCTCGTCGCGGGTGTTGATGATCGGACGGGAGCGGGTGGTCGCCGAGCTGACGCCCTCCCAGATGTGCTCGGCCCGCTGGCTGACGCAGAACACCGCGCCGCGCGGCGTCTGCAGCACCTTGCCCGCACCGCAGATCAGCTGGCGGGTGACCAGGAAGGGGATCAGGATGTCGGCCAGCCGGGAGAACTCGCCGTGCCGGGCCACCAGGTAGTTCTCGTGGCAGCCGTAGGAGTTCCCGGCCGAGTCGGTGTTGTTCTTGAAGAGGTAGACGTCCCCGGCGATGCCCTCCTCGTGCAGCCGCCGCTCGGCGTCGACGAGCAGGCCCTCCAGGATGCGCTCGCCCGCCTTGTCGTGGGTGACCAGTTCGACGACATCGTCACACTCGGGGGTGGCGTACTCGGGGTGCGAGCCCACGTCGAGGTACAGCCGGGCCCCGTTGCGCAGAAAGACGTTGCTGCTGCGGCCCCAGGAAACTACGCGGCGGAAGAGGTACCTGGCCACCTCGTCAGGAGACAGTCGTCGTTGTCCCCGGAACGTACACGTGACACCGTACTCGTTCTCCAGCCCGAAAATTCGGCGGTCCATGACGCATCTTTTCTCTTCCGGGAGCCATCCGAAACCCTTGCGGGGCGATGGCAATCCAATCACGAGGAGATGTCAATTGGCCGCAGGCGTACGGGAGTCCCGTACGGCGGATCGACCGTACGGGACTCCCGGAGCCGGGCTACTGCGCCGTGTCGTCGTCGGCTGCGTCCTCGTCCGCGGCGGCGCTCTCGTCGCCGCGGAGCAGGCGGCCGAGCTGGCCGCCGAGGACGCGCTTGAACTTGCGCTTCTGGAGGCGCTGGCGGTCGAGGACGGCTACCTCCAGCTGCTCGGGGGTGAGCACCCGCGGGGTGCCGCCGTTGGGGTCCCTGGCGAGGCCCTCGACGGCCACCTTGAGGGCCTCGGCGAGGCTCATGCCGGTGCGGTGGCGCTGGCCGATGTAGTTGCCGATGGAGTCGGCGTTGCCACCGACCACCACGGTGTTCTTCTCGTCGACCACCGAGCCGTCCGGGGTAAGCCGGTAGATCTGGTCGTCGTCACCGGTGCGGCCGACCTCGGCGACGATCAGCTCGACCTCGTACGGCTTCTCGCCGACCGAGGAGAAGATGGTGCCGAGCGTCTGGGCGTAGACGTTGGCCAGGCCCCGGGCGGTGACGTCGGCCCGGTCGTAGGAGTAGCCGCGCAGGTCGGCGTAGCGGACGCCGCCGATGCGCAGGTTCTCGAACTCGTTGTAGCGGCCGACCGCAGCGAAGGCGATCTTGTCGTAGATCTCGGAGACCTTGTGCAGGGCCCGCGAGGTGTTCTCCGCGACGAAGAGGATGCCGTCGGCGTAGGTGAGCACGACCACGCTGCGGCCGCGGGCGATGCCCTTGCGGGCGTACTCCGCACGGTCCGCCATGGCCTGCTGGGGGGAGACGTAGAACGGCGTGGACACCGGTGGTCGTCCCTTCTGGTGAGGAGGTGGGCGGACTAGAGGAGCGGGGCCTGCGGGCCGTCGGGGTGCTCGCGACGGTGGTCGGTGATGGAGACGGCGATCGTGGCGACCTCGGTGTCGGACAGCCTGCGGAAGCCGTCCTCGGTGATCAGCGAGACGATCGGGAAGATCTTGCGGGCCAGGTCGGGGCCGCCGGTCGCGGAGTCGTCGTCGGCCGCGTCGTACAGCGCCTGGACGACCAGGGTGGCGGCCTGATCGGCCGTCATGCCGTCCCGGTAGAGCTTCTTCATCGAGCCGCGGGCGAACAGCGAGCCCGAGCCCGTGGCGGCGAACCCGCGCTCCTCGGAGCGGCCGCCGGTGACGTCGTAGGTGAAGATCCGGCCCCGGTCGAGGTCCAGGTCGTAGCCGGCGAACATCGGGACGACGGCCAGGCCCTGCATGGCCATCCCGAGGTTGCCCCGGATCATCGTGGTGAGGCGGTTGGCCTTGCCCTCCAGGGAGAGCACCGTGCCCTCGATCTTCTCGTAGTGCTCCAGCTCCAGTTGGAACAGCCGGACCATCTCCACCGCGAGGCCCGCGGTGCCGGCGATGCCGACCGCGCTGTACTCGTCGGCCGGGAAGACCTTCTCGATGTCGCGCTGGGCGATCACGTTGCCCATGGTGGCCCGCCGGTCGCCGGCGATCACCACACCGCCGTCGAACACCGCGGAGACGATGGTGGTGCCGTGCGGCGCCTGGACGACGCCCTCGGGCAGGCTGCGGCCACCGGGGAGCAGCTCCGGCTTGTGCTGTGCCAGGAAGTCGATGAACGACGAGGACCCGGGGGTCAGGAAGGCGGCCGGTAGACGCCCGGTGCCACCAGTGTTGGCTTCCACTCGATTCCTTCCAGGTAGATCATTTCAGATGCCCCGGACCTTACCCGTTCTGCGGCGCCGAACCACATCGCGGGGACGTCCGATTATCAGCGCATTCGCGCGCAACGAGCCGCCGGGACCCATTGCGCGCGAATGCAAACCGTGTCAGGCCGACATTCGGCATCGGACCTTCAGGTCACTCTCCGCCCTTCTGGACAAACTGCCGCACGAAATCCTCGGCATTCGACTCCAGGACGTCGTCGATTTCGTCCAGAACCGCGTCGACGTCATCGCTCAGCTTTTCCTGGCGCTCCTTGAGGTCCTCGGACTGCTGCGCGTCGGCAGCCTGCTCCTCGACCTCCTCGGAGGAGCGGTTCGCCCGCTGCTGGCCGCCACCGGTGTCCTTGCTCGCCATTTCCCTCACCCCGCTCGATTCGTCTCGCACGGCTGGTCTGCGGTGTTGCTGATCAGACCCTATCGACCGGGCGCGGATCCCGCTCCCAGTTCTACTTCAACGCTTCGCGCTCCCCCGGATGATTCCCATCCGAGGCACGTTCACCCGTGGTGATCGGAGAGTCACCGGCCGTCTCAGCCGCCGGACAGCACCCGGACCAGGTCCTCTGCGGTGCGGCAGCGGTCGAGCAGTTCCTTGACGTGGTTGCGGGTGCCCCGCAGCGGCTCCAGGGTGGGGACGCGCTGGAGCGAGTCCCGCCCCGGCAGGTCGAAGATGACCGAGTCCCAGGAGGCCGCGGCGACGTGCTCGGCGTACTGCTCCAGGCAGCGGCCGCGGAAGTACGCCCTGGTGTCCTCCGGCGGCTTGGAGACGGCCCCGGCGATCTCCTCGTCGGTCAGCAGCCGCTCGAAGCGGCCACGGGCCACCAGACGGTTGTACAGGCCCTTGTCGGGGCGTACGTCGCTGTACTGCAGGTCGACCAGGTGCAGCCGGGGGTTGTCCCAGTCCAGGCCGTCGCGCTGGCGGTAGCCCTCCAGCAGCTCCTTCTTGGCGATCCAGTCGAGCTGCCTGGACAGGCTCATCGGATCGCGCTCCAGGCGGCCGAGAACGTCCTCCCAGCGGGCCAGGACGTCCTTGGTCTGGTCGTCGGCGTCCTGGCCGTAACGGTCCTCGACGTACTTCTGCGCCAGCTCGCAGTACTCCATCTGGAGCTGGACCGCGGTGAGCTTGCGCCCGCTGCGCAGCGTGACCAGCTGGGTGAGCGAGGGGTCGTGGGAGACCCGGTGCAGGGTGCGGACGGGCTGGTCGATCGCGAGGTCGACGGCGATGAAGGCGTCCTCGATCATCGCCAGCACCAGCGAGGTGGTGCCCAGCTTGAGGTAGGTGGAGATCTCGGAGAGGTTGGCGTCCCCGATGATCACGTGCAGCCGGCGGTACTTCTCGGCGTCGGCGTGCGGTTCGTCGCGGGTGTTGATGATCGGGCGCTTGAGGGTGGTCTCCAGGCCGACCTCGACCTCGAAGTAATCCGCCCGCTGGCTGATCTGGAAGCCGTCCGCGGAGCCGTCCTGGCCCAGGCCCACCCGGCCCGAGCCGGTGACCACCTGGCGGGAGACGAAGAACGGGGTGAGGTGGCGGACGATGTCGGCGAACGGGGTCGCCCGCTTCATCAGGTAGTTCTCGTGGGTGCCGTAGGAGGCGCCCTTGTTGTCGGTGTTGTTCTTGTACAGGTGGATCCGCTGCCCGTTGGGCAGTTCCAGGGCCCGTAGCGCGGCCTCGGCCATGACCCGCTCGCCGGCCTTGTCCCAGAGCACCGCGTCGCGCGGGTTGGTCACCTCGGGCGAGCTGTACTCGGGGTGGGCGTGGTCCACGTAGAACCGCGCGCCGTTGGTGAGGATGATGTTGGCGAGGCCGATGTCCTCGTCGGTGAGCTGGCTGGCGTCCGCGACGTCGCGCGCGAGGTCGAAACCCCGGGCGTCGCGCAGCGGATTCTCCTCCTCGAAGTCCCAGCGAGCCCGCCGCGCCCGGTGCATCGCCGCCGCGTACGCGTTGACGATCTGGGACGAGGTGAGCATGGCGTTGGCGTTGGGGTGTCCCGGCACCGAGATCCCGTACTCGGTCTCGATCCCCATCACGCGCCGTACGGTCATGCGGCCCTCCTTGCCCGGTGCCCTGCCCCGGCCGGGCCTGGCACTGACGTACCGCCTACATCACCACCGCCGGCGGACGCCCCGCCGAGGATGGGTCGAGCCTAGTCCTGAGACGAACCGTCCGGCTGCGGCCGTTTCGAAGCCGCAGCCGGACGGTGGGTGGTGCCCGTGCAGAGGTGCTGCTTACAGGTACTGCCCCGTGTTGGCGACCGTGTCGATGGAGCGGCCGGACTCGGCGCCCTGCTTCCCGGTGACCAGGGTGCGGATGAAGACGATCCGCTCGCCCTTCTTCCCGGAGATCCGGGCCCAGTCGTCCGGGTTGGTGGTGTTGGGCAGGTCCTCGTTCTCCTTGAACTCGTCGACGCAGGCGGCGAGCAGGTGGGAGACGCGCAGTCCGCGCTGGCCGTGGTCGAGGAAGTCCTTGATGGCCATCTTCTTCGCCCGGTCCACGATGTTCTGGATCATGGCGCCGGAGTTGAAGTCCTTGAAGTACAGGACCTCCTTGTCACCGTTCGCGTAGGTGACCTCCAGGAAGCGGTTCTCCTCGGTCTCCCCGTACATCCGCTCGACGACCGACTGGATCATCGCGGCCACGGTCGCCTCGACGGAGCCGTCGTGCTCCTTGAGGTCGTCCGGGTGGAACGGCAGCGAGTCCTTGAGGTACTTGGAGAAGATGTCCTTGGCCGCCTCGGCGTCCGGACGCTCGATCTTGATCTTCACGTCCAGCCGTCCCGGCCGCAGGATCGCCGGGTCGATCATGTCCTCGCGGTTGGAGGCGCCGATCACGATGACGTTCTCCAGGCCCTCCACGCCGTCGATCTCGGCCAGCAGCTGCGGGACGATGGTGTTCTCCACGTCCGAGCTGATGCCGGACCCGCGGGTGCGGAAGAGCGACTCCATCTCGTCGAAGAAGACGATGACGGGCGTGCCCTCGTTCGCCTTCTCCCGGGCCCGCTGGAAGACCAGGCGGATCTGCCGCTCGGTCTCGCCGACGAACTTGTTGAGCAGCTCCGGGCCCTTGATGTTCAGGAAGTAACTCTTGCCCTGCGGACGGCCGGTGACCTCGGCGACCTTCTTGGCCAGGGAGTTGGCGACCGCCTTGGCGATGAGCGTCTTGCCGCAGCCGGGCGGGCCGTAGAGCAGCACGCCCTTGGGCGGGCGCAGCTCGTACTCCTTGAACAGGTCGGCGTGCAGGTAGGGCAGCTCGACCGCGTCGCGGATCAGCTCGATCTGGTTGCTCAGACCGCCGATCTGCCGGTAGTCGATGTCCGGCACCTCCTCGAGGACGAGCTCCTCGACCTCCGCCTTGGGGACGACCTCGTACACGTAGCCGGAGCGGGGCTCCAGCAGCAGGGCGTCGCCGGGGCGGAGCGTGAGGTCGCGCAGCGGTTCGGCGAGCCGGACCACCCGCTCCTCGTCGGTGTGACCGGTGACCAGGGCACGCTCGCCGTCCTCCAGGACCTCCTTGAGGGTGACGATGTCGCCGATGCTCTCGAAGGCCATCGCGTCCACGATGTTGAGGGCCTCGTTGAGCATCACTTCCTGGCCGCGACGCAGCTCTTCGAGCTCGACGCTGGGGCTGACGTTGACGCGGAGCTTGCGACCACCGGTGAAGATGTCGGCGGTACCGTCCTCGTTGGCGCTGAGGAAGGTGCCGAACCCGGCGGGGGGCTGGGCAAGCCGGTCCACTTCCTCCTTGAGGGCCACGATCTGGTCGCGGGCCTCGCGCAGGGTGGAGGCAAGCCGTTCGTTCTGGGCGGTTACTCCGGCCAGATTGGTCTGGAGCTCGACGATGCGTTCCTCGAGGATTCTCGAGGTGCGCGGCGAGTCGGCAAGCTTGCGGCGCAGGACGGCAATCTCCTGCTCGAGGTACGAGACCTGAGCGGCCTCGTCGGAACCACGAGCGGGCCTGCCGGCGCTGCGGTTGTATTCGTCATCGTGGGCTGCCACGGTCCTCACCTCCTCCGGGGGGAGCTGGACGCTTCCAGACCCTACCTGCACCCAGGGGTCCGTAAACCCCTAGATCAGAAAGATGGAACGGGCGTGTCCGATCTTCGCCCTTGCACGCTTCCCCTCTGCTAGGGAGATACCCACCGCGCACCGCCCAAAGCAGACCAGATGTATCGTCGGTCAGGTCAATACCCGATCGTGACCCTCGACGGAGCTCGGATCGGTGTACGAATGGCAGGAATGCCCCATCAAGGGCGACCGAGGACAGAAACGGCAGGGAACATGTCGGGCACCGGCGAAGCGCTAGAGGTCTGGATCGATCAGGATCTGTGCACCGGCGACGGCATCTGCGTGCAGTACGCGCCCGAGGTCTTCGAGCTGGACATCGACGGCCTGGCGTACGTGAAGGGCGACGACGACGAACTGCGCCAACAGCCGGGCGAGAGCGTCCCGGTGCCGCTGACGCTGCTTCAGGACGTGGTTGACTCGGTCAAGGACTGCCCCGGCGACTGCATCCACGTCCGCCGGGCCGCCGACGGGGTCGAGGTCTACGGCCCCGACGCCGAGTAGGCGGAGTCCGGTTTCGGCGGCCCGTCCGGTCGCCTACCCTCTGTTGCCGGTACGACGGTACGGGTGGAGGCGGCGGGGGCATGTCGATAGCAGCGGTGTGGGAGCAGCAGAGCGTCTGGTCACAGGCGGCTGACCGCCTGAAACGATCGATCGGGCGCGCCCGGGTCGTGGTACTGGCGCTGGGCATCACGGTCGCGGCGACGGCCGCCGCCGCGGCCCAGCTGATGGTCCCGCACCAACTTCTCGGCAAGGTCCTCGCGTTCACCGCGGCGGCGGCTGCCGGAGCCGCCCCGATCGCCGCGCAGCGCACCGACTCGGTGCGGGTCCGGGACTGGACCAGGCTGCGGGCGGTGTCGGAGTCCTTGAAGTGCGAGGCCTACGTCTACCTGGCCGGGGTCGGCGCCTACCGGGGCGACGACCGCGACCGTGCCCTGGTCGAGCGGATCGCCGAGTTGCGGGCGGACTCCGCCGACCTGCTGTCCCACACCGGCGGGCTGGTACCGCGCGTGCGTGAGCTGCCGGCGGTCTCGGACGTCGAGAGCTACGTCGAGCGGCGGCTGCGGGCCCAGATCGACGGCTACTACCTGCCGCGCGCCGGGCTGATGGCCCGCCGCACGGCGGTCGTACGACGGGCGGAGGTGGCGCTCGGCCTGCTGGGCGCACTGCTCGCAGCGGCCGGCGGGACGTTCGCACTGGACTGGGCCGGCAGCTGGGTCGCGGTGGGCGCGAGCGTCACCCTGGCGGTGACCGCCCACGGCGCGGCGGCCAAGTACGACTACCAGGAGCTGGAGTTCAGCCGCACCGCGGTGGAACTGGAACGGCTGCACGCCCGTTGGTCCACGGGTGCCGTACGGACTCCCGAGGCGGTCGACGCGTTCGTCGAGCGGTGCGAGGACATCATCTCGGTGCAGAACGACGCGTGGATGCTGAAAGTCGCCGAACAGTGACGTCAACAGGTCGGCAGATAGCGCCGGTTGGGTGCGGCGGTGGCCCATTCGCGGCGCAGCAGCGGCCGGCCGGCCAGGGCGCAGAGACTGTCCTTCCACGCTGACGGGTCGACCAGGACGGAGTAGACGACACCGTCGGCCACGGCCACGGCGCGGGTGCCGTCGGCGGTGAGCCGAGGCGTCGGGCCGGTGGTGCCGAGGTGGAGCAGGAACGAGCCGATCCTGGCGTGGTTGCGCAGGTCCCAGAGTTGGACGGTCTGGTCGGCGGAGGAGGCTCCGAGGCTGACGACCGCAGTGCCGGCGGCGCTGCTGACCTGGGCCGAGCGGATGTCCTCGCCGATGTCGAGGTCGGTCCCGATCTTCTGGTGGGTGCGGGCGTCCCAGAGGGTCAGGGACTGGTCGGAGGGCGACGGGGCCAGCAGGATCCGGCCGTCCTGGCTGTAGGTGATCGTGCCCGAGGCGCCGGGCTGCGACCAGGACTGCCGGCCCGTCGCCGTGTCCCACACCCGGAGGGGGTGGTCCTCGTTCTGCTCCGTGGTGGCCAGCGACCGGCCGTCCGGGCTCAGGGCCATGCCGGTCAGGTAGGACCCGCCCGTGTCGATCCGCTGCACCACCTTCGCGGCGGCCAGGTCCCAGACGAAGACGGCCATCGCCTGCTGCTGTCCGACGTACAGGCGCCGACCGTCCGGTGCGAAGGCCAGCCGCCCGGCGACGTCCTCCCGCGGGTCGGCGTGGGAGGGGCTGGTCAGCAGCTCCCTGCGCTCGCCGCCGGGCAGCGCGAAGACCTCGACCACCACCCCCATCGGTTGGCTCGTGCCGGTGGGTTCGCCGGTGCCGACCAGCTCTCCGACCGCCAGCTGCGAGCCGTCACGACTGTAGGCCACCGCGTCGCCCCTGCCGGCGAGCCGGATCGGTGCTCGGACGGTACGGCCGCTGCGGGTGTCGAAGAACCGCAGATCGCCGTCGTCGGCCACCGCGACGGTGTTCCCGTCGGGGCTCACCGCCGAGAACAGGAAGGGCGCCCGCAGATCGCCGACCGGGTACCGGGACACCAGACGGCCGCCCGGGCCCCGGTCCCACACCGCGAGTGCGCGGGAAGCGGTCAGGCCGGCGGCCCTGCGGCCGTCGGCGGTGAAGGCGGTGTCCCGGTAGTTGCGGTCGTGGACGGAGTACACACCCGAGCTCCTTTCGCCTCCGGTGCTCAGGATCATGCCGTCCGTCGGCGCGGTGTCCATCAGAGCGGCCCGCTGCTCGTCGCCGTCGGGCCCGCTCACCGCTTTCCCGTCCCGGGCCAGCTGAGCCGCGTCGACATCACCGGCCTTCGTCCGTCCCACCAGGTCCCACACGGCGGTCCGGCCGCTGCCGTTCTGGTACAGCAGCACGTGACGTCCGTCCTCGGACACCGCCTGCACCGTCCAGCCCTGGTCGGGTGTCCAGGGCCGGCCGTGGCCGCCGGCCGGGATCACCTCGGCGCTGCCGCCCTTCACGTCGACCACCGGTTCGTCAGCGGACGACCAGCCTTCGATGATCTCGCTGCCCGTGAGCTGGACGTCGTGGCTCACATCGGCGGCCTGGAGGTCGCGCAGCCAGGTCTCGTTCTCCCACTGGCACCAGATCCACCTCCCGGACGGGCTCAACGACATTGCCGCACAGGGGCGTTGGGACACCTCCCGCTGCTCGGGGACGCTCCAGATCTGGGCCACCGACTCGAGCGCGCCCACCAGCATCCGCCCGTCCGGGCTCAGGCCGCCGAACCAGCCTCCGGACACCCCGGGCAGCAGCAGCTCGAAGGAGGCCGTCGGCCGCATCGTCGTGGTGTCGGTGACCGTGACCCGGATGCCGTCCAGCAGCGCCACCAGTCGGCCGTCCGCGCTCAGCCCCCGCTCACCCTGGACCGGCAGACTGCCGCGCAGCGTGCCGCGCAGCCGCCACCCGTCCGTCTCCCAGATCTGGGTCGTGCCGTTCGTCAGCTCCACCGCGAGCACCGAGCCGTCCGCACCGAAGGCGAAATCGCGCACCGGGGCTCCGGTGTCCCCCGTGCCCGGCAGGACCTTCACGGCGTGGTTGAAGCGCAGCAGCCGGTCGGCCATCGCCCCCCGGGCCTCGGCCGTGTCCGAGGTCGTGTACGCCGCGGCGGCCAGCAGCGAGGAGGTGTCGATCCGGCCTCCGGACTGGTTGGCCGCCGCGGCGGAGAGCGAGCGGGAGAGGGTCTGGCGGCGCTGGCTCTCGGCCTGCGACTGGACGACGACCACCAGGGAGGACAGACCCGCGAGGACCAGCAGCACCGAGGTGACGGCCGTACGCAGCCGGACCCGGCGCCGCCGCAGGACGAGCCTGCTGGCCTCGACGAACCGCTGCTGCTGCGCGGTGAGTTCGGCCCGGAAGGACGGGTCCGCGGGAACGTGGTCGCGCAGCCACTCGGCGGCGCGGAGCTCGTCCGCGCGCAGCAGGAAGCCGTCGCTGCGCCCGCTCTCCCACCACTCGTGCGCCTGGAGGCCCAGCCTGGTGTGGCCGGAGACCCAGCGGTGCTCCTGGGCGGTGAAGGCGACGATACGGCGCAGATCCTCCTCGAAGCGCTCGGGCCGTGACATGTCCAGGCGCTGGAACTCCGTCAGCTCGTCCCAGCCGGCCGCGCGCAGGGCCGCCGTGGTGCCCGTGGCCAGCTCGGGTTCGATCACCACGGGCAGGATCCGCTTGCGTTCCTCGATCGCCTGACGGACCTCGTCCCAGCAGTACGGCGAGGCCAGCGAACTGCGGCTGATCAGTACCACCATGGCGTCCGACTCGCGGATCCCGTCGGCGATCGACCTGCGCCACTTCTCGGACGGCTTGATCGCCTGCCAGTCGACCCAGATCTCCCGGACGTGGCCCTCCAGCCGGTCGGTGACGCGCCGGGCGAACTCGGTGTCGCGGCGTGAGTAACTGAGGAAGACCTTCCCGCCGGTCCCGGGTTCCTCGTTGGCGAACGGGATCCGGGTCGCCTCGCGCACCGCCGCCTCCCGGGCGGCCAGCGTGGCCAGGCCCGCGGCCAGTCCGGCGGCGGCCAGGAGCAGTGGCCAGTACGGTTGCTCGAAGGACGGACCGGCAAGGCTGGCGCGGACCTGGCCGTCCAGCCACGCGAGCGCCGTGGCAACCGGCTGCCAGCGTCCGGCGGGCTCCGACTCGCCGTACGACAGCGGCAGTACGAGTCGGCGCAGCGCCCAGGCGAACGCTCCGAGCCCGGCCGCCGCGGCGAGGGCGCCGAGTGCCAGGAGTCTCTCCAGGACGCGCGACCCGGACGCCTCGTCGTCGTGCGGCCGGCCGTCCTTCCGGACGAAACAGAGGCCACAGGCGGCCACGACGACCAGATAGCAGCCGACTTGGGCGACCGAGATCCCCAACCGGTAGACGGCCGGGAACGGTTGGACCAGACAGAGGGTGGCGGCGGTGACCGCTGCCAGCAGCGCGGCCAGCAGCAGGCTCTCCGGGGCGACCACGCCCCGCCAGGACCAGGAGAATCGCAGGTCCCTGACAGCGGCGCGGTTCCGCTGGAGGAACTCGAGGTTGGCGAGCTGTCGGCTGAAGGCCAGGCCCGGCACGAGGAGGACGACCAGGGCGAGCAGCGGCCCGAGGAAGGGGTAGCAGACCAGCCAGGACACCGCGCAGGACACCAGCAAGGCCCTGCGCCGGTTCCCGCTCAGCCGCGCCGCCGACGCGAGCCGCGCACCGGCAGCCCCGGCCAGGACGGATATCCCCCGCGCCATGTCACTCCCCCGATCCAGGCCGGGGGACATCATAGATCGCGTGGCCCGCCTCCGGACGCGCTCAGGTCCGGCTCGCGGGGGCCTTCGTCTCGGTACGGGTCCACCGGGAGCCGTGGCGGGTCCAGCTGAGGTCGAGGACGAGGTCGGGGGCGAAGCGCGGGACCGCGGCGCTGGAGTAGCCCCGGGCACGACCGGTTATGGTGCCGTCGCTGCGCACCGTCAGGGCGGTGACGGTGAGTCGGTCGGCCTCGGTGAGCAGACTCGCCTCGACCGTCGGACGGCCGTCGGGCCCCGCCGTGAGCAGGAAGACCGCGTCGCTCGGAGTGCCGGCCGGGGCCTCGCAGTGGGCGGCGGCCACCGTGCTCGGCACGCCGTCCAGCCTGGCGCCGAAACTGAGCCCGACCTTGACCGGGAACGGCCCGCAGTCCATGGGCAGTTGGGCCTTGACCGGGTCCGGCGCCGCAGCCGCCGTCAGCGCCTCGGCCGACCGGCCGGACGGACTCGGCGTCGGGCGGCCCTGGGCCGGGGCGGCGACCAGGGTGCCGCCCACGACGGCGGCACAGGCCGCAGCGACCAACGCCCAGTGCCGGGGCCCGGCATGGGTGGGCCGGCCGGCGGGGTCGTTCGCCGGGATCCGGCGTACCGTCTCGTCTGCTTCCTGCACCGGGCAGTCCCCTCCACGGTGGTGGTGTGAGGCAGCATCGTCCCACATGCCGGCGCACTCCGTTGCACGTGGGGAGCACCGCCGCGAGGCCCTGCGCACCGGCGGCGGCCGCACAACTGACAAGGGGGCGCGGGGAACTGCGCGGACCGGACGACCACTGCCTTCGGCCGAAGGCCGACGGGTGCGGGACGCCGCCCGGCCTCTCGGTGGGCGGCGTCCCGCGCTCGCCGGTGGCGGCGTACCGCACCGGGTCTTCCGTTCTGCTCGTTCCCCGCGCCCCGGGGGCGCTTCGCCCGCCCGGTGCTCCGGGGTCAGCCGAGGTCGGGCGCCTCGGCCGTGTCGCGGGCGGCCTTGCGGGCGGCGGCACGCTCCTGCAGGGTCGGCTCCGCGGCACCGCTGTCGTAGTCCTCGCCGTAGGCGCCCTTGGCGGGACGGCGGCGGCGCAGCGGCGGCTCGACGCCGTCCGCGAGCCGGCGCGAGGTCAGCAGGAAGCCGGTGTGACCGATCATGCGGTGGTCCGGGCGGACCGCCAGGCCCTCCACGTGCCAGGTGCGGACCATGGTCTCCCAGGACTGCGGCTCGGTGAAGGTGCCGTGCTCGCGCAGCGCCTCGACGGTCCGCGACAGCTGGGTGGTGGTGGCCACGTAGCAGCAGATCAGACCGCCGGGGACGAGCGCCTTGGAGGCGACGTCCAGGCACTCCCAGGGGGCGAGCATGTCGAGGATGACCCGGTCGACCTCGGTCTCCACCAGGTTGTCCTGGAGGTCGCCCACGGTGAGCTTCCAGGCCGGGTGGGGGCCGCCGAAGTATCGCTCGACATTGCCCTTGGCGATGTCCGCGAAGTCCTGGCGGCGCTCGTAGGAGGCGAGCAGGCCGGTGTCGCCGACCGCGCGCAGCAGGTAGGTGCTGAGCGCACCGGACCCTACGCCGGCCTCGATCACGCGGGCGCCCGCGAAGATGTCGGCCATCGCCAGGATCTGCCCCGCGTCCTTGGGGTAGATCACGGCGGCGCCGCGCGGCATGGACAGGACGTAGTCGGGGAGCAGGGGGCGCAGCGCGAGGTACGGGACGTTGCCCGTGGTGCGCACGACAGTGCCCTCGGGGGCGCCGATCAGCTCGTCGTGGGGGAACGCACCCTTGTGGGTGTGGAACTGGTTCCCGGCCTGGAGCGTGAACGTGTAGTGGCGGCCCTTGGGGTCGGTCAGCTGGACCTGGTCCCCGACCTGGAAGGGCCCGCGTCGGCGGGTGGCACCGGTCGGTTCGGACATGCGGACAATCCTAAGGGAACCGGAACGCTCCGCCGACCACGTGATCACCGCGGCCCTCCGGAGCCGGCCGCGCCGGGCGCGGGCGGGGCCTCAGGGAGCGGCCGGACGGCCCGCGACCGCGGCGGTGAGACGGCGCTCGATGTCGGAGAGCGCCAGCACCCCGTACGCACTGCCGTCCGCGCGGACCACCAGGTACTCGCTGGCGGGGGTGCGCCGCAGCGCGGTCAGCAGTTCCTCGCCGCTCAGGTCCAGGCTCAGGCGCAGGCCGGGTTCCAGGGTGCGGGCGAGCGGACCGACCGCCACCCAGGGCCGGCGGTGCTCCGGCACGGCCCGTACCGCGGACTCCTTGACCAGTGCGGTGGGCTCACCCCGGCCGTCCACCACCACGACCGCGCCGGCCTCGGCCTCGCGGGCCCGTCGCAGCGCCTCGCCCAGCGGGGTGTCGGCGGCGACCTCGACCGCGCGGCGGGCCAGGTCGCCGATCCGCAGGTCGGGCAGCGCCTCCCGCAGCCTGGCGTTGCGGACGGCGCCGCTCGCGCCGTTCCAGATGATCACGGCGAGGACGGCGGAGAGCGCACCGTCGATCAGGCTGTCGGTCGTCGTCCGGTCCACCCCGCGCGAGGCGGCGGCCATCGGCAGGCCGAAGAGCACCACCAGGGCGAGCGCCCGGCCGACCCAGGCGGCGGCGACCGTGCCGGTCATCGGACGGCCGGTGATGCCCCAGACCACGGCGCGCAACATCCGGCCGCCGTCCAGCGGCAGTCCTGGCAGCAGGTTGAACGCGGCCACCACCAGGTTGCTCACCATCAGCCCCGCCAGCAGCACGCCGGGCACGGTGGCCGGTTCGACCGCCGTCAGGGCCAGGTAGAAGAGGCCGCCCAGCACCAGCGAGAGCAGCGGTCCGACGAAGGCCAGCCAGAACTCGCGGGCCGGGCTCTCGGCCTCCTTCTCGATCTCCGAGACGCCGCCGAAGAACTGGAGCTGGATCCGGCGGACACCGAGCCGGTAGCGCAGCGCGACCAGGGTGTGCGCCAGCTCGTGCACCAGCACCGAGCCGTAGAAGGCGATCGCGAAGGACAGCGACACCAGGTAGCGGGTGCCGCCGAGCTCGGGCAGGACGGCGGAGAGCTGGCCGCCGAAGATCCAGGTGATCAGCGCGGCGACGACGAACCAGGACGGTGTGACGTAGATCGGCACGCCGAACGGGCGTCCCATCAGGATGCCGCCGGGCCGCTCGGGTCCGCCGGGCTTGCCGCTCCCGTCGGTCGGCGGTTGCGCGGAGGTCTGCTGCCCCCTGGTGTCACTCACCGTGGCCCCTTCGATAGGTCCCGTACGTCCCCCCACTGTGCGCCCACGCTACGTGATCTCCGCCGGAAATCCCCGTGCGCCCCTCGCTACCGACCTCATACCCGCGCCGTGCCCGCGGCAGACGGCCCGCACGGGCCCCTCCCGCGTGCCGGGCACCGGCCCCGCGCCGCGCCCCGGCCCGCTCGTGGCAGCGACCTGGCAGCGATAGGTGAGCCGGGGGCAATAGGGTCGGGGGCATGCACCAGACCGACAGCGCTCAGACCACCGCGCCCGCCGTGCCCCGGCAGGCAGCGGCGCCGACGGGGCTGTCCCCGTCCCGGGCGGGCGATTTCATGACCTGCCCGCTGCTCTACCGGCTGCGGGTGATCGACCGGCTGCCCGAGCCGCCGAGCCCGGCCGCGACCCGCGGCACGGTGGTGCACGCGGTGCTGGAGCGCCTCTTCGACCACCCCCCGGCCGAACGGACCCCGGAGCGCGCGCTGAGCCTGCTGCACCCGCAGTGGCAGCGGCTGCTCACCGAGCGCCCGGAGCTCGCCGAGCTGTTCCCCGGTGACGAGGACGGCAGCGCGGTGGCGCGCTGGCTGCGCGACGCGGAGAAGCTGCTGGGGCAGTGGTTCCGGCTGGAGGACCCGACCCGGCTGCACCCCGCGGAGCGCGAGCTGTACGTGGAGACGGTGCTGGGCTCCGGGCTGCTGCTGCGCGGCTACATCGACCGGGTCGACGTGGCGCCGACCGGCGAGGTCCGGCTGGTGGACTACAAGACCGGCCGGGCGCCCTCCCGGGACTTCGAGGGCAAGGCCATGTTCCAGATGAAGTTCTACGCCCTGGTGGTGTGGCGCTGGAAGGGCGTCATCCCCAGGCGGCTCCAGCTGGTGTACCTGGGCGGCGGCGGCGACGTGGTCACGTACGACCCGGACGAGGCCGATCTGCTGGCGGTGGAGCGGAAGTTGGAGGCGCTCTGGGAGGCGATCTCCGACGCGGTGGCGACCGGCCGCTTCCCGGCCACCCGAAACCGGCTGTGCGACTGGTGCGACCATCAGGCAAGCTGCCCGGAGTTCGGCGGCACTCCCCCGCCGTACCCACTGCCGGTCCAGGCGGGCCCCGACGGCCCCACCGACCTCGCAGGACCGGCACGACCAGACGAGCCCAAGGGCGACGAAAGCAACAAGGAGTCGTAGGTGACGATCCGAGTGCTGCTGGTGGACGACCAGCCACTGCTGCGCACCGGTTTCCGGATGATTCTGGAGGCCGAGTCCGACCTGGTGGTGGTCGGCGAGGCAGGGGACGGTCAGCAGGCGCTGGAGCAGGTGAGGGCGCTCCAGCCCGACGTGGTGCTGATGGACATCCGGATGCCCCGGATGGACGGCGTGGAGGCCACCCGCCGGATCGCCGGCCCCGGCCGGGACGGCCCGGTCAAGGTGCTGGTGCTGACCACCTTCGACCTGGACGAGTACGTGGTGGAGGCGCTGCGCGCGGGCGCCAGCGGCTTCCTGCTGAAGGACGTCCCGGCCGAGGAGCTGGTGCAGGCGATCCGGGTGGTCGCGGACGGCGCCGCGATGCTGGCCCCGAGCATCACCCGCCGCCTGCTGGACATGTACGCCACCAAGCTGCCGTCCGGCGACGAGACGCCGCCGCAGGCGCTGACCGCGCTGACCGAGCGCGAGGTGGAGGTGCTCAAGCTGGTCGCCCGGGGGCTGTCCAACGCCGAGATCGCCGGCGAGCTGTTCGTCAGCGAGACCACCGTGAAGACCCATGTCGGCCACGTGCTGACCAAGCTCCAGCTGCGCGACCGGGTCCAGGCGGCGGTGTACGCGTACGAGAGCGGTCTGGTGCGGCCCGGCGCGCTCTGACCCGCGGCCCCGGTACGACGAAGGACGGCCCGCCCCCGAGCAGGGAGCGGGCCGTCCTTCGTCGTACCGGTCGGCTCACTTCTTGAGGCGGCCGATGTCCCAGAAGCGGAAGACGCCGGTGGTGTCCACGGTGTTCTCCACGCCGGTGATGTTGTTGCGCGAGACGTAGAACGACTTGCTCTGGAACAGCGGGATCAGCGGCGCCGAGTCCGCGACCATGTTCTGGATCTGCGCGTAGTTGCCGCCCGCCGTGCGGTCGGTCTGCTTGATGCTGTCCGGCGCCAGCTGCTGCGAGATCTTCGGGTCGTCCCAGCCGGTGTGGAAGACGCCGCCGTCGATCAGCAGCGGGCTGACGAAGTCGTCCGGGTCCGGGTAGTCGGGGGTCCAGCTCACCAGGTAGGCCTGGTAGGCGCCGGCGCTCCAGCCCTCCTGGTACTTCTTGAAGTCGTTCTCCTGCTGGAGGGTCACCTGGAACAGGCCGCCGTCCTCCAGCTCCCTCTTGATCTCGTTGATCTCGCGGTCGCCGGCGCGGCTGCGGGACGAGGCGATGTTCAGCTTGATCGGAACCGGGGTCTGGACCTTGCCGTCGGTGAGGTACTTCTTCGCCTTGGTGACGTCCGGGTCGCGGTACTTGTCGAAGAAGGCGGTGCTGTGCCCGGTGATACCGGCCGGGACGAGCGAGTAGAGCGGCTGGACGGTCTGCGCGTACACGTTGCCGGCGAGCGCCTTGCGGTCCACCAGCTGGGCCACCGCCTGCCGCACGGCCCGGTTGCTGACCGTGGAGT
The DNA here is from genome assembly GCF_042264695.1 of Kitasatospora sp. NPDC056138. NCBI lineage: Bacteria > Bacillati > Actinomycetota > Actinomycetes > Kitasatosporales > Streptomycetaceae > Kitasatospora > Kitasatospora sp. NPDC056138. Next base: position 9,229 of record NZ_JBHJVK010000080.1, on the reverse strand, counting down.
CCTTGGTGTTGAAGGCCAGGAACCGGCTCTCGCCGCTGTCGCCCTCGGCCACCTTGTAGTCGCTCTTGCCCGCCAGCTGGTCGCTCTGGAGCTTGGCGGCCACGGTCGGGTCGAGGCTGTTGTTGTCGACCAGGTCGAGGTCGCCCTTGTCCAGGGCCGTCTTGATGTCCTCGGCCTTCTCGTAGAAGCGCACCGCGAACTTGTTGTTCTGCAGCTTGGCGTCGCCGCCGAACTGGCTGTTGGCGGAGAGGGTGACCTTGCCCAGGGCGTGGCTGTCGTTGCCCGCCATGTCCTCGATCGAGTCGATCTTGTACGGCCCCGAGCCGACGACCTTGTCGTTCGGCAGCAACTGGTCGGCGGGGAAGACCTGGTGGTCCACGATGGAGCCGGCGGCCGAGGCCAGCTTGGCCGGGAGCACCGCGTCCGGGGTCTTCAGGTGGAAGACCACACCCGTGTCGCCCTTGGCCTCCACCGACTTGATGGTGGAGAGCAGCGTGGCCGGACCGTTGGCGTCCTTGATCTTCAGCATGCGCTGCACCGAGAACACGACGTCCTCGCTGGTCAGCGAATGCCCGTTGGAGAACTTCAGCCCGTCGCGCAGGGTGCACTCGTAGGTGAGCGCGTCCGACCCGGTGAAGGAGCAGGACTTCGCCGCGTCCGGCTGCGGCGAGGTGGCACCCTCGGGGAACTTCAGCAGCGACTGGAAGACGTTGTTGAACAGCAGCCAGGAACCCGAGTCGTACGCACCGGCCGGGTCGAGCACGGTGGTGGTGTTGACCGTGCCCATCGTGATCGGGCCGCTCGCGGAGCCGCCGGTGACGGCCTTGGTGGCCGAGGCGCAGCCCGCCGCCGTGGTGGCTACCAGTGCGACGGCAGAGCCGAGCACGGCCAGTCGTTTGGCTGAGGTCATGCGGATACGTTCCTTCTCCTGCGGTCCGGCCGTGGGTGCCGGTGGCTGCCTCGCGGCGCGCCGGGGTGCGGCGGGCGCCTGCGGGTACGTACGACCGCACGGCCGGGACACCGACGGGATCACCCGTTCGACGACGACGGTGCGGCGGAATTTCTCGGACAGCTGTTCGTGGGGACACTGGTCGAGATGTAGCGTGCCACATCGAACAATGTCCGAATTACGCCCGTCGCCGGGCCCGGTGAACACCGGGCGGCCGGTCGGTGTTCACCAGCCGACGAGTTGTCAGCAAATGCCCGATTTCTCCCACGATGCACCACTGAAACGCCCCGTCGGAACGAGACCAAAATCACACCACGGGCGGGCGTGGAGCGCGGCGGACGGACTCCGCCAGTGATCTGACGGCCGCTCAGATCGGTTGCCCGGCCCCGGCCTCAGACCCGGGCGGCGACCACCGAGCGCAGCAGTTCCAGGTCGACCTGCTCCAGCGAGCTCAGCACCGTACGCCCCGGGCCGGGCTCGATCGGCGCGACCGAGGGCACCGCGATGACCGGACAGCCCGCGGCCAGCCCCGCCTCGACGCCGAGCGGTGCGTCCTCGACCACCACGCAGCGGCCCGGCTCGGCGCCGAGCCGGGCGACGGCGGCCAGGTAGGGGTCGGGGTGCGGCTTGGTCCTGGCGACCTCGTCGCCCGCGACCGAGAACGCGAAGTGCTGGGCGCCCAGACTCTGCAGCACGATGTCGATGATGTGCCGCTGCGAGGCCGAGACCAGGGCCGCCGGGATGCCGTGCGCGTTCAGGGTGTTGAGCAGCCGTTCGGCGCCGGGCATCAGCGGGACGCCGCCTGCCAGCAGGTCGATGAAGCGCTGGTTGATCAGCACGGTGAGGTCGGCCGGGGCCAGGTCCACACCGGTCCGGGCCAGCAGGTAGTCGATCACCCGGCTCATCGGACCGCCGACCACCCGGGTCCGGTCCGCGTCGGTGAGCTCGTGACCCAGCTCGGCGAAGAGCGAGAACTCGGCCTGCCACCAGAAGTCCTCGGTGTCCACCAAGGTCCCGTCCATGTCCAGCAGCACCGCCTGGAGGCCCTGGCCGTCGGTGCGGTCGAGTCCCGTGGTGGCGGTCGAGATGGTGGTCATGGCGGGAGGTCCTTCCGTCCAGGGAACCTGGAGATGGCACAGGCCGGCCCGCTGGTGAGCGGACCGGCCCGTTCAGGATGATCCAGGATACGCCCCGTTCGCCGAAATGGAGCGAACGGAACGCAGCACCCGGGTTACCGTGCGTTGAAGTACTTGGCCTCGGGGTGGTGGATCACGATCGCGTCGGTGGACTGCTCCGGGTGGAGCTGGAACTCCTCCGAGAGCACCACCCCGATCCGCTCCGGCCGCAGCAGCTCGGCGATCTTCGCCCGGTCCTCCAGCTCCGGGCAGGCCCCGTAACCGAGCGAGAAACGCGCACCCCGGTACTTCAGGGCGAACATGTCCCGGACGTCCTGCGGGTCCTCGTCGCCGAAGCCCAGCTCGTAGCGGACCCGGGCGTGCCAGAACTCGGCCAGCGCCTCCGCGAGTTGGACCGACAGACCGTGCAGCTCCAGGTAGTCCCGGTAGGCGTTCGCGGCGAACAGCTCGTTCGCGGCCTCCGAGATCCGGTTGCCCATGGTCACCACCTGCAGGCCCACCACGTCCTTGTGCCCGGACTCCTCCGGACGGAAGAAGTCCGCCAGGCACAGCCTGCGCCCACGCCGCTGCCGCGGGAAGGTGAACCGGGTCCGCTCCGAACCGTCCTCGTTGTAGACGATCAGATCGTCACCCTTGGACGCGGCCGGGTAGTAGCCGTAGACCACGGCCGCCTCCAGCCAGCCCTCGGTCTGCAGCCGGTCCAGCCACATCCGCAGCCGCGGCCGCCCCTCGGTCTCCACCAGCTCCTCGTACGACGGACCGGCACCGGTACGCGCCGCCTTCAGACCCCACTGCCCCTTGAACAGCGCGTCCTCGTCCAGCCAGGACGCGTAGTCCGCGAACGGCACACCCTTGACGATCCGGTCCCCCCAGAACGGCGGAACCGGCACCCGGTTGTCCACCGCCACATCGGACCGGACCTGACCGAGGTTCTCCTCCACCGGCTCCTCGACCTCGACCCGGCCGTGCCGCCGCTGGCGCAGCTCGGGCAGTGCGGCACCCGGGACGCCGCGCTTGACCGCGATCAGCGCGTCCATCAGGCGCAGGCCCTCGAAGGCGTCGCGGGCGTAGCGGACCTCGCCTTCGTAGATGGCGTGGAGGTCCTGTTCGACGTAGGCGCGGGTGAGGGCGGCGCCGCCGAGGATGACGGGGTAGTCGGCGGCCATGCCGCGCTGGTTGAGCTCCTGGAGGTTCTCCTTCATGATCACGGTGGACTTGACCAGCAGGCCGGACATGCCGATCACGTCGGCGTTGTGTTCCCGGGCGGCGTCCAGGATCGCGGCGACGGGCTGCTTGATCCCCAGGTTGACCACGTTGTAGCCGTTGTTGGACAGAATGATGTCGACCAGGTTCTTGCCGATGTCGTGGACATCGCCCTTGACCGTGGCCAGCACGATCGTGCCCTTGCCCTCGGAGTCGGACTTCTCCATGTGCGGTTCCAGATGGGCCACCGCGCTCTTCATCACCTCGGCCGACTGCAGCACGAACGGCAGCTGCATCTGCCCCGACCCGAACAGCTCACCGACCACCTTCATCCCCGACAGCAACGTGTCGTTGATGATCTCCAACGCCGGACGGACCGTCAGCGCCTCGTCCAGATCCGCCTCAAGACCCGCCCGCTCACCATCCACGATCCGCTGCCGCAGACGCTCCTCCAACGGCAACGCCGCCAGCTCCTGCGCCTTCGAAGCCCGCACCGACGCCGAGGACACACCCTCGAACAACTCCAGCAACCGCTGCAACGGGTCATAACCCTCCCGCCGCCGGTCGTACACCAGATCCAGCGCCACCTCACGCTGCTCCTCGGGGATCCGCGCGATCGGCAGGATCTTCGACGCGTGCACGATCGCCGAATCCAGCCCCGCCTCCACACACTCGTTCAGGAACACCGAGTTCAGCACCACCCGCGCCGCCGGACTCAGACCGAACGAGATGTTCGACAGACCCAGCGTCGTCTGCACCCCCGGATGACGCCGCTTCAGCTCACGGATCGCCTCGATCGTCTCCACACCGTCCCGACGCGACTCCTCCTGCCCCGTCCCCAGCGTGAACGCCAGACAGTCCACCAGAATCGACCCCTCGTCGATCCCGTACCCACCCGTCAGCTCACCGATCAGCCGCTCCGCGACCGCGACCTTCCTCTCCGCGGTACGCGCCTGCCCCTCCTCATCGATCGTCAACGCGATCAGACCGGCCCCGTGCTCACCCGCCAACGCCGCAACCCTCGCGAACCGTGACCCGGGACCGTCCCCGTCCTCGAAGTTCACCGAGTTCAGCACCGCACGCCCGCCCAGAGCCTCCAGCCCCGCCCGCAGCACCTCCGGCTCAGTGGAATCCAGCACGATCGGCAACGTCGACGCCGTCGCCAGCCGCCCCGCAACCTCCCGCATGTCCGCAACACCGTCACGGCCCACATAGTCGACACACAGATCCAGCATGTGCGAACCATCACGGATCTGCTCCCGCGCGATCTCCACACACGCCTGCCAGTCCCCCGCCAGCATCGCCTCACGGAACCGCTTCGACCCGTTCGCGTTCGTCCGCTCACCGATCGCCAGATACGACGTGTCCTGCCGGAACGACACCGACTGGTACAACGACGACGCCCCCGCCTCCGGCCGCGGATCCCGCACCACCACCGGCCGCCCCTGCACCCGCTCCACCACCGCCCGCAGATGCTCCGGCGTCGTCCCGCAGCACCCACCCACCAACGACAGCCCGTACTCCCGCGTGAACGTGTCGTGCGCATCCGCCAACTCACCCGGCGACAACGGATAATGCGCACCGTCCCGCCCCAACACCGGCAGACCCGCATTCGGCATGCACGACAACCCGACCCGCGCGTTCTTCGCCAGATACCGAAGATGCTCACTCATCTCCGCCGGACCCGTCGCACAGTTCAACCCGACGTAATCCACACCCAACGGCTCCAACGCCGTCAACGCCGCACCGATCTCCGAACCCAGCAGCATCGTCCCGGTGGTCTCCACCGTCACCTGCACCAGCACCGGCAGATCCAGCCCCGCCCCCGCCAACGCCCGCCGACACCCCAGCACCGCCGCCTTCGTCTGCAGCAGATCCTGACTCGTCTCCACCAGCAGCGCATCCGCACCACCCGCGATCAGACCCGCCGCATTCCGCTCGAAGCCCTCCCGCAACACCTCAAACGGCGCATGCCCCAACGTCGGCAGCTTCGTCCCCGGCCCGATCGACCCCAACACCCACCGAACACGCCCGTCCCCCGCCGCGAACGCGTCCGCCGCTTCCCGAGCGATCCGCGCACCCGCCACCGACAACTCGAAGATCCGCCCCGAGATCTCGTACTCACCCAACGCCGAGAAATTCGCCCCGAACGTATTGGTCTCCACACAGTCCACACCCACCGCGAAATACGCGTCATGCACCGAACGCACGATGTCCGGCCGGGTCACGTTCAGGACCTCGTTGCAACCCTCGAGCTGCTCGAAATCCTCCAACGACGGATCCTGCGCCTGAAGCATCGTGCCCATCGCCCCATCCGCAACCACCACACGAGTGGCAAGGGCTTCACGCAAGGCGTTGGCGCGGTCCTGCTGAACGGACGCTGCCTGGGCGGACGAGGGTACGGCTGTGGCCATGGGGCTGCTCCCTGGGTGCGACGGCTGTCGGCTATGCGTCCCCTCCGGTGTATGGGGACGCACGCCGTCAGCGTATCCAAAGAGGTGCCCGGCCGGTGAACCCATTCCGCATGGTGAGCGTCCTATTGGTCCGAGGGGGCGGATCGATGGACATCACCAGGACGCGTCGAGGCGCGTGGCGACGCAGGTGGCACGGCTGGTCGCGGCGCCGCCGGGCGCTGGCGGCCGGCCTGCTGGCACTGGCCGTACTGCTGCTGCCGGTGGCCTCGGCGGCCGCCGCGCTGCGTCTGCGGTACACGGGGGACCCGGCGGCCGAGGCCCGCACCAGGGGGCGCGACGCGGTCTGGCTCGGCCACGCCTGGGTGGACGGCCGGAAGGGGGACGCCGATCTCGCCGCACTGGCCCGGCAGCTCGCCGGTACCGGCATCCGCGACCTGTACGTGCACACCGGTCCGCTGGCCGACGACGGCTCGCTCGACCCGGCCAGGTACCCGCAGGCGGCGCGGTTCGTGGCGGACGTGCACCGCACGATGCCCGGCCTGCGGGTGCAGGCGTGGCTCGGGAACCTGGTGGCCCCCGAGAAGGACGGGTTGCACCTGGAGCAGCCCGCCACCCGTGACCGGGTCACCGCCGCCACCCGGCAGGTACTGGACGTCGGCTTCGACGGGGTGCACTTCGACTTGGAGCCGGTCCGTTCCGGCTCGGCCGGCTTCCTCACCCTGCTGGACCAGGTGCACACGGTGACCGCCGGGCGCGGCGTGCCGCTCTCGGTCGCCGCACCGCAGATCGACCCGCTGCCGGGACTGCACTCGGTGGGCATCGCGGTCGCCGACCACGGCAAGTGGTGGTCGCAGGCGTACTTCGCGCAGGTGGCCCGGCGGGTGGAGCAGATCGCGGTGATGTCGTACGACACCGGTATGCCGCTGGAGTCGCTCTACGGCGGCTACGTCGCCCAGCAGACCTCCCTGGCGCTGGAGGCCACCCCGCCCGGTGTCGATCTGCTGATGGGCCTGCCCGCGTACTGGGAGGACACCCCCGGGCACCGGGGGTCGGCGGAGACGGTGGCCGCCGCGGTCCGGGGCGCCCGGCTGGCGCTGGGCCGCAGCGAGCGCCGGACCTTCGGCCTCGCGCTGTACGCCGACTTCTCCGCCGGGCCCGGGGACTGGGCCGCGTACCGGCGCGGCTGGTCCGGCTCCTGATCGCCGCCCGAACGGGCCCGCGGGAGTGGTGCGCGGCCTCCGCCGCGCCGCGCGCACAGGCAACTACCATCCGCATTCAGCGCGTCACATTCCGTGCGCGCCGAACGCCCGGGAGAAACCCATGCACTGCCGCCTCCGCGCCACCGTCGCCGTCGCCGCCGCCGTCCTGCCGCTCGCACTGGGCGCGACACCCGCCAGGGCGACATCCGCCGGTGCAGCACCCGCCGTCCGGGCGGAGACCGGCTACGTCGCGCTCGGGGACTCGTTCTCCTCCGGGGTCGGCGCCGGCTCCTACGACCCCGCCGGCGGGGACTGCCATCGCAGCCGCCTCGCCTACGGACCGCTCTGGGCGGCCGGCCACCCGGTGGGCAGATCCGACTTCCTGGCGTGCAGCGGGGCGAGGACCGACGAGGTGCTGCGCGACCAGCTGCCCAGGGTCGGCACCGACACCACGCTGGCGACCATCACCGTCGGCGGCAACGACCTGGACTTCGCCAAGGCGGCCGCCGCCTGCCTGCAGCCCCTCACCGTCGAGCCCGTCTGCGACGCGGCGTTGGCCGAGTCCGAGCGGAGGCTGCGCGACGAGCTTCCCGGCAGTCTGGCGCTGACCTACCACGCGATCGCCGACGCCGCACCGCACGCGAAGGTGGTGGTCGTCGACTACCCCCGGCTGCTGGAGCACGGCACCGCCCTGTGCACGGTCGGCACCCCGGCCCGCCGCGACCGCTTCAACGCCCTGACGGACCGGCTGGACGAGCTGATCCAGACTCAGGCCACCAGGCAGGGATTCAAGTTCGCCGACGTGCGCGGCACCTTCGCCGGTCACGGTGTGTGCGCGGGCGGCGGCCAGGAGTGGATCAACCGGATCGTCGTGCCCGCCTACTGGGAGTCCTTCCACCCGACCGCAGTCGGGCAGGCCCAGGGCTACCTTCCGCCCGTCTCGGCGGCGATCACGAACTGAACCTCCGCCCGGGCTCCGGCGGACCCGCCCCTGCCGTAACAGGGCAGGCATCAAAGCCCGTAGGCTGGGCAGGTAGGGACCATGGAACGGGCAGTTCCATGCGGAGAAGGTTCAGCAGTCGGCAGCCGGCCGGCTCCCGAACGCGGACAGGCCGTACTGGCAACGTCGGAGCAGGTCGCTGACCGACCGGAGGGAGACACTGGGTGATCGAGCTGGAAGATGTTCCCGAGTTGATCGACCCGGTGATGGTGTGCGCGTTCGAGGGCTGGAACGACGCGGGCGACGCCGCCTCGGCGGCGGTCGGGCACCTGGACGAGACCTGGGGCGGCAAGGTGTTCGCCGCGCTGGACGCCGAGGACTACTACGACTTCCAGGTCAACCGGCCCACCGTGTGGCTGGACGGCGGGGTGCGCCGGATCACCTGGCCGACCACCCGCCTCTCGGTGGTCCGGGTCACCGAGCCCACCACCCGGGACCTGGTACTGGTCCGGGGTATCGAGCCGAGCATGCGCTGGCGCTCGTACTGCAACGAACTGCTCGGATTCGCCCATGAGTTGGGCGTCGAGCTGGTGGTGATCCTCGGTGCACTGCTCGGGGACACCCCGCACAGCCGTCCGGTGCCGGTCAGCGGCGTCACCTCGGACGCCGCGCTCGCCCGCCGGCTCGACCTGGAGGAGAGCCGCTACGAGGGGCCGACCGGCATCGTCGGCGTGCTCCAGGAGGCCTGCGCGCACGCGGGCGTCCCGGCGGTGACGCTGTGGGCGGCGGTGCCGCACTACGTCGCCCAACCCCCCAACCCGAAGGCCACGCTGGCGCTGATCAACAAGCTGGAGGACCTGCTCGACCTGCGGATCCCGCCGGGCGAGCTGAGCGAGGACGCCCGCGCCTGGCAGCTCGGGGTGGACCAGCTGGCCGCCGAGGACAGCGAGGTCGCCGAGTACGTCCAGCAGTTGGAGGAGGCGCAGGACACCGCGGAGCTGCCGGAGGCGTCCGGCGACGCGATCGCGCGGGAGTTCGAGCGCTATCTCCGCCGCCGGGAGAACCTCGGCCCGACCGGTGAGAAGCCGGCCGTCGGCCACGCCACGGCGGAGCGGCCGACCGAGCCCGACCCCAGGGAAGCACAGGGCCCGGAGGACTCCGCCAAGGACGAGGACGAGAGCAAGGGCAAGGGCAAGGGCAAGGACAGGAACGGGGATAGAGACGGGGACAAGGACGGGGACAAGGACTGACCCGGAGCCCGTCCGGCCGCCACCGGGGCGCGGCCCCGCTCACCCGGCCCGGGGCCGGAGATCCCTTGCACGGCGGAGAGGCGGGGGGGGGCGGCCCCCGGCGGGGGCGGGCGGCGCCCCCCCCCCCACGAGCGCCCC
>NZ_JBHJVK010000079.1:1865-37310 GCF_042264695.1 Kitasatospora sp. NPDC056138 | reverse complement strand
GGTCGTGGTGCTCCGCGGGTTTAGCTGTCCCGCCCGCACGGCGGAAAGCCGCAGTACAAGCGACAGCCCTCGAAAAACTCACCCGCGGTCTCACCGCGAAAGGCGATCACCATGGCGAACCACACCACCGACCCCGCCCAGCCCTCCACCGGACTGTCCGACCTCAGCGCCGGGTCCTGGGCCCTGGACGCGACCAGGTCATCAGTGGAGATCAAGCACAAGTCGATGTGGGGGCTGGCCACGATCAGGGCCGCCTTCACCAAGCTCAGCGGCGAAGGCGAGATCGGCCCCGACGGTTCCGCGCACGGCACGCTGACCATCGAGGCCGCGTCGATCCTCAGCAAGCAGGCCAAGCTCGACACCCACCTGCGCTCTGCTGACTTCTTCGATGTCGAGAGGTATCCGACGTTCACCTTCACCGCCACTGACGTCGTCGCCGACAGCGCCGGATTTGCCGAGGTCACCGGCCGCCTCACCGTGCTCGGTACGACCCGCCCGCTCACCTTCACCGCCCGCGCCACTGCCATCGGCCCGAACGACGTGACCCTCAGCGGCGAGGTCGCCATCGACCGCAACGACTTCGGCATGGGCTGGAACAAGGCCGGAATGATCAAAGGCCTCACCACCGTCACCCTCGCCACCCACTTCACCCGCCGCTAACGGGCCTGCAGCCGGACCTGCAGCCGGCCAGGATCAGCCCGGCGACGGTCTGTACGGTCAGCCGCCGCAGTACCAGTCGGCGTGCCAGTGGACGGTCGGCGGCTTGCAGGTGTGCTGGGTGGTCACCGTCCCTTCTCGGAAGGGCGGGCCGTCCCGGCCGGGGCCACATCCGCGCTCCGCTGGTGCCCCGACCTGGAAGCGGACGAGGGCTGGTGGTGGGAGGTCGAGAACTCACCCCGCGCCGCGGCCATCGCCGGCGAACCCCTCCAGGAGATCGCACTCGGTCACCCACTTCACGGCATCCCGCCCACCCCCTGGCTGGATTACGGGGCCTGCGACGACGTCCTCGTGCGCCTCGACGACGAGAACGCCCGCACCGGCAGGACCCCGTACCAGGTCGCAGTCATCCAGGTCACGCCGGATGGGCTCCGGGCGGAGGTGTACTCGTAGGCTGACCGGGCCGCCCGCCCCCGGCCCGGACCGCGGCGGCGAATCGCCACGACTCGATGTCGCGATAGCGGATCGGCCCGGGACCACGGCCGATGTTGCTGCCGACGAGGTGGAGACGTTCGGTCCACCACGGCCGGCCCACGAACCCGGTGAGCCCGGCCGCGGCCTGCGGCACACTGGTGGGATCGTCGCGGCGGGACCGTGCCAGGGTCAGATGGGGGCGCAGCGGGCGGTCCCTGAGCTCGATCCCGCAGGACCTGATCAGGTCCCGGACGTCGGCGGCGAGCAGGTGCAGTCCCTCCAGGTCCCCGTCGATCCCGCTCCACAGCAGTCGCTGGTCGAAGTGGCCGCCGCCCCGCAGGCCCAGGTGCAGGGCGGGGCGCGACGCAGTCGAAGCGGCCAGCGCCGACCGCAGCAGCGGCACTGCCGTGGATGGCAGTTCACCGAGGAAGGCCAGGGTGATGTGCCAGTCCTCGATCCGGTTCCACCGCAGCCGCGGGTACATGGCGTAGGCAGGCTGCAGGGCCTGGGCCAGTTCGTCCTTGGCCTCGTCGGGCGGAGCCAGTGCCACGAAGACGCGGAGGGTCGAGGGCTCGGGGTGATCGTCCACGAGGGGGGAGGTTAGCCGAGGGTAGGTCGCCTGCGCTCACTGGTGCCGCCGGCGCCGAGGTCCTGTTCCACTGCGGTGGCGGCGCCTGCCTCGTCGGGCAGCCACAGTTCGGCGGTGCGGGCGGGCCGTCGGGGCGCTGCTGGCGCAGGCCGATCAGCAGCACGGAACGCCGCCGAAGCGGCGCGGCCGGGTCGATGCCGGCCAGCAGCCGCCGGGCCGTGGAGGGTGGATGCGACCAGGCCGAACATCTCGGGCTGATCGCGCAGCAGCGCCAGGTCGGTGACCGCCTCGCCGCCGTCGGCGAGCATCTTCGCAAGATCGACGGTGATCCGGCCCGGATCGTGGCCGGTGCCGCGCGGACGAAGCCGACGCAGGACATCGCCGAAGGCCTGCGTGAGGCCGGTGGCTTCGGCGAGATCGGCCAGAAGTCGCGACCCGGCGTGGCCGACGACTCCGTGCCCATCGGTGGAGACGACGAGCCGGGGACGTGACCCGGCAGTGTGCACACGGGAGGTTCCTTCCCGCTGGGCTGACGGAGACCTTGGACAAGCCTCATCACCCCGGTTCAGAGGGCACTTGCGCGTTCCCGATCATGATCCAGACACAGCCCCAGGCGAAACGTGCGGGCCAACAGCGGTTCCGGCCCGACCAGTTGCCGGTTCCTCGATCGTTGCACCACCAGTTGTCGTCTGTGCCGATCGTGTCGATGACGACAGTGCCGCCTGCACTGAAGCCGCGTACGCGCCGTTCGGAGCGGCGCTCCTGGCGGCTCCGCCCAGAGACCGCCAGCCTCCGCTTCCCGACCGGATGTGGAAGATCTGGTGGTTCGTGCCGACAACGAACCACTCCACGTTGCCGTCAGGACAGGTGACGCTGCTGAAGTCAGAGCCACAGATCGTCCAGGCGTCCTTGAGGTCACGGCTGGCGCGGATGCGGCAGACCGCTGCCAGCGGGCGCTCAGCTGCCCGGCCGGCTGCCCCCTACCGCAGCAACCACGAACCAGTGGGCCGGCAGCGCGACCCGGGTGCCGTCCGGGTGGCGCTCGCTCATCGCGAGGTCGGTCTCGCCCTGGTCGAGGATCTCCAATGCGGCGCCACGCAGCAGCTCGGGCAGTTCCCCTGGGGCGACTTCGGCTGGGCGCAGTCGGTGCTTGCGGACCTGTCGGAGCTTGTCCGGCGGGCCGCCCGGCCGTTCGGCGACCTGTTGGAGCACCGCCTTGGCGGCGGCGGTCGGCTCGACCACGAAGCCCCGGCCGCGCCGGCCGAGCAGCAGGGCGGCGGCGGCCGCGACCGGCGCCCGGTCGGCCGGGTCGCTCTGGTGGAGCACTGCCCGCAGGTAGACGTTGGCCTCGCCGAGTCGGTCACCGAGTCGCCGCACCCCCACCAGGTCCGTGAGGTCGAGCTGTTCGAACTCGGCCACTGCGTCGCGGTCCACCCGACGGGCGTGGGCCACGGCCGAGGCTGACAGGTCGACGCCCACCGCGCGCGGGAAGTGCCCGGCCAGGTAGCGGGTCTGGGTGCCGTTGCCGCAGCCGAGGTCGACGATCGGCAGCATGCGGTCGGCGTGGGCCGCGAGCAGTGCGGTGTGCGGAGCCGCCGTCAGCGTCGCGTCCGCGTCCCAGAACGGCTCGCCCGGCTCGCCCGTGTTCTCGGCCCAGAAACCCTCCCACGCGCGCACGTAGCGCTCCGAAGCACTCATCAGCAGGTCTCTCCCGTGTGTCGTGGCAGCGTTGACAGTCTCCGTACCGGCCCTGGCACCGGCGGAAACCACGCGGCCCAATCCTTCACACCGCGTTCGACCCTGCACCGGTGGAACCACCAGCGAACGGGACCTGCTCGCCACGCAGCGCGAGGGCCGCAGTGCGGGTGCGCTCCAGTCAGCTCATGACCTGGCGCAGCGTGGCGGGGCCGAGGTCCCGGGTGAGCTCGCGGACCTGAAAGTCCTGGCTGTACCTCGCCGCCCTGGTACACCGAGGTCGCGCCCAACGAGCCCGGGACACCTGCACCTTCCGGTTCTCATGATGTGCAGTCGTCGGCTGCAAAAGGGCCACGCCGTCGTCATGTCGTCGAGGAGGACGTCGGTCCGAGCCGTAGGAGGCCGGGCACCGCGGCCAGACTGAGGACGAGCAGAAAGAGCCAGGGCCAGGCGGCGCCGCGGGCGAGCAGCAGGGTGAGCAGGCCGGGGGCGACGGCCTGGCCGACGTTCCAGGAGAGTTGGTAGACGGCCAGGTAGCGACCGCGCCGAGCCGGGTCGGCGAGCGAGACGCTGAGATCCTCTCGGCAGGGGGTCGCGACGGTCTCGGCGAGGTTGTACACGAGCATCGCGGTGTACAGGCCTGGCAGGACGGCCCAGCCGGGGGCGGCTGCGAGCAGCGCGAAGAGGCCGAAGGCGAACGCGTTGAGCAGTGCCCCGGCGGCGACCACCCGGGTGGGACGCCGACCCTCCAGACGGCGGGCGACGGCACTCTGGGTGAGAACGACCTGCACGCCGTTGAGGACGAGGAGAGAACCGGCCACCGAGGCGTTGCGGTGCAGGCCGACGGTGAGGTAGACGGCCAGCAGCATGCTGAGGATCATCGACGCGAAGACGAAGCTGAGGTTGACCGCCACCAGCAGCAGGTATCGCCGGTCCCGCAGCACCTCCCGGTAGCCACCCGTCCCGGCCGTCCTGGCCTCCCGCGCGGGCGCAGCGGTGGGCCGCCACGTGGCCAGCAGGATGGACGCGAGCAGGTAGCTGGCCGCGTTGAGCACCACCAGCAGCCGTAGCACTCCGGTACCGCCGCCGACCATCAGGACGGCTCCCAGCGCCCCGCCGAGGCCCATGCCGGTGTTGCGCAGCGTCTGCACCAAAGCGAACCACCGGGTGCGCTCGCCCTCGTGGGAGGCGAGGACCACCAGGCCGGTGCCGGCGGTCCAGTAGCCGGCGTGGCCGATCTGGGCGAGCAGGCAGACCAGGACGATCTGCCAGGCGTGGTGGGTGAGCAGGAACCCGCAGTAGGCGAGCGCGGAGAGCGCGTTGGCGCCGGACGCCACGACGCGGGCGCCGTGGCGGTCGATCAGCGGGCCGACGGCGAGGGCGGTGGGCAGGGCGAGCAGCCGGGCGGTGGAGACGGCGGCGCCGATCGCGGCGAGAGGGAGGGTGGTGGCGCGGGCGAAGTAGACGAGGACGAAGGCGAGGATCAGCCCGGTGCCGAGGCTGTCGACGAGGTGGGCGCCGATCAGGCGGGCGCGGCCGGCGGTGTCGGGCAGGCCGAGACGGTCGCGCAGCGGAGGGAGTGTGGCGGTGGTCATGCACCGAGGCTCGCTGGAATGATCACCACCGCCCACATATTCCAGCCTGATCGAATCCTCATGGGGGATGCCCGTGCTCACCTGGGAGTTCTCCGCACCGGACCTCGCCCGGACGCGGTTCGCCCGCTCGCCGCTGTGCGAGGTGACGACGAGCGTTGAGGTGCTCAAGGACCCGGGCCGGCACGCGGTCCATCTGCCCTGGGTGCGGCAGGCCGGACGGCGGCTGGCGGGGGTGTGCTGGGATCTGCTGTCCCAGCTGGTGCGGCTGCCGACGGTGTACGTGCCGGACTTCCTGACTCCGGTGCCGGCGGCGTCCAGCCCGACGATCGAGCAGGCGCTGGCAGACCTGGCCGCCACCGATCCCGCGGTGGTGCGCCGCGACCTCGCCCGGATCAAGGGTGAACTGTCCCCGCTGGTCGTGGAGCGAGCAAGGGTTCCATGTACAGGAACGGCGAGTACAGCGCAACCGGGCAGCGCGGGAGCGGCTCTATTCTCCGTTCAGCCGAGCGGGGAACCCGCCGTACCGAGGGTGTCGCGAAGCCACTGCTCGACACCTGCCACGTGGACCGTCGCCCAGGAGTGCGCGAGGTCGGGAGCTCGGCGGGCGATGGCGTCGAGGATGGCGTGGTGCTGCTGGCGGGTGCGCTCGACCGCGCCCTCCTCCGTCAGTCCGCGCCAGATCCGCGCGCGTGCGGTCGGGCCGGACAGGCCGTCGATCAGCGAGCAGAGCACGGTGTTGCCCGAGCCGGCGGCGATCCGGCGGTGGAACTCGAGGTCGTTGTCGATCAGTTCCTGAAGCGTGGCGTCGTCGCTGAGGCCGTCCAGCACCTCGCGCAGGGCTGTGATGTCCTCGTCCGACATGACCCGAGCGGCCATGGCCGCAGCGGCGGGCTCCAGGATGCGGCGGACCTCCAGGAATTCCAGGACCGTGTCGTCCTGGTGGAAGTCGACGACGAAGCCCAGGGCGTCCAGCAATAGGTTCGGTTCCAGGCTGGTCACGTACGTACCGTCGCCCTGGCGCACGTCGAGTACCCGGATGAGCGAGAGGGCCTTGACCGCCTCGCGCAAGGAGCTGCGGGAGAGGCCGAGCCGCTCGGCGAGGTCAGCCTCCCTCGGAAGGCGAGAGCCGGGGCGGAGCTCGCCGCTGACGATCATCGCCTTGATCTTCTCGATCGCCTCGTCAGTGACTGGCACTGCATGCCTCCCATGGTCATGTGCCTTGCAGCATAGTCCTCGCCGCACGATTCGAACTCATCTTCGAAATAGCGGTCGCCCATCACGCCGTACTCGCCCGGTCCGAGCCGACGTCCTGCAGTCCTGTCGCCGGGGGTTGCTCACGCCTCGTCGTCGGGCGGCCCAGGTGGCCGCAGTCCGTACACCCGGATCGCGTTGCGGCTGAACACAGCTTCCTTCTCCCTTGGGCTGAGCCGGTCGGTGAGGCGGTCGGCGATCCGGATGACTTCGGGGTAGCCGGCCTGGAGGGTGCAGACCGGCCAGTCGGAGCCGAAGAGGATCCGGTGCGGGCCGAAGGTGTCCAGCGTGGTGTCGGCGTAGGGCCTGAGGTCCACGGTTCGCCAGCTGCCCGGGGTGGCCTCGGTGACCATTCCGGAGAGTTTGCACACGGTGTTGGGCAGTGCCGCCAGCCGGCGCAGGTCGGCTGCCCAGGGGTCGAGCGCGCCGGTGGCGATGGGCGGCTTGCCGAGGTGGTCGAGGACGAAGGTCAGCCCGGTGATGCCGGCGGCGGCGAGGGCGGCGGCGCGCAGGTGGTGCGGCTTGACGACGAGGTCGTAGGCGAGGCCGGCTGCGGCGACGGCGAGCAGCCCGCGGCGGACGTCCCGGCGGAGCAGCCAGTTCGGGTCGGGCTCGTCCTGGACCTGGTGGCGGATGCCCACCAGCCGGTCTCCACCGGGAAGTTCGCGCAGGGCCGCGATCGTGTCGGCGACGTCCGGGGCGGTGAGGTCGGTCCAGCCGACGACCCCGGTGACCAGGTCGTTGCCGGCGGCGAGGGCCAACAGCTCCGGGGTCTCCTCGGGGACGCAGACCGTCTGGACGGCGACGGTGCCCACCACGCCGGCAGTACGCGCCTCGGCTTCGAGCTCGGCGGCGGAGAAGGAGCGGGCGAGCGGTGCGAGGGACTCGCCGGCGATCCAGGGCTGCGGGCGGACGTCCAGGTCCCATACGTGGTGGTGCGCGTCGATGATCTGCCGGCCGGTCACAGCTGCCACACCACCGGGATGCCTGCGGTGGCGCCGTCCTTCGAGTAGTCGTGGACCACGTCGAGGAGGTCTGCCATGCGGGCCTGCCAGGCGACGTTGACCGGCAGGTGCTCCAGCGCGGCGAGCAGGCGACCGTAGTCCTCGCATTCGAGCAGGTGGAAGAGCTCGCAGCCGCTGCGCCAGATGGTCCAGGAGGTCGCGCCGGCGGCGCGGATCGCGGCGGTCAGCTCGTCCGGCACCGCGCGGTGTGCGGCCTCGTACTCCTCGATCCGGTCCTCGCGGACGCGGGTGTGCAGGGCGATTCTCATGGCTGCTGCTCCGGGCGGGCGGGGTCGACGATGATGACGTCCAGGGTGCGGGGCCCGTGGACGCCTTCCACGCGGTCGAGTTCGATGTCGCTGGTGGCGGACGGGCCGGAGATGAAGGTCAGTGGCCGGGTCGGGTCGAGCCGGGCAAGGGCGTCGGGGACGTCGTCGGCGATCTGTTCGGCCCGGATGACGCACAGGTGGTAGTCGGGGACGAGGGTGAGGGCGCGCCGGCCCTGGCCGGGGCCGGCGTCCAGGACGATGGTGCCGGTGACGGCGATGCCGGCGGCGGCGAGGGTGATCGCTCCGTCCAGGGCGTCCAGGGCGGGGATGTCCAGGGGTTCCGTGTGCCACTCCCAACTGCCGACCGGCAGGAGGGCGACGGGAAATCCACCCGGCAGGGCCAGGTTGCGGGCATCGTGTCTGGCGAGGGCGGCGGCGATGGCGTCGGACAGGCCGGCCCGGTCGGTACGGGTGACGGTGGCGCGGTAGTCGGCGACGCGTTCGGCGAACAGCGCCACCGTGTTCTCGCCCGGCCGGGTGTGGGTGCGGCGGTAGTCGCGGGGCACGGGCACGTCGCCCGGGGTCTCGTCGGCAGGGACGTCGGCTAGTGCGGCGCGGATGCGGCCGAGGACGGTCTCGCGGCTGCTCATCGCTCCCCTTCCTTGTTCTTGCGCCACCAGGTGCGGAAGGACTCGGCGGGCGGCGCGGGGGTGTCACGGGTGTCGGACCACCCGTGCAGCGGGCCGGGCAGTCGGCCGATGCGGCCGCGTCGGGCGAGCGCACGGCCGCCGAGACTCGCCGCCTTCTGCGCAGCGGCGAGCAGCTGTGGGGAGTCGAGAACTCTGGCTGCGGCCTTCATCGCCACGGCCTCGGCCGTGGGCAGGCGTTCGGAGGTCCGCTTCGCCTCGACGACCTCGGCCCGCAGGTGGGCCAGGACCTCCGGGATGTTGATCTTTACGGGGCAGGCGTCGTAGCAGGCCCCGCACAGGGTGGAGGCGAAGGGCAGCGACGCGGCCGCGCTTTTTATGTCACCGTCCACTCCCACCAGCTGCGGGGTGAGAACGGCGCCGATCGGTCCGGGGTACACCGAGCCGTAGGCGTGGCCGCCGGTGCGCTCGAAGACCGGACAGACGTTGAGGCAGGCCGAGCAGCGGATGCAGGCGAGGGCCTGGCGTCCGACGGTGTCTGCGAGGGTGTCGCTGCGGCCGTTGTCGAGCAGCACCAGGTGGAAGTCCTGCGGCCCGTCGCCGTCGGTGGTGCCGGTCCAGCTGGAGGTGTAGGGGTTCATCCGCTCGCCGGTGGAGGAGCGCGGTAGCAGCTGGAGGAACACCTCCAGGTCGGACCAGGTGGGGACGACCTTCTCGATACCCATGACGGTGATCAGGGTCTCGGGCAGGGTCAGGCACATCCGGCCGTTGCCCTCGGACTCCACGACGACGACGGTACCGGTGTCGGCCATGGCGAAGTTGGCGCCGGAGACGGCGACCTTGGCGGTGAGGAACTTCTCGCGCAGGTGCAAGCGGGCGGCCTCCGCGAGTTCGGCCGGGTCGTCGCCCAGCCCGTCGGGCGCCGGTTGACCCCACTCGCCCATCCTGGCGGTGAAGAGGTCGCGGATCTCGGTGCGGTTCCGGTGGATCGTCGGGACCAGGATGTGGGAGGGCCGGTCGTCTCCCAGCTGGACGATGAGCTCGGCGAGGTCGGTCTCGTACGCGGTGATCCCTGCCTCGGCGAGGTGTTCGTTGAGGCCGATCTCCTGGGTGACCATGGACTTGACCTTCACGACCTCCTGCTCGCCGGTCGCGCGTACCAGGTCGGTGACGATCCGGTTGGCCTCGGCAGCGTCGGCGGCCCAGTGCACGGTTCCGCCCGCCGCGGTGACGGACTGCTCCAACTGCACCAGGTAGCGGTCGAGATGGCGCGCGGTGCGCTTCTTGATCGCGGCGGCCGAGTCGCGCAGCGCCTCCCAGTCGTCCAACTCCGCGGCCACCGTGAGGCGCTTGTCGCGGATGGTGGAGGTGGCCCGTTTGAGGTTGGCGCGCAATTGGGTGTTCTTCAGTGCCTCGCGGGCGGCGTCGGGGAAGGACGGTGAGCCGAGCCAGACCACGCCGCGGTCGCCGGGGTTGCTCATTGCGCGGCTCCTTCGGTGGCTGCGAGGATCTCGGCCAGGTGCATGGTCCGGACCGGACTGCCCTGCCTGGAGAGGCCGCCGCCGATGTGCATCAGGCACGAGTTGTCGGCAGCGCACAGCACCTCGGCGCCGGTGTCCCGGACTCCCCGCGTCTTGTCGGTGAGCATCGCGGCGGAGGTGTCGGCGTTCTTGA
Organism: Kitasatospora sp. NPDC056138; assembly: GCF_042264695.1. Taxonomy (NCBI): domain Bacteria; kingdom Bacillati; phylum Actinomycetota; class Actinomycetes; order Kitasatosporales; family Streptomycetaceae; genus Kitasatospora; species Kitasatospora sp. NPDC056138. Next base: position 27,455 of record NZ_JBHJVK010000079.1, on the reverse strand, counting down.
CGGCGAAGGTGCCGCCGAAGCCGCAGCAGGAGTCGGCGGCCGGGAGGTCGAGCAGCTCGATGTCCTCGACGGCTCGCAGCAGTTGCAGCGGACGGTCGCCGAGCCGCAGGCCGCGCAGCGAGTGGCAGGTGGGGTGGTAGGTGACGCGGTGCGGGAACCGGGCGCCGACGTCGGTGACACCGAGGACATGGGTGAGGAATTCGGTGAACTCGTGCACTCTGGGCACTACTTCGGCGACCTGCCGCTGGAGCTCGGCGTGCCCGTACTCCTCGGCCAGTACCGGGTGGTTGTCCCGCACCATGCCGGCGCACGACGCGGACGGGGTGACCACCGCGTCGTACTCGGCGAAGGTCCGGGCGAAGCGCGACACCAGTGGCACGGCGTCCGGGCGGTAGCCGGTGTTGAAGTGCATCTGTCCGCAGCAGGTCTGCTCCTGCGGGAAGTCGACTGTGTGGCCGAGCCGTTCCAGGACGGTCACCACCGCCCGGCCGGTGCCCGGAAACATGGTGTCGTTGAAGCAGGTGATGAACAGGGCGATACGCATCAGCCCACCTCCGAAGGGGTCGGCACGTCTGCGGCGAGCATCCCGCGCTCCTTCAACTCCACCCACAGCGCATCCGGGATGGGGTGGTGGAGCATTGCGGCGGCGTCCCGCGCCTCGGCGGCGCTGCGGGTGCCGACCAGGACGCTCGCTACGGCTGGGTGCCCGAACGGGAATCGCAGGGCGGCGGCGCGCAGCGGCACGCCGTACCGTTCGCAGACGATCCTGAAGCCGATCGCACGCTCAAGCAACTGCAGGTTTGCGGGAGCGTAGTCGAAGGTGGCGCCGGGTCTGGGGTCGGCGAGCAGGCCGGAGTTGAAGACCCCGCCGATCACCACGCCGACGCCGCGCTGGTGGGCGAGGGGCAGGAGTTCGGTGAGACCGCACTGGTCGAGCAGGCTGTAGCGGCCGGCCAGCAGCACGGCATCGACGTCCGTCTCGCGGACGAAGCGGGTGAGCAGGTCGGCGTGGTTCATGCCGACACCGATCGCCCCCAGCACGCCCTCTGCGCGCAGCCGTTCCAACTCGGGGTAGGCCTCGGCGAGGGCCTGCTCGGCATGGTCGTCGGGATCGTGCAGGTAGGCGACGTCGATCCGGTCCAGGCCGAGCCGGTTCAGGCTCTCCTCGATGGAACTGCGCACGCCCTTCGCACTGAAGTCCCAGCTTCGGCGGTGAGTCGCGGGGACGGCGAAGCCGTTGGCGAGGTCGTCGCCGCCGAGGTCGGCCGGCTCCAGCAGCCTGCCGACCTTGGTGGACAGCACGTACTCGCTGCGGGGCCTGGCGCTCAGCGCGTCGCCGAGGCGGCGTTCGGACAGGCCGAGCCCGTAGTGCGGGGCGGTGTCGAAGTAGCGAACGCCCGCCTCCCAGGCGGCTGCCACGGCCTGCTCGGCCTGCTCGTCGCTCACCGCCGTGAACAGGTTGCCGATTCCGGCCCCGCCGAAGGAGAGTTCGCTGACCCCTACCAGGGTTCGACCCAGTCGGTTGCGGTGCAGGTTCAAGGCTTCGGCTCCGAGCGAAGGCGCAGGCCGGCCATGCCGCCGTCGACCGCGAGGGCGGTGCCGGTGACGCTGCCGGCCGCCGGAGAGGCAAGGTAGGCGATGGCCGCGGCCACCTCCTCCGCAGTGACCAGGCGACCGGTCGGCTGGCGGCCGTTCAGCGCGGCGCGCTCGGCGGTCGGATCTGCGGCGGCGTCCAGCAGCCGGCCGACCCACGGAGTGTCGACGGTGCCCGGGTTGACGCAGTTGACCCGGATGCCTTCGCGAACGTGGTCGGCGGCCATGGCGAGGGTGAGCGAGAGCACCGCGCCCTTGGACGCCGAGTACAGGGCGCGCTGCGGCAACCCGGCGGTGGCGGCGATGGAGCAGGTGTTGACGATCGAGGCGGTTCGCCCCGGATTGGACGACACAGAGCGGCGCAGGTACGGCAGGGCAGCACGGGTGACCCGGACCAGCCCCAGGACGTTGACGTCCAGCACCCGGTGCCACTGCGCGTCGTCGTTGTCCTCCACCGTCCCCGCCGCGCCGATGCCGGCGTTGTTGACCAGGATGTCGATGCCGCCGAGTGACTCGGCCGCGCCGATGACAGCGGCGCGGACCGAGGCGTCGTCACTGACATCGGCGGTGAAACCGCGCAGCGAGGCAGGGGCGCCGCCGGGGTCGAGGTCGAGGACGGCGACCTGCGCGCCGCGCTCGGCGAGCAGCCGGGCGGTGGCCAGGCCGATGCCGGAGGCGCCGCCGGTGACCAGGGCGGTGAGGCCCTCGAGTTCGGTCGTCACGCGCGCTCCTCGGTGTCCGCGCCGCAGAGGTCGGCGGCCGTGTCCGCGGCCCAGAACGCGCCGCCGGGGTAGGTGTAGGTGTCGATGGTGGCCTGGTGCATCGTGGCTGAGAAGCCGGGCACGGTGGGCGCCCGGTAGTGACCGTCGCCGATCCTCACCGGGTCGAGGAAGTGCTGGTGCAGGTGGTCGACGTACTCGATGACACGGTCCTCGGTGGTGGCGGAGAGGGCGACGTAGTCGAACATCGACAGGTGCTGGACCAGCTCGCACAGACCCACGCCGCCGGCGTGCGGACAGACCGGGACGCCGAACTTGGCGGCCAGCAGCAGGATGGCGAGGTTCTCGTTGACGCCGGCCACCCGGGCGGAGTCCAGCTGGAGGACGTCGATGGCGCAGGCCTGGAGCAGCTGCTTGAAGACGATGCGGTTCTGCACGTGCTCGCCGGTGGCGACCTTGATCGGGTGGACGCCCCGCCGGACGGCGGCGTGGCCGAGCACGTCGTCGGGGCTGGTGGGCTCCTCGATCCAGTACGGGTCGAACTCGGCGAGGGCGTTCGTCCACTCGATGGCCTCGGCGACGTTCCAGCGCTGGTTGGCGTCGATCGCCATGCGGATGTCTGCGCCGACGGCCGCGCGGGCGGCGCGGCAGCGGCGGATGTCGTCCGCCAGGTCGGCGCCGACCTTCAGCTTGATCTGGGTGAAGCCGTCGGCCACGGCCTGCTTGGCGAGGCGGGTGAGCTTCTCGTCGCTGTAGCCGAGCCAGCCGGGCGAGGTGGTGTAGGCGGGGTAGCCGCGGTGCAGCAGTTCGGCGGTCCGTTCGGGTGCGCCCTGCTTGCCCTTGCGCAGGAGCTCCAGGGCCTCGTCGGGCGTCAGTGCGTCCGCGATGTAGCGGAAGTCAACCTGGGAGACCAACCACGCGGGGTCGGCGTCGGCGAGCAGCTGCCACAGGGGCTTGCCCTCGCGCTTGGCCGCCAGGTCCCAGACCGCGTTGACGACGGCGCCGACGGCCATGTGCATCACGCCCTTCTCGGGGCCGAGCCAGCGCAGCTGGCTGTCGCCGATCAGGTCGCGGTACAGGGTGCCGGGGTCGGCGCACAGGTCGGCGACGGAGCGTCCGATGACGTGCGGGCTCAGCGCGTCGATGGCGGCCACCTGAACGTCGTTGCCGCGGCCGATGGTGAAGGTGAAGCCGTGCCCTTCGTGGCCGCCTGCCGAGGTTCGGAGGATCACGTAGGCGGCGGAGTAGTCGGGGTCGGGGTTCATCGCGTCCGACCCGTCCAGCTCCCGCGAGGTGGGGAAGCGGATGTCGAAGGTCTCGACGGCGGTGATCCGCGCAGCGGTGGTTGCGGACAACTCGGTGCCTTTCACGCGTTGATGAACGTCTGGCGCTGGATGCCGAGGCCGTCGATGGACAGCTCGACCACATCGCCCTCGCGCAGGTACGGGGTGCCGGCCAGGCCCAGGGCCACGCCGGCCGGAGTGCCGGTGTTGATCACGTCGCCGGGGCGCAGCACCATGTACTGGCTCAGGTACCAGACCAGGTACGCAACCTCGAAGATCATGTTCTTGGTATCGCCGTCCTGCCGCACCTCGCCGTTGACCGCGAGCCGCAGCCCGAGCGACTGCGGCTCGGCGATCTCATCGGATGTCACCAGCCAGGGACCGAGCGGGTTGAAGGTCTCGCAGGACTTGCCGAGGTCCCACTGTGCGGAGTACTCCAGCTGGAACTCACGCTCGGAGACGTCGTTGCTGATCGTGTAACCGGCGATGCACACGTCGGCCTCGGCGGGGCTCGCCAGGTAGCGGGCCTCACGGCCGATGACGACCGCCAGCTCGACCTCCCAGTCCGTCTTCACCGAACCACGCGGGATCAGTACCCGGTCGTAGGGGCCGACCACGGTGGACGGGTCCTTCATGAAGACCACCGGCCGCTCGGGGACGGCCGCTCCCGTCTCCGCCGCGTGGTCACGGTAGTTGAGGCCGATGCACACCACCTTCCCCGGGCGGGCGATGGGAGCGCCGACCCGCAGGCCGACTGTGTCGACGGTCGGGAGCGAGCCCTCGGCCAGCGTCTCCCGGACCCGGTCGATCCCCCCGGAGGCGAGGAACGCCCCGTCGATGTCGCCGGTCAGGGCCGTGAGTGCGAACGTGGCGCCGGTCCGGTCGATGACGACCGGAGTCTCGGCTCCCGGTACACCGATGCGCCCTAGTCTCATGTCTTCTCTCCTGTCGTCGCGCCGAGAGCCGAGGCCTCACAGCCGCCAACACATCGGATGAATCTGCGGTGCCTGACCATACGAGCACCGCCCGCGCCGCCGCAAGAAGTCCTCCGATGATTGTCGGCGGATCTGGCCCGCGTTCCTCCATGTACGCAACTCACAAGGCGCATTTCAGGCCTATCGCATCCGCGCGGGAAACCCGGATGTCACGGTTGGAAATCATCCGAGGTCTCCTCTTGTCAGCCAGATGCCCGGCTCGTAAGGTCCTCACTGCCCCAAGCCATCCGATGAGTGAGGGCTTTTCGGTCCGCTGCCGGCTCTCACGGACCGCCGCAACCACGGACCGGTCACCCCCTGCGCCGGGCCGCGCCGCTTCCGAACCCACCCCGTCAGGGGCTCCTGCCACCCCAGCCAAGGAGATCAGCACCATGAACCCTCGCTCCTCCAGAGTCGCGGCCACCGCCGCCGCCGTGGTCGTCCTGGCGGGGCTCGCCACGGCTTGCAACCGCGGCAGCGACTCGAACACCTCCGCCTCCGGCGGCAAGACGGCCATCGGCGTCGACCTGCCGCGTGCGGACTCCGACTTCTGGAACTCCTACGCGCAGTACATCAAGCAGGACGGCTCCTCCCAGGGCCTGAACACCCTGCCGGTGAGCAACTCCCAGAACGACGTCACCAAGCTCGTCGCCAACGTCCAGGTCTTCCAGAACACCGGCGCCAAGGCCGTCGTGATGGCCCCGCAGGACACCGGTGCCATCGCCTCCACCCTCGACGCGCTGGCCGCCAAGAAGATCCCCGTGGTAAGCGTCGACACCCGACCCGACAAGGGGCAGGTGTACATGGTGGTCCGCGCCGACAACAAGGCGTACGGCACCAAGGCCTGTGAGTTCCTGGGCAAGCAGCTCGGTGGCAAGGGCAAGGTCGCCGAGTTCCAGGGCGCGCTGAGCTCCATCAACGGCCGCGACCGCTCCGAGGCGTTCGCCGCCTGTATGAAGGAGAAGTTCCCCGGCATCCAGGTGATCGAGCTGGCCACCGACTGGAAGGGCGACGTCGCCTCCGCCAAGCTCCAGTCCACCCTGGCCGCCAACCCGGACCTCGGCGGCATCTACATGCAGGCCGGCGGCGTCTTCCTCCAGCCCACCCTCGCCCTGCTCCAGCAGAAGGGCCTGCTCAAACCCGCTGGCCAGCCCGGCCACATCGCGATCATCTCCAACGACGGCATCCCGCAGGAGTTCGACGCGATCCGCAAGGGCGAGATCGACGCCACCGTCTCCCAGCCGGCCGACCTCTACGCCAAGTACGCGCTGTTCTACGCCCAGGCCGGAGCCGAGGGCAAGACCTTCCAGCCCGGCCCCACCGACCACGGGTCGACCATCGTCCAGCTGCCGAACGGCCTGGAGGACCAGCTCCCCGCGCCGCTGGTGACCAAGGACAACGTCGACGACAAGTCCCTGTGGGGCAACAACGTCAGCAAGTAATCCCGGCACCCTCGTGAACGGCGGCGCTCCGATCCTCCCGCTCAGGCCGCCGTTCACGGGAACCCTCGGAAAGGACACCCCCGCCATGGCGGACCCCAGCCCCGTCCGGGGCCCCGTCGTCGAGGCCGACGGGATCAGCAAGCGCTTCGGCGCCACCATCGCCCTCAGCGACGCCCGCATCTCGGTCGCACCAGGCGAGTCGCACGCCCTGGTCGGCCGCAACGGCGCGGGCAAGTCCACGCTCGTCTCGATCCTCACCGGCCTGCAGAACCCCGACACCGGCACCCTGCACTTCAACGGCGAGCCGGCCCCGGCCCCCGGTGACACCGACGCCTGGCGGTCCAAGGTCGCCTGCGTCTACCAGCGCTCCACCATCATCCCCGCGCTGACCGTCGCCGAGAACCTCTTCCTGGACCGGCAGAGCACGGGTGTGCTGCGCCCGATCAGCTGGAAGCAGTTGCGGAGCCGGGCCAGTGAACTGCTGGCCGAGTACGGAGTCGACGTCGACCCGGGCGCCCGCGCCGAGGATCTCACCGTCGAGCAGCGCCAGTTCGTCGAGATCGCCCGCGCGCTCTCCTTCGGGGCCCGCTTCATCATCCTGGACGAGCCCACCGCCAAGCTCGACGCGCGCGGCATCGAGAGGCTCTTCGACAAGCTGCGCTCGCTCCAGCAGCAGGGTGTCGCTTTCCTCTTCATCTCCCACCACCTGCAGGAGGTCTACGACCTCTGCACCACCGTCACGGTCTACCGCGACGCCCGGCACATCGTCACCGCGCCGGTCTCCGAGCTCGACCAGCGGGCCCTGGTGGAGGCGATGACCGGCGAACGCGCCCGGGGCTCCGAGCCCGCGTGGTCGGTGACCGGCCGGACGCTCCGTGACAGCGCCCCGCTTCTGGACGTCTCCGGGCTCAGTCTGGACGGCGCGTACCAGGACTTCTCCCTGACCGCGCGTCCGGGCGAAGTCGTGGGCCTGGCCGGGGCGGCTGCCAGCGGCAACGTCCAGCTCGGTGAGACCCTTGCCGGCCTGCACCGCCCCCGGGCCGGCACGGTCACCGTCGCGGGCCGGCCGGTACGCACGGGCCGGGTTCCGGCCGCTCTCGCAGCGGGGATCGGCTTCGTCCCCGAGGACCGCCACATCCAGGGCCTGGTTCCACAGCGCAGCGTCGCCGAGAACGCCACCTTGACCGTCACCGACCAGCTCGGTCCGTTCGGCACGGTAATGCCCTCGCGGACCCGTGCCTTCGCCGAGCGGATGATCAGCGGACTCGACATCAAGACGCCCGGCCCCTCGACCCCGGTGTCCGCCCTGTCCGGCGGAAACCAGCAGAAGGTCGTCATCGCCCGCGCGCTCGCCACCGAGCCGCACGTCCTGGTCGCCATCCGGCCCACCAACGGCGTCGACATCAAGTCCAAGGAGTCCCTGCTCGGCACCGTGCGTGAAGTCGCCGATGCCGGCAAGAGCGCCCTGATCGTGTCCGACGAACTCGACGACCTGCGAGTCTGCGACCGCGTCCTGGCCATGTTCCACGGCCGCGTCGTCGCCGAGTTCGCCCACGGCTGGAGCGACGAACAACTGGTCGCAGCCATGGAGGGCATGGCCGGCCCGACCACCACGAAGGAAGACAATGACCCCCACCACTGAGGTCCGCGCGAACCCGGCCACCGCCGTCCCCGCGCCCGCCCGGCGCCGCATCGACCTGGCCCGCTACCGCGACCTGTCGCTCGTCCCGGTCCTGCTCGTCCTGGGAATCATCGGCTTCGCGGTCTCCCCCGCCTTCCTCACCTCCGACAACCTGCTCGGCGTCGGCCAGCAGGCCACCGAACTGAGCCTGCTCGTCCTGGCCGAGGCCCTGATCCTGATCGCCGGCCGGATGGACCTCTCCCTGGAGTCCACCATCGGCGTCGCCCCGGTCATCGCCGTCTGGCTGGTCCTGCCCGACCACGGCGCCCGGTTCAACGGCCTCGGCCTCTTCCCCTCCTGGACCGCCATCCCGCTGTGCCTCGCGGTCGGCGCGCTGATCGGCGCGATCAACGGATTCCTGATCCTCAAGCTGCGCCTCAACGGCTTCATCGTCACCCTCGGCGCGCTCACCCTGCTACGCGGCCTCCAAGTAGCCATCTCGCAGGGCCAGTCGATCGTCAACCTGCCCGGCTCCTTCACCTACCTCGGCAGCACCAGCTGGCTCGGCGTCCCCGCCGCGATCTGGATCTGTGCCCTGCTCTTCCTGGCCGGCGGCAGCGCGCTCGCCTGGCTGCGGCACGGCCGCGCCCTGTACGCGATCGGCGGCAACGCCGAGGCCGCCCGGGCGGCCGGCATCCGGGTCGACCGGATCACCTGGGCCGTGCTGATCCTCGGCAGCCTGCTCGCCGCCTTCGCCGGAATCCTCTACGCCGGCCACTACGGCTCCATCTCCGCCGACCAGGGCAACGGCTGGATCTTCCAGGTCTTCGCCGCCACCGTCATTGGCGGCGTCAGCCTCAACGGCGGCCGCGGCACCCTCTTCGGCGCCCTCACCGGCGTGCTGACCCTCCAGCTGGTGGTCAACGTGATGACCCTCGCGGGCGTTCCGCCGCTGTGGAACCAGTTCCTCAACGGCGCGATCATCATCGTCGCCCTGATCATCTCCCGCTTCGCCTCCGGCGAGAAGCAGGAGTAGCGGGTCCGACCACCCGGGCCGCCGGAGCGGCGCCACCAGTCGGTCGGGTACTGCTCGCGCCGCTTCGGCCTCCTGTTCTCTCACCGCCAGGACAGCCCCTTCACGGGCCCATAACGTTCCGTACCAGAGGGGACCCAGACATGTCGGTCACCGATCAGGCCATCGAGCGGATCAAGGAGATGATCCTCTCCGGCGCTCTCCAGCCCGGTGTCCGGCTGCGCAACGAGGCCGACCTGGCCGACCAGCTCGGGCTGTCCCGCAGCTCCCTGCGCGAGGCCGTCCGCGCACTCACCGCGATGCGGATTCTCGTTCCCAGGCAGGGCGACGGCACCTACGTCTCCGGCCTCGAACCCCACCTCCTCCTGGAATCGCTCGCCTTCGCCGCCGACGTGTCCCAAGGCCGCACAGCCGGCCAACTCCTCCAGGTACGACGGCTGCTGGAACCCCAGGCCACCGCGCTCGCGGCCTACCGGATCACCGAGCCACGTCTGGCCGAGTTGCGCGCCATCCTCGACCAGAGCGCCCGGGACATCAGCATCGAGGAGTTCGTCGAGCTGGACATCGCGTTCCACCGGACCATCGTCGACGCCGTGGGAAACCCGGTCCTGTCCACCCTTCTCGGCATCCTCTCCACCCATACCCAGCGGCTGCGCATCGTCCGCGGCATCCGGCACGCGCCCGCCCGCGAACAGGCTCACCGAGACCACGAGACCATCTGGCGGGCCCTCGCCGCCGGTGACGCTCTCCTCGCCGCCAGCGCCAGCACCGTGCACGTGGCCGCCGTCGAGGACTGGTTGGCCACCGGAATCTCCGCCGACTTCCCCGGCCCCGACACAAGCACCTCGTAACACCCGATGGCTCGGATCTCCAGTCCTGTGTTGCCCGGCGCGCAGCACCACCCACAGACCAGGTCGGCCGCAGCCCCCGGAGGCCGACCTGAACACCCCTCACGGGACCCCCACCACAGAAGGGCCGCAACATGCGAAGTGCACTGGCAGCCAGGGCAATTGTCGCCCTGGTGCTCGGCACGTCGGCGATCGCGTGGTCGCCGACGGCCGCAACGGCGGCGACCACGACGACCGCCTGGTCCAACGGAGCGTTCGCCGTCGACACCCCCGACCTCGTCCGCGAGGCCGACATCGTCCTGGGCAGCCCGAACACCGCGGCAACCCAGTCGATGCCGCTCGGCAACGGCACCCTGGGCGCCGCGGTCTGGGCCGCGAACGGCTTCACCGCCCAGCTGAACCGCGCCGACACCCTGCCCGGCCGCAAGTCCCCCGGCTGGCTGCAGATCCCCGGCCTGTCGCGGATCACCGGCGCCACCGACTTCACCGCCACCGTCGACCCCTACGACGGCGTGCTGCGCGAGTCCGGCGGCGGCATGAGCGCGACCGTCTACGTCCGCGCCGACAAGGACGAGCTGGTCGTGGATGTGACCGGCGCCGACCCCAACACCGCCCAGAGCGCCACCGTGAACCTGTGGTCCGGGCGCACACCCACCGCCGCGGCATCCGGCAGCGTCGCCACGCTCTCCGAGACCTGGGTCGACAACAACGCGACCACCGGCTCCGGCCAGACCTTCGGCTCGCTCGCCGCGCTCACCGCCGGCGGGCGCAACGTCACCGCCACGGTCACCGACGCGCAGACCGTCAAGGTCAACCTCACCCCGAACGCCGACGGCAGCTTCCGGATCCTGCTCGGCAGCCCGACCTGGGCCGGCGGCAACGCCGCCTCGACCGCAGCCGCCCTACTGGGCACCGACGCCTCGGCGGCCAGCAGCACGCTGCAGGCCCCACACCTGTCCTGGTGGCACACCTACTGGGCCAACCTCGGCCTGGTGAAGCTCTCCTCGGCCGACGGCACCGCCCAGTACATGGAGAAGCTCCGGACCCTCTACTACTTCACCACCGCCGAGGAGTCCCGCGGTTCGCTCCCCGGGTCCCAGGCCGGCGTCGCCGACCTGTTCAACTTCTCCCAGGACAACCAGAACTGGTACCCGGCGGGCTACTGGATCTGGAACCTGCGCGGCCAGATCGCCGCCAACATCGGCGCCGGCGCGACCGCCCTGAACTCCGGTTTCTACAACCTCTACACCTCGAACCTGGCCAACATCCAGGCCTGGACCAAGACGTACATGGGCAACCTGCCCGGCATCTGCGTGCCGGAGACCATGCGCTTCAACGGCAACGGCTTCCAGAACGACAGCAACCCGTTCGGTGACGCCTCCTGCGACCAGGCACTGAGCACCTGGAACGGCCGGACCGTCTCCTCCGGCGCCGAGGTCGGCCTGTGGGTCTGGCAGCAGTACCTCACCACCAACGACCGGGCCTTCCTGACCACGAACTACCCGCTGATGCAGCAGGCCGCCGAGTTCCTGCTCGCCTACACCACCGTCGGAGCAGACGGCAAGCGGCATGCGGTGGCCAACGTCCACGAGAACCAGTGGAACGTCCAGGACCCGGTCAACATGATCGACGCGATGAAGGCCCTCTTCCCAGCCACCATCTCCGCCGCCCAGACCCTGAACACCGACGCCTCGCTCGTCTCCCAGCTGCAGGCCGCGATTCCGCAGATCCCCGACTACCCGCGCACCGACGCCGCCACCCACCAGCAGAACCTCACCGCCTCCGCCGACGCCTCCGGCACCGACGTGCTCGGCCAGTCCTCCCAGCCCACCGCCCCCGTCAACAACAGCGAGAACGACGACCTCGACGCGGTGTGGCCCTACGGCCTGGTCGGCGACAACTCGCCGCTGCTGTCGCTGGCGCAGCGCACCTACACCAGCCGGGTCAACGTCCAGCAGAACGACTGGAGCTTCGACGCCGTCGACGCCGCCCACCTCGGTCTAGGCTCGCGGGTCGCCGCCGACCTGACCGCACTCACCCAGAAGTACCAGACCTACCCGACCGGCATGGCCAACCTGTGGGGCCAGTCCGGCGGCACCGAGCCCTACATCGAGCAGGCGGCGAACGTCGCGCTCGCCGTCAACGAGTCGCTGATCCAGGACTACGACGACCTGCTGCGGATCGCCCCCGCTCTGCCCCCGGGCTGGGACGCGGACGGCACCCAGTACATCCACGGCGGCAGCACCGTCTCCGTCCAGGTCCACGGCGGCGTCATCGGCACCGTCGGTATCCGCGCCGGCTCCACCGGAACCATCACCATGCGGAGCCCCTGGCCCGGCCAGAGTGTGTCCGTCGTCGACGGCACCGACAGGACGACCGTCGTGGTGAGCCCCACCACCGCCGGCCAGTTCTCGATCCGGGCCACCGCCGGCAGGTCCTACCTCGTCCAGCAGGTCGCGGCCCCGGTCTCCGGCATGACGTTCAGCCAGGTCACCGGCACCCCGGCCACGAAGGCCAGCCACCTCGGCAACGTCCAGATCGGCCTCGACCGCGCCCTCGGCACCGGGCAGATCACCGGCATCAACGGACTCTGCGCCGACAACTCGGGCGCAGGCACCGCCAACGGCAACCCGATCGTCGTCTGGGGATGCAGCACCGCCGGCGCCACGAACCAGCAGTGGACCGCCGGCGCCGACGGCACCCTGCGCGTCCAGGGCAAGTGCATGGACATCACGGGTGGCAGCTCCGTCTCTGGCACCAAGATCGAGCTGTGGGACTGCAACGGTGGCGGCAACCAGGTCTGGCAGGCCCAGGCCAACGGCACCCTGAAGAACCCGCAGTCCGGCAAATGCTTGGACGACGCCGGTGCCGGCCCGGCAGGCACCCAGCTGATCATCTGGGACTGCTCCACCGGCCCGTCCGCCAACCAGGTCTGGCACCTACCGTAACCCCTGGCTTGTAAGAGTCTGCACGGATAGGCGGGGTGGGGGGGTACCCGGGCAGCGAGGCGGGCACAGGTCTTCGTGATCATGGAGTTGCGACGCTCTGTGATCACTGGGGGGATCTGTGCCCGTACTTCCATCTCGGCTGACCGACCCGTTGTGGGACCAATTCGCGGCGCTGCTGCCCGAGCGCCCGACGGTCGATCCGTCCCACCCCCTGGGCTGCCACCGGCCCCGCATCAGCGACCGGATCGTATTCGACAAGCTGCTGCAGCTACTGCGGTTCGGGTGCTCCTACCAGGCGATCACCGACACGACCTGCTCGGCGACCACCATCCGCAACCGCCGCGACGAGTGGATCCGGCTCGGCCTCTTCGCCCGGCTCAAGCAGATCGCGCTGAAGTCCTACGACCGGATCGTCGGGCTCGTGCTCGACCAGATCGCCGTCGACGGTTCCATCACCAAGGCCCCCGGCGGCGGCGAGGTCGCCGGGCGCTCACCGGTCGACCGCGGAAACAGAGTCTGAAACGCTCGGGCATGACGGATGGTTATGGAATCCCGCTCGGCAGGGTCCTGGTTGGAGCGAACCGCCACGACCGCACCGAGCTCTACACCCGGGCCATCCAACCCGCCCTCTGGCTGCTGATCTTCGGTGAGACCTTCACCCGCCCGAAGGCGATACCGACCGGGGGCATCCCCTACCTCGACTGCCTGGCGCCCGGGATCATCGCCCGGTCCGCGATGTTCATCGCGATCTTCTACGGCATCCAGATCATCCGGGAGCGGGACTCCGGCGTGCTCACCAAACTGCTGGTCACCCCGACGCCGCGCGCCGCACTGATCACCGGCAAGTCCTTCGCCTCCGGAGTCAAGGCGGTGATCCAGGCCGTCATGGTGGTGCTGATCGCCGCACTGCTCGGCGTCGCGATGACCTGGAACCCGGTGCGGCTGCTGGGAGTCGCGGTGATGGTGCTGCTCGGCTCGACCTTCTTCTCCTGCCTGTCAATGACCATCGCGGGCATCGTGCGCACCCGCGACCGCCTGATGGGCATCGGCCAGGCGATCACCATGCCGCTGTTCTTCGGCTCCAACGCCCTCTACCCGCTGCACCTGATGCCGGGCTGGCTGCAGGCAATCAGCAAGGTCAACCCGCTCAGCTACCAAGTCGACGCACTGCGCGGCCTGTTGATCGGCGCCCCGGCCCATCTGCCCTTGGACTTCGGCGTGTTGGCCGCGTCCACCGCCGTGGGCATCGCGGCGGCCTCGGCGCTGCTGGGGCGGCTGGCCCGATGACGTAGCGCCAGCGCCTTGACCGAGCACGCTCGCCCCCGGAAGGAGCGGGGGGAAGGTGTCCGGCAGCCGGGCGCCTTCCCGCTCCGGCGGCGCGAACGCCCCGGTGCCACCGGGTCTCCTTCACGACGACGGAGTGGTCGGGAAGCAGGGCGCTGCGGGCGCCGCTCCACGCGATGGTGACGGTGAACCAGCTCCTGGCCGCCTACGCCCGCCATGACCGCGTCGACGCCGTCACAACCTCCGGCATCACGGTGGATCCGGGCCTACCGGACACCTTCACTTCAGCGCCCGAAGCCGCCTGGTGAGACCGGCGGGCGGCGCGACCCGCTCCGGACGCGGGCTCACCCGTACGCGCGTACGTGTCGGCGGGGCATCGGTGGCCGGGCGTGGTGGGGTGATGCGGGCGGCGGGAACCGGGCCGGGATCGCCGGCTCGCCGCCCGAGACGGGGAGCGTTCATGTACGGCGTACTCAGATCCGTTACCGTGGCGGCCGGTACCGCCTGTGCGCTGCTCGGTCCAGCGATGGCCCCGGCCGACTCCGGGGGCGCGGCGGCAGCCGCCCCGCATCCCGTGCGGGCGGCCGAGGACGTACGAGGCGAGGGAGACGGCACGCTCGTCACCCGCCTGCACACACCCCCTACCGGCACGTCGATCGCCTCGCCCGCGCACGACACCCTCTTCGCCTGCAAAGGCGGGACCCTCACCCGGCCCGACCGCCCGTGGATCGACGCGCACGGTGTGATCGACGTGCTCAAGCGCCCGTTCGTATCGGGGACCATGCACTGGCACCGGCAGCTGGAGGTGTCGACGACCGCGACCGGGAGGCGCTTCAAGGGCAACGGGCTCCCGGACCACCCCACCGGGCGCTTCCCCGTCCGGAAGGGCACCCCCGCCTACGAGTACTACGCGGAGATTCCCGCGCACGGGTACCCCAACGCCGCCGCGATCCCCATCGAGCCGTGGAACCTCGACGTCACCGTTCCGCGCGATCCGTCCGTCCAGGCGCAGCCCACCTGCATCGACCAGCTGACGACCGGGATGGCCCTGGCGGGTGGCACCTTCCACCTGGAGGTGGCCACCGACGCGGAGGACCGACCGGTCGACCCCAACGCGGCCCTGCCACTGGACCGCTGCTGGGGCCATCCGTACGACACGCAGTACCACTACCACGGCCCCTCGCAGACCTGCTTCGGCAGCAAGCCTTCGAAGGGATCCGCGAACACCCGTTCCCGGCACTCACCGCTCGTGGGATACGCCATCGACGGTTTCGGGATCTTCGGGCCGCGCGGCGAGGACGGAAAGATCGTCAAGAACAGGGATCTGGACGTCTGCCACGGTCACACACACGCGATCATGTGGGACGGCAAGAAGGTCGTCATGTACCACTACCACCTCAACGGAGAGTACCCGTACTCCATCGGATGTTTCCGGGGGAAGCCGGTGACGGTGCCCGGCTCCGGGCACGGCTGGCACTAGGGGGTGCGGTGCTGGTCACAGCCATTCATTGACGGCTGTGACCAGCACCGTCACGTCGAAGCGGACGGCGAGCTCGTCGTATCCCGTGGCGACCGCGCGGTGGCGTTTGAGACGCTTGACGCCGCACTCCACGGCGTGGCGCTCGCGGTAGCCGGCCCTGTCGAACTTCGGTGGCCGGCCCCCGTGGGAGCCGCGCGAGGCACCACGGTCGGCCGGAAGCCGTCGGCGGTCACCGGGCACTCGCCGCCGGGCGGACCACGAGCTCGTTGACGTCGACCTGCCGGGGCTGGGTGACGGCGTAGAGGATGGCCTCCGCGACGGCGGAGGCGGGCAGTGCCACTGCGCGGTACGCCCTCATGGCCTCCCTGGCGGTGGGATCAGAGATGCCCTCGGCGAGTTCGGACTCGGTCACGCCGGGAGACACGAGGGTGACCCGGATGTCTCCGGCGGACTCCTGACGCAGCCCTTCGGAGATCGCGCGGACGGCGAACTTGGTGGCGCAGTAGACGGCAGCGGTGGGAGAGACCTCGTACGCGCCGACGGACGCGACGTTCACGAAGTGCCCTCCGCCCTGGGCCCGCATCACGGGCAGCGCAGCGGCGATGCCGTGCAGAACCCCCCGCACGTTCACGTCGATCATGCGGTCCCACTCGTCCGTCCTCAGCGCCTCCAGCGGCGAGAGCGGCATCACTCCGGCGTTGTTGACCACCACGTCCACCCTGCCGTAGCACTCACGGGCGGCGGCCACGAAGGCCTGGACGTCCGCGGCGTCCGTGACGTCCAGCCGCCGGAACGCCGCGGTGCCGCCTGCGGCGGTGAGTTCACCGGCGAGCGCCTCCAGACGATCGGTGCGCCGTGCCCCGAGGAACAGCCGGTGGCCCTCGGCGGCGAGCCGGCGGGCAGTGGCCTCGCCGATCCCGCTGCTCGCCCCGGTGATGAGTACGACCTTGGCCGCCTGCGTCATGTCTGCTTCTCCTCTCGGTGGAGCACGAGGTCCTCGTGGTGGAGGACTCCGTCTCGGATGTCGCCCGTGGCGGTGAACCCGGAGTCGTCGACGTAGTCGATGTGACTGCCGGTCACCGTGTAGCGGCCCGTGTAGGCGCTGCGGCGGTGGCCTCGGGCCTCGTCGTACCGGCCGTCCGCCCGTAGTTCCTGGCGGATGTGACCGTCCGCCGTCACCCACATGCCGACCACGTCGGCACGGCCCTCCTCGATGCTGCCCGTCAAGGACGGACTCCCTTCGTCGATGGACGCGGATCCGTTCCGCCCGACCGAGTCTGGGCGGGACGGGGGCGACCGGCCAGGACGTGCCCTGCCTGGGTGCGGTGCACCCAGGCAGGGCACTGCCCGCGCGGCCTAGGGTGGCGGCGTGAACGACAACCACCTGGGAGAGTTCCTGCGTGCACGCCGGGCGGCCCTGCGGCCGGAGGACGCCGGCGTGGCGAGCCACGGGGTGCGCAGGGTCGCCGGACTGCGCCGGGAGGAGGTCGCCGTCCTGGCCGGGGTGAACGCGGACTACTACACCCGCCTGGAACAGGGGCGAGAACGCCACCCGTCGGCCCAGGTTCTCGACGCGCTCGGCCGCGCCCTGCGGCTGGACCCGAACGAGCACGCGCACCTGCACCAGCTGGCGGGGACGGTGCCGAGCACCCGGTCCGCCCACACCACGGACCGGGTCAGCCCCGCCCTGCGCCAGCTGTTGGACGGCTACCCGGCCGCCCCGGCGTTCGTCATCAACCGGGCCCTGGACGTCCTGGCGGCCAACGCCCTGGCCGAGGCCCTGCACTCGCCCTTCGAGCGGGTGGACAACCTCGCCCGGATGGCCTTCCTCGACGCGGCGGGCCGGCAGTTCTACGAACGGTGGGGCCACACGGCCCAGGCCGTCGTGGGCCACCTGCGGCAGGCGGCCGGGCTCGACCCGGACAGCCCCCGGCTGCGGGAAATCGTCCGCACCCTCACCGGACGCAGCACGGACTTCACCCGTCTGTGGAACGCCCACGCCGTGCGCGGCAAGACCCAGGAGGCCAAGCACCTCCTCCACCCGGACGTCGGCCCGCTGACCCTCACCTACCAGGCCTTCGACGTACGCGACGCTCCCGGCCAGCAACTGGTCGTCTACCAGGCGGAACCCGGCAGTTCCAGCGCGCAGGCCCTCAGCCTGCTCGGGTCCCTCCACGCCACCTCGAACCGGGCCACCGGGTAGCAGGCGACCGGGGGTTGACTGCGGCGGGAGGCTCTTCTCCCCCATGGGGTCGGCGGCCGCCGGACGGCGCCGCCGACGGGGCGCCTGGCCGAAGGTGTCGGCATGCCCGGGGCTCTGCCCGCCCCAGCGGGCCACCCAACCTGGCCGCTACCCGAACGGGCCGGCCGAGGCCGTTCTCACCGGCCGCTGGCCTGCGCCGCCACCCGGTGCCCGCTGCTCAACCGATCAGTTCGATCGGTTGCCGAACGTGGGTTCCCCGGTCGGCTGGTCTTCCAGTGGCGGGATGGCGGTCGTTGAGGACATCACGCGGCCGCAGCATGTCGAAGCCCGCGAGATGCGGAGCCCCGAGGGGAGCGAAGCGGATGTCGGGGTGGGCGTCCAGGTCGACGGCTTGTGCCACCTCCCGGGAGGGGAAGCCGAACACGTCGACGCCGTCCAGGACCACCGGCGCGGAGGCCGGTCCCTCCAGGGTGGTGCCCCGGAGTCGTTCAAGCCTGATGCCGAAGAGCCCGAGCTCGTCCTCCTGGTCTTCGTAACGGGAGAGAGCGTCCCCCATGACCCGCAGGTTCAGTCCCTGGTAGCACGCGGTGAAGCACCAGCCGATGCCGCAGACCCAGGATCCCGACCGGACGTCCGCCACGGTGGAGACCACCCACGCGGCCTCGGTCTCGGACATTCCGTAGCGGAGGACGCCCGCGCGGTGCGGTAGCGCGAGGCCGACTCCGGGAAGAACTTCGAACATGGCTGCCATGCTCGGCCCGGCGCGGCCGAAGCCGCAAGGGGATTGACGTGACGCGAGAGGCCGTTGCCCAGCACAGATGCCGCTCTGGTGGCAGGGCCGTGACCTGCAGCGACCCGAGGTGCTGTGCGCGGACGCATCCGTGCGGGCCGCAGTGACCGATTGGCCGGCGGCTGATCATCTGACCACCGAGGTCGCTTGTGCGGCCGGCTCCTGGGTGGACGCTGCGTGGAGGCCCACACCGCCCAGCCGGTCCGGCCTCCTCCCGCAACTCCGGCACCGAACCCGCCCGGTACTCAGAGGCCCGTGGTGTCCAGGGTGAGGTCGAACGGTTCCGGCAGCCGGATCGGCGTACCAAAGGGGTACGGGCCGTCGACAACGCGCGGCGAAGGTGGCGCGCAGTTGGGGGAGGTCGTGGCAGCGGCCGCCGAGCAGGGCGAGGTAGTCCTCCACGGGCCAGGTCGCCAGGGTGGCGGTGCGGGTGAGATAGCGGCCGACGGTGGTGGTCGAGGGCGGCGACGGCGACGGGTGGAGGTCGTCCTACCGCAGCCCCCTTCCCGCCCCGGCGCCGAGCCCTGCCGCAACCCGAACGGTCCGCTCCGGGCCGCTTCAGCCGGCCGCTGACTTGCACCGGCGTCCGAAACTCACCAGGGCGAACCGGGGCGGGGCAGAGCGGTTGTGCGAGCGGCGCCGGCGGGCGCTCGGCCCCCTACCGTGCGGTCTCCCGTAGGAAGTCCACCAGCAGCCCCGCCACCTCCTGCGGCCGCTCCAGGCTCGGCAGGTGGCCGGCCCAGGGCAGTTCGACGTAGCGGGCGTTCGGGAGGAGGGATGGCAGGGCGGCCGCGATCTCGCGGAAGTCCGGCAGGTCGTGCGTACCGGCGACGGCCAGGGTGGGGGCCGTGATCCGGGCGAGGTCGACCTCCTCCCGGTCCGGCCCGAACTTCGCCTCCGCCTGCACCTCGAAGGCGTGCCGCTGCATCCGCCGGACGCTCTCGCGGGCCTCCTCGCCCGCCTCCGGCCCCAGCCAGGTCTCGACGTTCAGCTCGACGGCTCCCGTCACGTCCCCGGCCTCGAGCAACTCGTCTTCGCGCGCCCCGAAGGCACGCAGCGTCTCGCTCGGCTCGTGCCCGGGCATACCCGTCCCCAGCAGGGCCAGCGCGTTGATCGCGTCCGGGCGCAGCGCGGCCACGGTCAGGGCGACCCGCCCGCCGTGCGAGGCGCCGACCAACGCCGCGGACACGATGCCCAGGTGGTCGAGCAGGGCCAGGACGTCGCCGGCGTCGCTGTACGGGCCGTCCGCCAGCGGCGAGTCGCCGAAGCCCCGGAAGTCGCACCGCAGCACCCGGTACCCCGCGTCGACCAGCCGCTGCCACTGTGCGTCCCACATCCGCCGGTCGCACACCGCGGAGTGCAGCAGCACCACGGCGGGCCCGCTGCCAGATACGTCATGAGAGATGATCATCCGCTGGATGCTAGCGACACCACCGACGATCCCCAACCGGTTTACATTCGACGTTCTCGTCGTCCGTGAACACGTCTCCCACCTCAAGCCCGCGCCCGAGGCCTACCTCCTGGCCACCACGAGACCGGCAGTCCCCCCGGCCAGTGCGTGGCGTTCGAAAACACCACCGAAGGCCTCGAAGCCGCCCGCGCCGCCAGCATCCCCGTGATCGACGTCCGCGACAGCACCTGGACCGTGCAGAGACCCTGACTCCCCCGCCGGACTGCCGGCGCCCCTGCAACGGCCCAGGCGATGCCGGCCCCGCCCTGGGTGGCCGGAACAGCGGGGCGCCGCACGAACGCCAGTCAGCGGGCCACGTGCAGAGCGGCCGGCAGCACGGCCTGCTGCTCGGTCGGCTTCCCGTCGGTACGGGCCTTCTCCTGCTTACGCAGCCTGACGCCGTAGCGGAACGCCGGATCGTCCGCGGCGCCGGTGCGGGTGGCTGGTCCGGCCGGGGCGCCGCCGGCCGCTCAGCGGGCGAGCAAGCACCGGCGCGGCCGGCCCACGGCCGCAGCCCGGCACCGGCCTCGCGAAGCAGGGCTGCGAGGTCGTCCGGAGCCGGCAAAAGTGGGGAGGCCCGCCTCCTCATCGGAGGACGACGGGCTCACCGGTCAGCGCGACACCCGCCCGGCGCAGCTCGCCGATCGCTGCGTCGGTGGTGTCGGCTGCGACACCGGCGGTGTAGTCGAGCAGGACCCGCACGGTGAAGCCCGCCCGCGCACCATCCAGCGCGGTGGCCTTCACACAGTGGTCGGTGGCGATACCGACGACGTCGAGGGCGCCGACGTCGCGGGCGCGCAGCCAGTCGGCCAGCAGGGTGCCGTCCTGCGCCGAGCCCTCGAAACCGCTCTTGGAGGCGGAGTGCGCCCCCTTGAAGAAGACCTCGTCAACCGCTCCGGAGGCGACGGCGGGCGCGAAGTCGGGGTGGAACTCGCCTCCCTCGCCTCCGGCGAGGCAGTGGACGGGGAAGGAGTCCCGGAAGTCCGGGTGGTCGGAGAAGTGAGCACCCGGGTCGATGTGGTGGTCGCGGGTGGCGACGATGCACGCGTATCGCCCGTCGGCGTGCCGGATCAGGTCGGCGATGGCGCGGGCCCGCCCGGCGCCGCCCTTCACCGGGACGTTGCCGCCCTCGCAGAAGTCCTTCTGCACATCGACGACGATCAGTGCACGGCGCACGGCGAAACCCTTTCCGTCGGAAGGTCGTACCCGCATGTTCGCTCCTCCGGCGGCAGGACGGCACGGCACGCGCCGGGCATTGACCCGACCGGGCGAATCGGCTGGGAGAAAGCAGGTTTCGGCGAAGCCCAAGGTGTCGCGGGCGGGCGTGGGAGCGACGTCGGCGGGCTATTCCACAGCTGCCGGTGGTCCTGGTCGGCACCGGTGCGGCAGGGGAACGCAGGTGGATGGCACACTTCTCCCCGCACAGCGATGATCATTCTGAAGGAGTTCCCTCATGTCCCGAAGAGCGGGCTTGGCCACGGCGGCAGCTGCGGGGTGCGTACTGCTCGCGTCCGGTTGCGGTGACGGGACCACATCGGTCAACGCGCGGCCCACTCCTGCCGTGTCCTCAACCCCGTCCTCAACGGGCTCGCCGTCCTCGACGTCCTCTGCCGAGGCCCTGACCTCGGCGGTTCAGTCCCCGCATCCGAACCAGACGGAGCTGCTGGCGGCGCTGCCGACCCTACCCTCCGAAGGCAAGCCGTGGGTCGGATCGACCGGCCCGGTGGGCCTCCTGACATTCGACCAGTACATCGACATGCTGCCGCCGGCCACGCAGCAGATCGCGCGCCCCAAGGAGACCCGTAGGGGTCTGCAGTTCGCGGCGCGCCGGAACTGGGCGCAGCCCGACGGCGTCCTCGTGGATGTCCGTCTCGTCAGGTACGCCGCACCGAGCGGCGCCCGGAGCTATTTCCTCGCCGAGCAGAGCGTCCACCTGGCCACGTCTGCCACTGACACCTTCACCGTGCCGGGTGTTCCCGACAGCAGCGGTCTGGCCATTCCGAAGCTCGACAAGGCCGGCAATGCCAGCGTGATGGTCCAGATCGTGGCCGGAGACACGGTGGTCCTCGTCTTCGAAGCCTCGCCGGCCACCCCCGACCGGGACAACGCCACCGCCGTCGCGAAGCAGGCGTACCGCTCGGTGTGCGCGGTGCAGGACTGTTCCCCGCTCCCCGCGGGTACGGCCTGACGGGTCGACCGGCGTTGCCCGTGCCGGTTGCGGCACGCGCCGCGACCAGGCCGTGGAGCCGGAGGCCGCCGTCACAGCAAGGGACCGGGCACCTGTCGGCTGCTTCGACGTGAATGCGACCAGCGGCCGGAAACTCCTCGTGATTCCGGCGTAGGACGAACTCGGCCGCGCCACGCGGGAATCCGGTGCCGGCCGCCGGGAGAGAAACGTCTCACGTTCTGCTCACAGGCCGGGTGCCTGGAAGCCGTTCAGGTACCAGAAGGGGGCGACGTACCAGATCAGGGCAATCAAAGTGACGAGGGTGCCGCCGGCCAGGGGAAGTGCCCAGCCGGGCCAGCGGCGGTGCCTGACCACGATGACCTTGGCGACGAAGGCCCCGTAGAGGAAGCAGCCGGCGAGCGAATGCAGCGCCACGCGGGTGTCGGTCAGTTGGACGCCGTAGGCGGTGATGCAGTGCCGGGCGATGGGCAGGGAGAGGAGGAAGGCGGCCAGACCGATGAGGCGGTGCACGGTGTGGACCCGGTGCGGTGCGGCCCGCAGTGCGGGCAGGCGGCCGTACATCCACAGGGCGAGCAGGAGCTGAACCAGTGCCAGGCCCAGGAGTGCGGATCCCAGTTGGGCTTTCAGCAGTCTCGCGTCGTTGCCGCGGTTCCCGAAGAGGCTGGTCCCGTAGTTGGGGGTGTGTGCCCGGCCGTACCAGAAGAGGCCGACCACCACCGCCACGGGCAGGAGGAGCCACAGGACGTCGTGGAGCCGTTGGTGGTCGGCGGGGTGAGCGAGGCCCTCGGTGTGATCAGCCGCGCCAGCTCTCGATTTTGCCACTGCGGCTTCGGATGCCTGCCAGACTGCGACGATCAGCAGGGCGAGCGCCTCGGCGATGAGGCTGAACACGGCCTGCGGGGCGGGTTGCAGGCCGTGCTCGGAGAACCCGAACAGTCCGACGGTGCGGGATGCGGCGAACCCGGCGAGCGCGCCGATGGCGATCGCGGCGGCGGCGATTCGCAGGAGCAGGGGTGCCCCCAGCAGAAGGAGCGCGGCCACCGCGAAGGCGGTGCTGGCCTGCAGCAGGAACAGCGAGCCGATGATGTGGACGAAACGGTATCCGTCGATGTAGAGCTGGGCGTGGATGTATCCGCTTGCCGCGAGCGCGGCGGCGAGCACCAGGCGCAGTGCGAGGGCGGGCAGGCTCCGGGTGTTCATACGAGTTTCTCGTCCTTGACGGCCAGTGCGTGGTTGCCCTGCCAGTAGTTGACGGTGCGGATGCCGAGTGCGTCCTTGAGGCGTCCGGCGGGCAGCACCACTGGAAGTGGGGCGGGGCCCTCGCCGGGTTTGGGGAACGGGTAGCAGGTGGGGCGGGCCGAGTGGAAGGTGATGTTGCCCTCGGTCTTGCTGAACAGCTGGTGGACGTGCCCGTTGAGACAGGTGACCGAGGAGAAGCGGCGGAACATCGACAGCAGCTGCACCGCGTCGTCGGTGCCCCAGCCCCACGCCGGATACATCGCGAACAACGGGATGTGACTGAAGATGACGATGGGGGTGTCCGACGACAGGCCGGCGATGTCCTTGCGCACGAAGTCGATCTGATCGTTGCCCAGGTGGCCGAGTTGCTCCAGGTGCAGCGTGTTGACCAGCGCGATGAAGTGCACGCCATGGGTGTCGAAGCTGTACCAGCCGTCGCCGAGGGTGTTCTTGCCGAAGGTCTGCCGGTAAGCGCGTGGTCCGTTGTCTCCGATCGAGTCGTGCTCGCCCGGCACGGTGAAGACCCGGTCCGTGTCCAGCTGCGACAGCATCTGCTTGACCTGGTCGAACTGGGCGGGGGTGGAGAGGTGCGTCAGGTCACCGCTGTGCATGACGAAATCGGGCCGGAACCCGAGGGAGTTGACCTGGTTGATCGCTGTGCCGAACGTCCCGGTGACGTCCATGTTGGCCGGACCCTGGAAGCCGATGTGGCTGTCGGAGACCTGCACGAAATGCAGGTCCGCGCTGCTTGCCGGGGCCGAGTTCACCGAACCGGGGATATGACTGATCACCTCTCCCGCGGTGACGGTCAGGACCACGGCACCACCGAACCAGGCGGAGTGCCGCATGAGCTGCCGGCGGGTCATGCCGTGCTCGCCACCACCGTCGGAGTCGGGTGTGGGCTCGGTCATGGGGTCACCTCCACGGTGGCGGTCATGAACGGGTGGATGGTGCAGTAGTAGGGGTAGGTGCCGGGCGCGGTGAACGTGTAGCTGTAGGTGTTGCCGGTGGCCAGGGCTGCCGACTGCAGTGGCCCGCCCGATCCCTGCTTGCTGGTGACGGTGTGAGCGTCGGGGTCGGTGTTGGTCCAGGTCACCGTCGTGCCCGCCTTGACCGTCACGGTGGCCGGGGAGAACGCAAAGTTCTTGATCGTCACCGCGTTGGCGGCCGCCGGAGCGGACGGCTGGCCGCTGGTGTACGGGGTCGACGGCGCGGTTGCCGGTGGGCTGGCGATGACCGTACCGCTCGTTCCGGAGGCACCGGGAAATCCCGGCAGGGTCTGGCCGGGCCCCGGACTCAGCGCGCCGGCGGGTTTGGGGGGCGACGATCCGCCGCACGCGCTGAGCAGTCCCAGTGCTCCGGCAACGGCAACGGCGACAGCGGCCAGGCACGTCGTACGCGACCACCGGACCGGCGAAGAGGAGTTCGAATTCATGCCCACCGTTCCTTCTGCACGTCCCCGGCCGCACGGGCGGGTCTGATCCAAAACCAATCCGGGACCGGCCTTATCAGGCAGATAGACGGCCGCGTTGCACCCCGCCGGGGGATGCTGGAAGGGGTGCGACCCAGTGGGCTACTCTATGTGAGCGGACAACACATTCCGTGTAGCGAAACGAATTCCACAGACTGATGTCTTCCATGTGGCCGCCACCACCAGCAACGACACCGTGATCACCTGTTGAGTCGTGGACCATCCGGCTTTGTGCGTGGGTGAGTTGTGAGAGCAGCTGTCGCTGAGCGGCGCGAGCGCCCGGTGCCACGCGAGAGTGATGTCGGCCGGCTTTGGTTCTGACTCAGCTTCTGGATGCCGTTGGTGCTCCTGTTTCTGATGCCCGCGAGCAGACTCACCGGTCCTCCACCGGCTGGAGCGCCACGGTGGAGTGAGCCTGCGCTCCTGAGCGGTGCTGACCGACGAACCGCCTCCGGCCCGGTCCGGCAGTCATCGCAGTCGACGAAGCGGGACACGCTCGGCTGCCGTCCTCGAACAGCTGGTCGCCGCCGTCACCGCACGGGCAGGTCCACTACGCGTACCAGGACACCGTGGCGGCTGCTGGGTGGTGGTCGCTCGTCTCCCCCGGGTCGTGGCTGTCCCGGACCGGGCGGGCGGGAGGACGTCTCGTTCGGTCGCGGGGTCAGCCGACGACGGTCTCGGCGGCCTGTCCACGAGGCGCGTCCAGGAGCGCGATCTGCTGCTCGGTCGGCTTCCCGTCGGCCCCGGCCTCGTCCTGCCTGCACAGCCACCTGCCGGGCCGGAACGGTGGGTCCGTCTCGCCGCCGGTGCGGTTCGCGGGGCCGGTGAGAGTTCCGTCGGCGGCGAGGTGGGCGAGCAGGCGCCGGTGGGAGCGGTTCCAGTCCGGCTCCGGACGCCCCGGCTCGTCCAGCTCGCCGGCCTTGGCGGGTCCGCCCCGGCCCCGCCGGGGGGGGGCCCCCGGGGGGGGGGAGTCCAACTTTTTTTTTTTTTAGTAAAACGAGGGGTAGATGTTGGGGGAAAACAC
>NZ_JBHJVK010000079.1:0-1855 GCF_042264695.1 Kitasatospora sp. NPDC056138 | reverse complement strand
CGGGGGCGGGGGGGGGTGCGTCCCTCGCCGCGCGCCGCCCCCCCGGCCTCGCCCCCCGCCCGTGCGGGGGGGGGCCCCCCCCCCCGGGGCGGGGCCGCCCCCGCGAGGGGCGGTCAGTCCTCGTAGTAGTTGTTGACGATCACGTCGGGCTCGTCGTCGCTGAACGCCTCGTTGAGGAGCGCGCCGCCGACCAGGCCGGCGGCGCCCGCGCCGATCAGCGCGCCGGTGCCGAAGCGGCGGCCGCCCCCGTCGGGCTGGCCCTGTCCGGGAACCTGCGGGTACCCCTGCTGCGGGTAGCCCTGCTGGGGGTAGCCCTGCTGAACCGGCTGCGGATAGCCGGCGGCCGACGGGTACCCGGCAGCCTGCGGCGGGGTGTAGAACGGCGGCGGCGTGGTCTGGACGCGCTGGGCGCAGGCCCCGCACGCCTGGATCTGGCGGGGCACGCCCCACTGCGGGGACCACAGGGCGGCCGTGGTGCCGACGCCGTGCGAGGGGTCGAAGAAGCAGGTCATGGAAGAACTCCCTGATGGTGCCTGAGTGATGGTGGTGACGGGGGCGGGGGCGGCGGTCGGCCGGGGCGGCAGCGGAGCGGCCACCGGTGGCGGGGTGGGCGTGGACGGCTGCAGCACGTTCACGCCGAAGTCGGCAGCGATACCGGCCAGCCCGGAGGCATAGCCCTGGCCGACGGCGCGGAACTTCCAGTCGCTGCCGTGCCGGTACAGCTCGCCGAACACCATCGCCGTCTCGTCCGCACCGCCCGTCAGGTCGTACCGGGCGACCTCGACGCCGGTGGCCTGGTCGGTCAGACGGATGTGGGCACCGCGGACCTGCCCGAAGGACTGGGACCGCTGAGCGGCGTCGTAGATGGCGACGGCGAAGGCGATCCGGTCCACGCCCACCGGGACGCGGGTCAGGTCGGCCTCGATCTGTTCCTGGTCCCCGGCCGCACCACCCGCCGGGGTGCTGCCGAGATGGCGCACCGAACCGTCCGGGCTGCGCAGGTTGTTGAAGAAGACGAAGTGCTCGTCGGAGACAACCTTTCCGGACGGGTTGCACAGCAGTGCGCTGGCGTCGAGGTCGACGCCGGGGGCCGCCGTCCACCCGAGTCCGACCGTGACGGTGCGCAGCCCTGGAGCCTCCTTGGCCAGGGACACGTTGCCGCCCTTCGTCAGGCCCACACCCATTGACCTTCCTCCACAGCTTCTTGATCGTCCTTGCGTCCTCGACAACGCTGTCGAGGTGGTGTCGGTTCCCCGGTGGACGAAAGACCTGCTGCCGCCCGGCCAGCGGCGGTGCAGGCCGGAGGCGGACTCCGGCCGCACGGCCATCCTCCGTGCTGCAGCAGCACGGCCTCTGCGTCGGCCGGTGTGACCGGCAAGCCGTACTCGAGGGCGACGTGGGCGAAGCGCACCGAGGAGGCGCACGCGGGCGGAGTCGCGCTGTACCTTCGGCGGTGTCAGGCCTCGGACCGGGCGTGACCGGAAGCAGCGAGGGAGCCGGGTCTGTTCATGCTCTGGCTGAAGCAACAGCCGACCGGCCGGACCTGGCCCCGGTGACATCCGGGGCCGGCTCACCGCCACCGACGAACGCCCGCGGCTGAGCCCTGGTCGGTCAGCCGTCGAGTGCGATCGCGTTCTCGGCTCGTTCGACGGAGGCTTCGGCGGCCGGCCCGCCGGGGTTCTCGGTGGCCAGTGCCTGGTTGAGCTCGACGAACGACCGCGTGCGCCCCTCGTAGGCGGCGAAGGCCGTGCGATTGGTCACCCGTTACCTTTTCCGTGGCCCCGCAATGGGGCTCCCGGCCTCCGGCTCGGCATGACTGTTCCCCCCTGTAGTTCGCATGATCCGGGGGGTGGTG
>NZ_JBHJVK010000078.1:0-38542 GCF_042264695.1 Kitasatospora sp. NPDC056138 | reverse complement strand
CCCCGACGGCAAAATCATCTGGGCCGAACAACTCCTCCCCCCACCCCAGACCAACACCCCCGACTAACCCCCACAACCAACCCACACCACCCCCCGGACAACCAGCGCACCGGGACCAGGGCGCGAAACCCGGGAGACGTGGGCTCGTCCAGGGGAGAGATCCGGCCACGCACACCCGTCCCGTCGAAACCTCCGGCAGCTCGGCGCTAGGGTCGGCACGGGACGCCGTCGGCAGCCGGCGCGGTACGGGGAAGGGGACCGGAGTTGGCACAGATCATGGTCATCGGCGGCGGCATCGCCGGAACGGCAGCCGCGCTGGCACTCCACAAGGCGGGATTCGACGTCACCGTGCACGAGGCGCATCCGGACGCCGGCGCCGACATCGGGGCCTTCCTCACCCTGGCGAGCAACGGCATGCGCGCCCTCGCGCAGCTCGACGCGGCCGCGCTGATCGCCGGCCTCGGCTTCCCGGTCACCGGCATGACCGTCACCGACGAGGCCGGGGCCCGGCTGGCGGCCATGCCGCTGGGCGAGCACGACCACCCGCTGACCCGCTACCGCTGCCTGCGGCGTGCCGACCTGGGCACGGCGCTCCAGGACGAGGTCCGCCGCCGGGGGATCCCGATCCGGCACGGGGCGCGGCTCACCGCCGTCACGGAGAGCGCGACGGCTGCCACCGCGGTGTTCGCGGACGGCAGCTCGGCGACCGGCGACCTGATCGTGGGTGCGGACGGCCTGCACTCGACCGTGCGCTCACAGCTCGATCCGGCGGCACCCGGGCCCGAGTACGCGGGCCAGAGCGTCTTCTACGGGTACACCACCGACGCCGCTCCGCCCCAGGGCGATCCGGACCGCATCATCATGATCCGTGGCAGTGGCGCGGCGTTCGGCTACCTGGTCTCCCCGGCCGGGGAGACCTTCTGGTTCGCGCGCGTGCCCGGCCCGGCGGTGAGCGCCGAGGAGATCGCCACCACGACGCCCGGACAGTGGCGGGACCGGCTGGTGCCGATCCTGCGTCCCGACCGCACACCCGCCGCGGACATCGTCGCGGCGATGTCCGACAGCCTCATGGTGACCAACGCCCTGCACCTGAGCCCCGGCATCCGCTGGCACGGCCGGCGCACCGTGCTCATCGGCGACGCCGCGCACGCGGCCTCACCCGCGACCGGCCAGGGCGCCTCGATGGCGCTCGAGGACGCCGTGGTGCTGGCCAAGGCGCTGCGCGACGCGGACACGCCCGCCGCGGCACTGGACTGCTACGAACGGCACCGCAGGCCCCGCGTCGAACTCAACATCGCGACCAGTGCCCAGCTCACCGCGAGCCGGAGCACGGACCGTCCGCCCGGCGCCGACGGCCCGCAGCGGCGGGACTCGGAGCGCCCCGCACCGCGCGTGGACGAGGAACTGTTGCGACTCCTGGACTGGGACACCCCGCTGCCGGGGACGTGCCAGGGCGCGTAGTCCCGGACGCGGGTGCGGGTGTGGCTGCGGGCGCCGACGCGGGTGCGCCGCGGGCCGGCGGCGGTCGGAGGGCCGGGTCTCAGACCTCGGGTCCGTAGGCGCCGAAGCCCCGGCAGACCAGCGCCGCACGGAACGTCAGCACCTCCGCGACGGCCTGGCCGCGTTCGTTGCGGTAGTTGATGACCAGGGTGTCGACGGAGGCCCGGACGTCCTCGACCGTGAAGTGGAGGTCGGGCAGCAGTCGCAGGGCCTTGCTCCAGTACGCGCGCAGGGCGTCCTTGCCGCGCGCCTCGCCCGACGGGTCGCCGAGCAGCTGGAGGATCCTGGGCGAGGCGAAGACGACGTCCTCGGTGTAGTGGGCCAGGACGCGCTCCAGATCGTGGGAGTTCCAGGCGGCGGCCCACTCCTCGGTGAAGTGCTGTGCGAAGGCGAGATCCATGCCCCGGAACGCTAGCAGCACCGGGCCGACGGCGGCGGCCCCGTCCGGGTCGCGGACGCGGGCGCGCCGGGCGCTGCCCGCCGAACCGGTCGTACCGGGCGGGCCGCCG
Source organism: Kitasatospora sp. NPDC056138 (assembly GCF_042264695.1). NCBI lineage: Bacteria > Bacillati > Actinomycetota > Actinomycetes > Kitasatosporales > Streptomycetaceae > Kitasatospora > Kitasatospora sp. NPDC056138. Next base: position 36,533 of record NZ_JBHJVK010000078.1, on the reverse strand, counting down.
CCGGGAGTTCGGGCTCTGCCGGCCGTTCGGGCTCTGCCGGGAGTGCGCCGGGTCGCGGGTTCAGTGTCCGCCGGGTGCCGGCTCCAGGACGAAGACGGGGATCGCCCGGTCCGTCTTCTCCTGGTACTGGGCGTAGTCCGGGTACGCCTCGACCGCGCGCGCCCACCACAGTCGCTTCTCGCCCTCGCCGACCTCACGGGCCGTCATGTCCCGGTGCTCCGGACCGTCCTGGAGCTCCACCCGGGGATCGGCGACGACGTTGTGGTACCAGACCGGATGCCTGGGGGCGCCGCCCATCGAGGCGACGACCGCGTAGGTCCCCTCGTGCTCGACCCGCATCAGCGGGGTCTTGCGGATCTTGCCGCTCCTCGCGCCCAGCGTCGTGAGGATGACAACCGGCATGCCGCGCAGGGTCGTTCCCTCGGTACCACCGGAGGACTCGTACAGTTCGACCTGCTCGCGCACCCAACGCTCCGGACTCGGCTCGTACTCACCCTGAAGAGGCATGCTGTCCCGTCCCATCGTCGATGTCCCGAACCCCGCCGGCCACCACCGGCGGTCGGATCCGATGCCCACCATGATTCACCACCGGGGCCGGGACGGCGGGCATTCGAACCCCCGGTGTCCGGATGTCGATGCCATCGGTGCGACGGCACGCCCTGGGTGACGGCACGTCTCGGGTGCGGAAGCGGTCAGCCGATCTCGAAGTCGAACCAGATCCGGTGCGTGCCGTCGGCGTCCACCGCGATTCCGCCGGTACCGGAGATGCCGGCCAGTTCCCCCGTGCCGCTCCCGGGGACGACGGTGAAGAACTCGGCGGTCCGGTCGCCGCCGGAAGTCGTGGCCGAGTGCGCGAAGTTGAAGGCACCGTCACGGCCGAGCAGCGAGCCTTCGAAGGACTCCATCGCCAGATAGGTGCCGGTGCCGGTCGACTGGTCGAACGCGGCGGTGAACAGGGTCGCGGAACGGCCGAGGACGTCGCCCTCGAAGTGCTTCTCCATCGTGGCGACACCCACCGGAGTGCCGGTGGGAACGGCCGGATCCGGCGCAACTCCGGTCGGGACGAAGGATTTGACGGTGAAGGTTCCGGTGGCTCTCATGGAGCGATCGTATCGGTGCCGCCCGGAGTCGGTCGGTCCCCCGGGGACGGCCACCGGCACCGCCGGCCGGACCGCAGGGCACGGTGCACACCGTGCCCTGCGGCGTCCTGCGGCGAAGCGCTCCTGCGATGCGGAGCACCTACCGGACGGCGAGTGGCCGTACGCCTCGGAGTACTGCGCGTCCGAGCGGCAGAACGAGCCGCCGGTCAGACAACTTCCGTTTCTGGCACCGGATTTGCCCGCCCAGGTGGACCGTCGGCTTCCCAGTCGGTACGCGGCCCCCGGTCACCACCTCCGGCCGCGACCGGCGAAGCGACCGCTCAACCGAGGTGTCGGGCGAAGAACCGGACCGCGCTGTCGGCCTCGAACCGGGGCAGCTCCTTGTGCTTGCCCGAGTTCACGTGCAACGACTTCTCCTTCGAGGCGAAGGCGTCGAACAGTGCGAGACCGGCCTCGCGCGGGATGTGCTCGTCGTCCCACTGCATGTCGAACTCGACCGGGATGGTGATCTGCTTCGCCTTCTCGGCCAGGCAGTCGGGCCAGTGCTGACCGAAGACCGCGGCGGTGATCCTGGGTTCGACCGCCACGAACGGTACACCGATCGCGGTGCCCATGTTGATGCCCCAGAAGCCGACCGGCCCGTCGGCGCCGATCTCCGGGAGTTCCTGGAGGGCGTCCAGGGTCGCCCGGTACTCGGGCACGGCGATCTCCGCCAGGTGGGCGTTGTAGCGGACCACGATCGGGCCTTCCGGCTCGCCCGCCGCCCTCGCCCGGAACAGCTCGGCGATCTCCGCCTCGTCGTGCGCCGTGCGCGGCCGGTCACCGTGACCGGGCGCGTCGATGACGGCGACGTGGAAACCGCGGTCGGCCACGAGGCGCTGGGCGCGGCCGGACATCGCCGGGTGCTTCTTGTGGTTGCCGCCGCCGTGGGCCATCAGGACCAGGGGTGCGCGATCGGCTGCGCCGGAGGCCCGCGACCAGAGGACGCCGGGGACGCCGCCGACGGTGAAGTCGCGCTCGACCATGCCGTTCGACGACGACTCGGCGGTGAACTGCAGGGAGTACATGGGTTGTTGCCCTTCGGGAGTGCCTTGTTGTCGAGGCGCTCCCGGCGGCGTCTACGTCAGTCGCCGACCGTGACATGGAGAGGGAGCACCCACATCGATACTGCGTTCACGGGTCTCACCTCCTCCGGTGGTGTCGCGGTCGACCGGAAAACTACCAGCCCGGTGATCGTCCTGCCCAGCCCTTTTCCCCGGTCAGTCGATCATCCCGCTGCGGCCGTCGGCCGGAGGGCCCAGGACGTCTGCCTGGCCCCTCCGGCTGTCGTACCGACGGCGACCGGTGCCGTCCTGCCGCTCACCGTCGGCTCACCGGCCGGTGGCCCGTCACTTGAGGTCGACGACCTGGTGCATGCCGAGGGCCGCGTGCGGAAGGCCCGTCTTCTCGTCGGGGACCAGGTCGAGCACCGCGTACCGGCCCGGCTGCAGGCCGTGGGCCTGGATCGAGGCGCTGCGGTCCGGCGAGAAGGCGCCGAGCCCGGTGGGAGGCCCGGTGAACGGGGACGCCGCCTTCCGTCCGGCCGCAACCGCGTCGAGGTACTTCTGCACCTGCGCGTCGGTGGTGCCCGGGGCGACCGGCCGCAGCCGCGTCTCGTGGATCTGGGACGAGCCGTTGTGCACCAGGTAGGCCAGGTGCACGTGGTCCAGGTCGTCGGTCTGGAAGCGCGGGCCGTCCGACGTGGCCCGGTGGATCACGATGCCGTGCGGATAGCGGGCCTGGTTGGCGCTCATGCCGTTCGTGCCGGCCAACTCCAGGGTCCTGACGACCGGGTGGGCGGGGTCGGCCCGGAAGGCGGTGAGGTCCAGCAGGTAGACGCTCCCGGGGTCGACCTCCTCGGTGAACTGCTCGTGGACCTGCGGCGTGACCATCGCACCGCCCAGCGCCTCGGCCTCACCGTGGACGGCCCGCATCCCGGCGGCCGCGGTGCCCCGCACACGGCTGACCGATCTGGCCAGGTCGTGCAGCACCCGGTCGATCGACACACCGGCGTGCGGGCGCAGCAGCTGGAGCTGGCGGCCGGCCGGATCATCGGTCTTGACCCGGAAGCTGACCAGGCCTCCGAGGTGCTTCTGCGGAGCGGTGATACCGGCCTTGTCCACGTGGATCTCGATCGGGTGCTCCTCGGGCGACTCGGCGCTCGCGGTACCCGCCGTGCCGACGGTCGTGGCGAGGGCGAGGGCGGCGACTGCCGCCACCCGCGCGGTGCGGCCGAGCCGACGGCCGCGGTCGAGCAGGTGCTGTGACATGAAGATCCTTTCATCGGGGTGGACTCCGCCGCGAAGGATCCCCAGCCGCTCGCACGGTGCAGCGGTTTGGCGAAGATGCGAACCGATCGGGCTAACGCCCGGGCCGCCGGCTCCTCCCGCCGGGACTGTTCCGCCGCACCGGCGGCCGACAGCCGGCCGGGGGTGGGGGCGGACGAGGGCGGGGCGTGGCGGGGCCGGGCCGGGGTTCAGGCGGGGCCGAGGGCAGGGCGGGGGTTCAGGCGGGGCCGGGACCCGACAAGTCCCGTTCTCCGCAGCGTGGTTGCCCGGCGGGGCGGGACGGCCTGCCCGGCTGCGGGGTGGATACGTTCCGCCGTACTGACGTACCGTCATGGGCACGGTTCGGCTGTCGAGCAGGAGGAACGTCTTGGCCCCGGGAGTCCCGCACGCAGCGCCCCTGCCGTCCGCCGACCCGTCGCCCGGCTCGGTCCCCGTTCGCGAGGAGCCCGGCGACGGCCGCGGCCCGGGCCCGGGAAGTCCGCCGCCGGAGCTCGACGCCTCGGTCGTCGAGCAGTGGAGCTCCTCCGGCGGGCAGTTGGTCGACCTGCTCGGCCGGGTCGGCGCACTCGGCGGGGTCGGCGCCTTCCGGCTCGGCTCGCGCCGAACGGTGCTGGTCACCGGAGCGCAGGCGGTCCAGCACGTCCTCGCCCAGCACCCGGAGCGGTACGTCAAGCGCTCGCACCGCGCCCGGATGCTGGTCGGCGACGGGGTGCTCTCCGCGTCCGGCGAGCAGTGGAAGCAGCAACGCCGCCTGTTGCAGGCCCAGTTCACCGGGCCGGGGATCCGCCGCTTCGAACAGCGGATCGCCGGTGCCGCGCAGCGTGCCGCCGACCGCTGGGCCGAGTGCGCCCGTACCGGACGGCCCACCGACGTCGGCGAGGACATGCGCTTCTACGCCCTGGACAGCATCTGGCGCTCCCTCACCGGCCACCCTCTCGACGAGGCCACCCACCGTGAGCTCGGCGCCATCGAGACGGTCGTGGCCGCCCTTCCGACCACGCCCACCGCGCCCGGCGCCGGACCGACCGCCCCAGAGACGGCGGTGGCCGAGGACCTCGCCCGGATCGACGCCGTCGCCGAGCACGCGATCGCGGCCGCCCGCCGGGGACCCGCCGGTCCGGACGGTCCGGGCCTGCTGCACGTCCTGCTGGACGCCTCGGCGGACCGCCCCGAGTACACCGACCGGCTGATCCGCGACGAACTGGTCACCCTGCTGGTCGCCGGGCACGAGACCACCGCGAAGACGCTGGCCTGGCTGTATCTGCTGCTCGACCGCAACCCCCGGTTCCAGGACTGGGCCCTGAACGCCGGGGCGTCGGGCTCCCCCGCTCGCAGGGACGCCGTCCAGGCCCTGGTCGGCGAGACCCTGCGGCTCTATCCGGCGGCATGGCTGCTGCCCCGTCACGCCGTCGAGGACGACGTCCTGACCGGCTACCGGATCGAGGCGGGCACCGACCTGTTCGTCTGCCCGTACCTGACCCACCGTGATCCGCGGCTGTGGCCGGACCCGGAGCGGTTCGACCCCGAGCGGTTCACCGTCGCGGGCCGCCGTCCGGCCGTGCCCGGCGCGTACTACCCGTTCGGGATCGGCGCCCGCGCCTGTCTCGGTCTGCAGTTCGCCATGCGCGAGATGACGGTCCTGCTCGAACTCCTGCTGCCCGCCTTCACTCCCGCCTTCCGGGCCGCCCCGACCGGGGCCGTCCTCGGCTTCATCGTCCGCCCCGACGGTCCCATGCCCGCCGTCATCGGGGCCCGCCGCTGAGGCCGCCGTCGGGCGGCGGAGCTGCTCGCGGGGCGGGCGGCCCCGGGGTTCAGAGCGCGCAGTGCATGATGTGCAGTCCCACGTAGCCCATCGTCGGGTGGCGGAAGCCCTCCGGGAGGGTGCCGAGCACCTCGAAGCCGAGCGATCGGTAGAGCTTCACCGCGTGCACGTTGCTCTCCACGACGGCGTTGAACTGCATGGCCCGGAAGCCCGCCGCCCGCGCCCACGCCAGCGTGTACTCGCACAGCGCCCGGCCCACGCCCTGCCCCGAGTGCGCCGGATCGACCATGTAGCTGGCACTCGCGATGTGTGAGCCGTTCCCCATGTGGTTGCGGTTCATCTTCGCCGTGCCCAGGACGGTACCGGCCTCGTCCACGGCGACGACCGTGCGGTTCGGCGCCGTCAGGAGCCACCAGTCCCGGCCCTGCTCCTCACCGAGGTCGACCGGATAGGTGAAGGTCTCCCCCGCCGTGACGATGCGGTGGAAGAACGGCCAGATGGCGGGCCAGTCCTGCGAGTCGGCTTCCCTGATCAGCATGCGGACAGGATGCCGGTGCGGCCGCGGGAGCTGCCACGGGATTTCCGGTGGCCGCGGCCGGGAGCCACGCCGTCGGCTGTCCACCAGGGCCACGCGGCCTTCACCATGACCGGCTGCGGTTGCCCGGGCGTACGGCCCATGGACAACCGCCGCCCCACCGATAGGCTGCGGCTGTGTTCGGGCACCACGGCACGGCGATGACCCGGGTGCTCCCTCCTCCCGTCGGGATGCTCCGCGTTGCGGACTGGCGGGCGCCGCGCATGCCCTGGACACGGCACGGCACGGCAGGCCCGGCAGGGCCCGGCACGGCACGGCACAGCACTGCACGGCAGCCGGCGGAACTCCGCGAACCGCTCCCGCCGGCCCCGGACGTCCGCAACCCCCTAGGAGTGATGTGTTCACCACCCGACCGACCCTGCAGGGCACCTTCGGCATGGCGGCCTCCACGCACTGGCTCGCCTCGTCCTCGGCGATGGCGGTGCTGGAGGACGGCGGCAACGCCTTCGATGCGGCAGTGGCCGCCGGGTTCACCCTGCAGGTCGTCGAGCCGCACCTGAACGGACCGGCCGGGGAGGTGCCGATCGTGCTGGCGCCGGCCGGCGGGCGGCCGCAGGTGCTGTGCGGGCAGGGCGGGGCTCCTCGAGGTGCGACCGTGGAGCACTACACCTCGCTCGGCCTGGACGCGGTGCCCGGCACCGGCCCGCTGGCCGCCGCCGTCCCCGGTGCCTTCGACGCCTGGCTGTTGCTGCTGCGCGACCACGGGACCAGGCGGCTGCGGGAGGTCCTGAAGTACGCCATCGGCTATGCCGAGCAGGGGCACCCCGCGGTGCCCGGAGTGGGGGCGGCGGTCCGGGCGGTACGGGGGATGTTCGAGACCGAGTGGCGGAGTTCCGCCGCCCTGTACCTGCCGGACGGCAACGCCCCCGCGCCCGGGGCGCTGCTGCGCAACCCCGCTCTCGCCGCCACCTGGCGCCGGCTGCTGGCGGAGGCCGAGGCCGCAGGCGGCGGACGCGAGGCGCAGATCGACGCGGCCCGGCGGGTGTGGCGCTCCGGGTTCGTCGCCGAGGCGCTGGCCGCCTTCGCAGCCAGGCCCACGATGGACAGTTCGGGCGAGCGGCACCGGGGCGTCCTGGCCGCCGAGGACCTCGCCGGTTTCGAGGCCGGCTACGAGGAGCCGGCCAGTTACGAGTGGAACGGCTGGACGGTGTGCAAGCCAGGGCTGTGGAGCCAGGGGCCGGTGTTCCTGCAGCAACTCGCCCTGCTGCCGGAAACGTTCGCACAGGGCACCCCGGAGTACGGCAGCCCGGACTACCTGCACACCCTGATCGAGGGCAGCAAGCTCGCGATGGCCGACCGGGAGGCCTGGTACGGCGACGGCTCGGACGTCACGGTGGCCGAACTGCTGGACGACGCGTACTCCGGGCGGCGGCGCGCCCTGGTCACCGAGCGGGCCTCGGCCGAACTGCGGCCCGGCCGGCCCGGCGGTCGGCTGCCCCGGTTGAGCAAGCACGCCCAGCATGCGCAGCAGGCCGCCCTGGCGGCGGCCCGGGAGGCAGACGGGGGCGAGGTGCCGAGCGGGCGGGCACTGGGGGTGGGCGAGCCGACCGTGGCGTCCGACGGCTCGACCCGCGGCGACACCTGTCACCTCGACGTGGTCGACCGCTGGGGCAACATGGTCTCCGCCACCCCGAGCGGCGGTTGGCTGCAGTCCAATCCCGTGGTCCCCACGCTGGGCTTCCCGCTCGGGACCCGCCTGCAGATGGCCCGGCTGGAGCCGGGTCTGCCCGACTCCCTTGCCCCCGGCCGCCGTCCGCGCACCACGCTGACGCCCTCGCTCGCGCTGCGCGGCGGCGAGCCGGTGCTGGCCTTCGGCACCCCCGGCGGCGACTCGCAGGACCAGTGGAACCTGCACTTCTTCCTCGCCGTCGCGCTGCGCGAGCCGGTCCGCGGCGGACTCGACCTCCAGGGCGCGATCGACGCTCCGAACTGGCACCACGACAGCTTTCCGTCCTCGTTCCACCCGCGGGCCGTGCACCCGGCCCGGGTCACGGTCGAGTCGCGGTTCGACGGGCAGGTGATCGCCGAACTGCGCCGCCGTGGGCACCGGGTGGAGGTCGCCGGTCCGTGGTCCGAGGGACGGCTGAGCGCGGTGGCCCGTGACCCGCAGAGCGGCATCCTGTCGGCGGGAGCCAACCCGCGCGGCATGCAGGGCTACGCGGTCGGGCGGTAGGGAGACCGAGCGGCACAGTGGTAGGGCAGCGCAGCGGTAGGGCGGCGCAGCGGCGGGACGGTACGCGGCCGGGTCGTGTGTCCGGACGGGCCTCCGGACGGGCCTCCGGACGGGCCTCCGGACGGCCTCGGGGATGTGACATCACGCATGCCAACTCCGCTCTTCCAAAGGCGAGTTGATCATCCAGCCTGGCCCGGGCCTCCGAGCGGTGCGCGACTGACGCCGGATGGACATTGAATGTTCATGCCGTCCGAATTCCGGTCGCAGTCCGCGGTGCGGCAGTCTGACCGCTGAGGGACCACGACCGGGCGGCCCCGGTCTCCCGTCGTGCGTCCCGCAGACTGTCACGGACATCCGCAGGAGAGTGAAGCCAGTGCGAGAGATCGGACGACGGGCCTTCATCACCAGCGCAGGAGCCATCGCCACCGTCGCCGCCACGGGCATCCCGGCCTTCGCCGACGACCACGCCCGAGACGCCGCCACGGCCGACGAATACGTGGACGTACAACTACTCAACATCACCGACCTGCACGGCTATCTGCAGTCGGCACCGGACGAGAGCGCGGTCATCACCGGAGCCGCCGGCCGGAAGTACACCGTCGGCGGGGCGGCCTACCTGGCCGCCCACCTGAACCGGCTCCGGGCCGGGCGCAGGAACTCCCTCTTCTTCGCTCCCGGAGACCTCTTCTCCGGCTGGGAGTTCGACGCGGCGGCCTTCGCCGACGAGCCGACCATCGAGGTGCTCAACCGGATGGGGCTGAAGTTCGCCTCCGCCGGCAACCACGAATTCGACAAGTCACCGGCGTTCCTCTCCCAGCACATGGAGCAGGGCGTCCCGTTCCCCCGTGCCGGCTGGGACGACTCCTTCCAGGACTCGGGCGGACACCGGTTCCACGGCGCCGACTTCCGCTACTACAGCGCCAACATGGTCTGGAAGGCGTCCAACCGTACGGTCCTGCCGCCCTACAACATCGAGTGGGTGGACGCCGGGCAGGGCCGCAGGATCCCGATCGGGTTCATCCATCTGACCGCGATCGGCACCGAGTCCTTCCCCGCCTCCTTCCAGCCCGCGCTGGCCTCCCTCGACGAGGTCGAGAGCGCCAACCGCTGTGCGGCCGAGCTCAAGTCACGCGGTGTCAACGCGATCGTGCTGAGCATGCACGACGGCGCGGTCGCCGGCAGCGACTTCAACAGCGGCAGCAACCCCTCGGGGCCCGCCTACGACCTGGCGCTGCGCGTCTCGCCCGACATCGACGCGATCGTCACCGGACACTGGCACTGCGCCTTCAACATGATGGTCCCCGATCCGAACGGTGTGCCGCGCCCGTTCGTGGAGGCCGGCTGCCACGGCCAGCTGATCAACGAGATCAGCCTGCGGCTCGACCCCGCGACCGGCAGGGTGGTCCGCGCCCTGACCACTTCCACCAACCATCCCAACACCCGGGACGTGGCACCGGATCCGGAGCTCAAGAAGGTGGTGGACTACTGGGCCGGTTACGCCGACCGGCGCGCGAAGACCGCCGTTGCCAAGCAGACCGCCTCCTTCACCCGGCAGCTCAACGGAGCGGGCGAGAGCACCCTCGGCGACCTGGTGGCCGACTGGGCGTACTGGGCCGGGCGGCAGCCGCAGGAACCGATGAACGACGGCAACGCCTACCCCGCCGCCCCTGCGGACCTGGCCGTGATCGCCGTCGCGCCGCGCCTCGGCCAGTGCATCATCGGCGGAGACCTCGGCTACGACACCCGGTCGGGCGGAACGGTCACCTTCGGGCAGGTGTTCAACGCCGTCGGCTACGGTGACGCGATCATCACCGTCACCGTCACCGGCGCGCAGATCCACCACGCGCTGGAGCAGCAGTGGACCGACGCCGGCGGCGGCAGGCTGCAGTTCGCACCGCTGGCCGTCTCGCAGAACGTCCGCTACAGCTTCGACGCCACCGGCGCGGCCGGCCACCGGGTCGACCCCCGCGACGTCCTGATCGACGGTACGCCGCTGGACGAGGCCCGCTCCTACCGGATCGCGATGCCGGCCTACACCCTGATCGGCGCGGACGGGTACCCGGCCTTCACCGGCTACACCCAACCGTTCCGGCACACCAGGGACTTCGAGTCCTTCGTCGAATACGTGAAGTCCCGCAAACGCCTCACCCCGGGCCCGCTGAACCGGGTTTCGGTCAAGAACGCCACCGCGCACGGTGCTCGGACCGGCGAGTTCGCCGCACCACCGGCCCTGCACGCGGGTGCCGGTGCCACGCGGCGCGCCGAGGCCGCCTCGCAGCCGATCATCGGCGGGTTCCGCATCCCCTGCTGAACCACCTCGACGACACCCCGGCCGGACCGGCGGGCGCCCGGCAGAGGCATCCGGCGCAGCTGCCCGCTGGTACGGGCGGCGTGCGGGCACGGGCCGGGCACGGGCCGGGCCCGTGCACGGATGCGGATCGAGTACAGGTGCAGGTACGGGTACAGGTGGAGGCCGGTCAGGGGGACGTACGTGGCTGGGCCCGGCCGGCCTTCTTCGCGGCGATGCCCCGGGCCAGGTCGAACGCCGCGACCGGGTCCTTCTCCTGGATCCACGGCTCCGCGCCGCACCACGGCCCGAGTAGCCGGAACTGCTCCAGCGCCGCGTCGTACCGGCCGGCCCGGCCCAGCAGGTGGGCCAGCAGATGCCTCAGCTGGGGCAGCCGCTCGTCCCCGGCCGGGACCTGGTCCAGCGACCGGGCGACGTCCGCCAGCAGCTTCCCGGCCTTGCCCGAGGACGGGACGGCCGAGCGGGGAGAGCGCGTGGTGAGCTCGTACAGCGCGTGCAGGTACATCCCGGCGAGCGGGCTGCCGGCCGGTGCCGAGCGCACGGCGCGCTCGGCGAACTCCAGCATCAGCCGGTCCGAGCCGGACCACTCGGCGCTCCAGTACTGCAGCGCCTGCCGGTGGCCCGCGTAGTGGTGGGGGGCGCGCTCGACGAGCCCCTCCCACAGGGCGCGGAACTGCTCCGGGGAGTACCGCAGTCCACGGGCAGCGGTGATCATGACGACCCACGGGCCGGGGTCCGCCGGGGCCAGCTCGGACGCCTCCCGCGCCGCCGCCATCGCGGCGGGCAGCAGTTCGCCGAAGCGCGCCGTCCGCTCGGCCGGGACCTCGTGCGCCTCGCCGGTGCCGCGGGCCTCCCAGGCTCGGTGCAACAGGTGCCTGGCGTGCAGGGTGGCGGCGTCGCAGTCCGCCGGCCGGGCCGCCCGCCAGTCCACCAGCCAGGCATCCTCGCTCCGGGCGATCTCCTGCAGCAGCTCCAGTCGGGTCCAGCGCTCGTCCCAGTCCTGGCCCGCGGCCTCCAGGTAGGCGGCCGCCGGACGCCAGTCGCCCTCCCAGGCCGCGTCCGCGATGGCCTGCATCTGCTGGTACTGCTGGAGCGGGATGGCCGGACCCGCACGGCGGGCGTCGAGCCGGTCGCGCGGTACGAGCCCGTACTCGGCCGGGTCGAACCGGTCGCGTGCCCAGTCCATGAGCCGGGCGCGGCCGAGGCGACGGCCGATCAGCCAGGCGAGGAGGGCGGCCGGCAGAACGGTGAGGATGATCGTCACGGCGAAGATCATTCCCGACCACGGCGGCACGGGCAAACAGTCCGGACCGGCCGGGCTCGGGGGCTTGAACCTCACGCGACGTCAGGGGTCATCGTTGTGGCATGAGCTTCGAACAGACGTGGAAGGTCGGGGCGCTCGCCGAGGCGAGCGGACTGACGGTACGCACCCTGCACCACTGGGACCGGATCCACCTCCTCGGCCCGTCGCGGCGCACGGCCGCAGGGCACCGCGAGTACGACGAGCAGGACGTGATCCGCCTCTACCAGGTACTCGCGCTGCGCCGGCTCGGTCTGGGGCTGGAGAGCATAGCCGTCTGCCTGGACGCCGGGGTCGACCCCGTCCGGCTGGTGGGCGAACACCTGGCGCGCGTCGAGGAGTCCATGGCCGCGCTGGACGGGCTGCGCCTGCGCCTCAGCCACGTCCACGACGAGCTGACCGCCGAACGCGCACCCGAGACGGCCACCCTGATCGGCGTGCTCCGAGCGATGCGCGGGGCGGGTCCGGCAGGCGAACAGGCACTGCGGCGCCACCTCGACGAGGACCAGCTCCGGACCCTGCAGGACCGGGCGGCGGCCCTTGGGCCGGCAGCGCACTACCTACTGGAGGTCGAGTGGCCCGAGCTGTACCGCAGGGCCGAGGCACTGCGGACCTCCGGGGTGGACCCGAGCGCGCCGCAGGTGCGGAAGCTGGTCCAGCGCATGGACGAGCTGAGTTCGCTGTTCACCGGGGGCGACACCACGCTCTCCGCCTCGGTACGTGCCGCCTGGCGGCACGAGCCGGCCGCGATGTCCGGCGACCCCTCGGCACCGGCCGACGCCTGGCAGGACCTGACCGCGTACCTCGACCGTGCCCGCTCGGCCACCTGACCGCTCGGTCACGCACCCGCCCGGCCACCTGCCCCCTCGTCACAGTCCTTCGTCGTCACGGCTGCTGGTCCGTTCCACCCACCTGTACGGGAGTGTCCGCATGTCACACCGGCTCCACCTCCACCTCCACCTCGCGGTGTCCACCGGGCTGCCCACCCTGCTGGCCGCCCTGGTCGTCCTCGTGCCGCTCGCCGTCGGCCGCCTGCTGCCGTGGACCGTACTGCCTGCGGTGGCCCTGGCCCTCGCCGTGCGGATCCTGGTCGCCTTCCTCCGGCTGGAGCGCACCATGGCCGAAGCGCCGCTCAAGCCCGGAGACGGCGCCGGACGAGAAGTGGGCCGGGGGGTGATCGCGGGCCGGCAGCGGCGGCGGGTGCCGAGGCCGGCTCAAGGCCCCAGGGCATCAGGCCTCAGGGCATCAGGTCGGCGACGAGGTCGGCGAACTCCTCCGGGGTGAGGATCCGGACGCCGAGCTCCTCTGCCTTGGCGCGCTTGGACCCGGCCTTCTCTCCCGCGACCAGGAGGGTGGTGCGCTTGGAGACCGACGAGGAGGCCTTGCCGCCGGCTCGCTCGATCAGTTCGTTCATCTCGTTGCGGGAGAGCACGGCCAGCGGACCGGTCATGCTGCCGGTGACCACCACGGCCTCTCCGGCGAGCGGGGCAGCAGCCTGGACGACCGCCCCTTCCGTGCCGCTCGTGCCGCTCGTGACTGCCGCTGCGGTGGTCACGGGAGGGGTCGTCACGGCGATGCCGACGCCTCGGGCGGCGAGCCGGTCGAGGACGGGGGCGAGCTCGGCGAGCTCCGCGACGATCACCGTGGCCTTCTCCGCACCGATGCCGTCCACCTCGGCCAGCGCCTGCGCGTCGGCCGCCCGGATCGCGGCCATGCTGCCGAAGTGCGCGGCGATCCGGCGCGACATCGCACGGCCGGTGCCCCGGACACCGAGGGCGCAGAACACCCGGTTCAGCGGTCTGCTCCGCGCCGTCTCGATGGCGGCGAGCAGGTTGTCGGCACTGGTGTCGCCCATCCGGTCGAGGGCGAGCAGCTGATCCCTGGTCAGGGTGAAGAGGTCCGCGAGGTCGTTGACCAGACCGGCCTCGACGAGCTGGACCGCGCGCGTGCCGCCGAGCCCCTCGACGTCGAGCTGGTCCCGGCCGACGGCGTAGCGGACGGAGGCGACGGCCTGGCAGCCACGGCCCCGGACACACCGCCAGCGCTGCTGCGAGGTGTCGATCCCGTCGCCGCACCGGGGGCAGACCTCGGGGAAGACGATCGGCTGCTCGGCACCGGTACGCTGCTCGACCAGCGGCGCCTCCACCCGCGGGATCACGTCACCGGCGCGGTGGACGAACACCTGGTCACCGATCAGCAGGCCACGACGGGTGATGTCGGCCGGGTTGTGCAGGGTCGCGTACGTCACGGTGACCCCGTCGACCACCACCGGCTCCAGGACCGCGCGCGGGGCGATCACACCGGTGCGCCCGACGTTCCACTCCACGGCGAGCAGCCGGGTGACCTTGTGGACGGCCGGGAGCTTGTACGCGACCGCCCAGCGCGGCGCCCGCGAACCGGAGCCCGCCCGCTCCTGGTCGGCGGCGGAGTCGGCCTTGACGACGATCCCGTCGATCCCGAACGGCAGCGAGGCGCGCAGGGCGGCGATCTCCTCGATCCGAGTCAGGACCTGCGACAGCTCCTCGCGGTGGACGGGGTGGGCCGGGGTGCCGGCCGCGGTGTTGGCGCCGAGCCGGGCGAGCCGGGCGAGCAGTTCGCTGTGGTCGAGGCGGCCCAGGTCGGCAGCGCGGTGCTCGGCCTGCTCGCCCGGCTCGGCGCTCTCGACGTCGTGGGCAGCGTCGTGGGCCCCGTAGGCGAAGAACGTCAGCTCGACGCGGTAGGGGCGGTCCTTGGCACGCAGCGTGCCGGCGGCGCCGTTGCGCGGGTTCGCGAAGGCGGTCGCACCGTGCTCGATGCGGATCCGGTTGGCCTGCTCGAACTGCTCCTGGGTGAGCAGGACTTCGCCGCGCAGCTCGATGTCCACCGGTTCGGCGAGGACGGCGGGCAGCCCCAGCACGGCGTCGGCGGCATGCGTGATGTCCTCGCCCGCGAGCCCGTCGCCCCGGGTGATCAACCGGACCAGCCGACCCTCGCGGTAGCGGGCGGCGACGGCCAGGCCGTCCAGCTTGGGCTCCACGCACCAGCCGCGCACCGGCTGCCCGATCCGACGCTCCAGCCCGGCGGCCCAGGCCGTCAACTCCTCGGCGGAGAAGACGTTGTCCAGGCTGAGCATCGGCACCGAGTGCGGCACGTCCCCGATCACCGCGCCTCCGGCGACCTTGCCGGTGGGCGAATCAGGCAGCGTGGCGTCGGGGTGCGCGAGCTCGTACGCCTCGATCGCACGGACCAGCGCGTCGTACTCGTCGTCGCCGAGCGGCGTGGTGCCGTCGGAGTAGTAGGCCGCGGCCGCCTCGACGGCGGAGGTGACGGCATCGGCATAGGCGGCGGGGCAGGCCAGAACGGCTGTTTCCTTCATGCCGGTCATCATTGCGGTCGGCACTGACAGATCAGCAGTTCACCAGCCTGCCGCCCGGCTGCTGCGGCACAGGTCGGCTCGTCACAGCGGGCGGGGGTCCGTGTTCGTCCGGCGATGATTGGTGAATACTGGTCCGATGGTTGCTGAAGGTCCACCGCCCGGTGATGCGCACTCCGTCGAAACGGCCGGCCACGTCCTGCCGGCGCAGCGGAAGGCGGGCCTGGGCCGCAGGCTTGCCCCCTACGCCCGGTTCACCGTATCGGTGGCCGCGCTGATCGCCGACCTCCTGGGCATCGGCGAACGGAAGAGGTCGCGACGCAGGTCGTCGGAAGGCGCCGACTGAGGCAGGACGGCCCGGGGCAGAGCGGACCTGGCCGCAATGCCTGGACCAGGCATGGACCAGGCATGGACCGGGAGTGGACCGGGAGGTGCACCGGGCGGCCGCGTCCTGCTCGTCGGCGGCGTGGCAGATGGGCGCCGGAGAGCCGCCCGGCTACTCCCTGCGGGTGGTGAGGTACTGGGTGATCCACGCGGAGGCGGCGAGGAGGCCGAGGGCGGACGCCAGCATGCCCGCCGCCGGGGCCAGCAGGTCGGCGGAGTCGGGCGAGGTCGCCATCAGCCGGAGGAGCCGGTTGACGGGCGGCGCTCCCTGGGTGAAGAGGGCGGCCATGACCAGCGCCAGCGCCGCCACGAGGGCGTGGCCCCCGCGCCGGAAGACCAGGCGCGAGCAGGGCAGGCCGATGGCGATTCCCGTGCAGGCACAGGTGAGTTGGGCCACCGTGCCGAGCAGGAGGTCAGCCGGTCCGACCTGGTACGAGCCCATCCAGAGCGGGAAGAGCAGGCCGAGGACCAGCAGGGCCAGGCAGCTGATCAGGACCGTGACGATCGAGCCGGCCAGCACCTTGGCCGACCTGCCGGTGCTGACCACCACGATCGCCCGCTGCGCCGGACTGTCGAGGCTGATCAACGCGACGGTCAGCCAGGTCGAGGCGACGAACAGCGCGCCTGCGGAGGAGGCGTACGCAGGTGGGAGCGGGCCGCTGCCGTTGACGGTCAGGACTCCCATCAGACCGGTGAACAGCAGGAGCGGCGCCAGATACCGCTGGGTGTGCAGCACGACGGCGAACGAGTAGCGGATCAGCGCGATCACCGGGAACTCCTTTCCGCTGCGGCGTCCGTGACGTCGTGATCGAGGCCGTCACGGCTCCGGTGATCACCGCTCGTGTCCTCTCGGCGCCCGTCCTCACTGCTCCGGCTCTCGCTGCTCCGGTTCACACTGCTCCGGTCGTCACGGGTCACGGCCACCACCGACCAACCGTTCTGCAGTGCGTTCAGCAGCAGCGAGTCGGCGCGGCCCCGGTCGACCCGGACGACGAGGCCGGCCCCGCTCCCCTCGACCGACCGCACGCCACCGGCCCCGTCCAGCCAGGCGCGGTCCGGGCTGCCGCCGTCCGGATGGGAGCTGTACGGGTGCGCGCCGTCCGGGTGCGCGTCGTCCGGGTGGGTGAGGACGATCTCGGTCACCGGCCGGTGCTCGCCCTGCGCCTGCGGCGGCCGGAGCACGACCCCGCCGCTCCCGACGGTGTAGGTGCGAGAGGGCAGCACCCGGGCGACCGACTCCCGGTGGTCGGTGAAGACCACCGAGCCGCCACTGCGGGCCACTTCGGACATGATCTCGGCGAGGACACCGTGCGCCGAGGAGTCCAGTCCCGACCACGGTTCGTCGAGCACCAGCAACTCCGGTTCCACCAGCACGGCTTGGGCCAGGGCCACCTTCTGGGCGTTTCCTTTGGACAGGGTGTGCAGCCGGGCCTCCTTGCCGCCGACCAGCGAGAGCCGGTCCAACAGGTGGTGTGCCCTGGTCGCCGCCGTCACCGTCGTGAGACCCCGGACGCGGCCCATGTGCGTCAGGTAGGCCACGGCGGACATCCGCCCGTTGGGGACGAACCGGTCGGGGACGTAACCGATCAGCCGGGGTCGCCCGGAGATCACCCCGCGCGTCGGTCTGGAAATTCCGACCAGCATCCGCAGCAGCGTCGACTTACCCGACCCGTTGCCGCCGGCGAACGCCGTGATCTCTCCACCGGGGATCTCCGCATGGACGTTCCTGACGATCCACTCCCCCCGGCCGTAGCGCTTGCCCACCGCTTCCAGTCGCAGCACACCCACTCCCCACCCCGTCGGGTCGACTGACGATGCACCGCCTTCGTCGTACGCGCCGTACGCGGCCCCTCGGAACCCCTGCGGACCGGCGGACCGGCGGACCGGCCATTGGACCGACCGGCGGTCACAACTGCCACTGCTCAACGGGTTTCTGACAGCAGCGGTACATCGGCGTCCACAGTACGCCGTGCCCGCCCGGCGACGGCCTCCGGGCAGGTCACACCGCCCGAGGGGTCGTCGTTGCCGGGCAGGGCCAGGAACCGCGGACGGCTCCGGTGCCCTGACGGGCCGGGGCCCACGGCCCCACCCCCTCCCTCCTGCGCTGCCGCGCCGCTGCGCCCCGGAACGGTGGACGGTGTCCGGGGCGCAGCGGGCGGGCCGACGGCCGGTCAGGCCCCGGCCGCGCGGGCTTCGGCGATCTGGGCGGGCACGGCGCCGAGCCACCAGGTGGGGTTGGCAGTGCCGTCGGTGGTGCGTCCGTCGCGGTGGACGTAGTACCGGACGTCCCGGCCGGGCTCGGCGAACTCGCCCGCCAGCGCGCGCTCGACCCACTCCGCTCCGAGGCGGAAGACCTCGGCGGCGACGCCGCCCAGGGGGTGGAACTCGTTCTCGTAGACGCGCATCTCCTTCGGTGCACGGATCCGCTCGAAGCCGGCCAGCGCCTGCTCCAGCTGGGTGAGTTCGTCGAACTCGCCGATGCCGTACAGGACCGGGCAGGTGATCTGCTCGACCAGGTCGCCGAGCGGCATGCGGGCCACGAGCTCGCGGTCGAAGGCGTCCTCGTCGGTGTAGCCGGCCATGAACATGTAGTTGTTCTTGAAGGTCGGCTGGGCCCGCTCGAAGATGGTCCGGAAGTCGCCGGTCACCGCCTCGAACGCGGCCAGCGCCGCCAGCCGGCCGTCGGTGGCGGCGGCTCGCGAGCCCCAGTACCCGCTCATGCTGATGCCGAACATGCCGATCCGGTCCGGGTCGACCTCGGGCAGCGTGGCCAGGTGGTCGATGTAACGGCCGATGGCCCGCTCGTAGTTGGTGAGGTCGACGGTCAGTCCGCCCGCGCGGGACTCGCCCTGGCCGGGACCCTCGATCGAGAGGGCGACCATGCCGCGCGAGGTGTAGTAGCGCTCTGCGGCGTGGATGTAGTCCTCCTTGATCATGTCCATCCCGGGGCCGAGGATCACGGCCGGCGCGCCGGTGACCTCGCCCGCGGGGAGGTGCAGCAGGGCGTAGAGGTGCTTGCCCTCGAAGTCGAGGACCACCCGGCGGACCCGTCCCTCGCGCAGCGCGCCGATCCGCTCGACGCAGTGGTTGGCCCGCTCGCGCATGGCGGCCTTGCGGGGGTCGGTGGTGTCGAAGACGGAGTACTGGGCCCGGCCCCACATCACGGCGGCCCGCACGTAGAGGTCGGCGGCGGTCCGGGCGAAACCGTTCGCCTCGTGGTGGGCCGCGCGTTCCTCGGCCTGTCCGGCCACGGTCGCCCAGGCCTTGGGCAGCATGGCACCGCTCTTGACCAGGGCGAAGACCTTGTCGAAGTCGGTGTGGTCGTGGCCGAGCTGCTCGAGGGTGCCCTTGGCCTCGGGGTGCAGGGCGTCGAAGCCGCCCTGGGCGAGCGCGATGTCCAGGGCCCAGCTCTGGCCGGTCGAACGGAGAGTCATGACGGGTGTCCTCTCATGGGGTGCATCGAGCACGTCCGGTACTCGGCTGATTGCTAAGTACTTAATCAATAAGTACTTAAGTTAAGCTGGATGTCAACTCACCCCAAGGAGCCGCCGTATGCCCGAACCGCTCGACGCCGCGCACGAACAGGCCCTCGCCCAACTCGCCCGCGCCGCCTACAGTCTGAGCGCCGCCGACGCACGCCTGCGCGGGCGCGCTACCCGCACTCCCGGCGCTCTCTCCCTCGCCCACGCCCGTGCTCTGCGTGTCCTCGCCGAGGAGGGCGCGATGCCGATCGGACGCCTCGCCTCGGCGGTCGAGACCACCGGCGCCGCCACCACCCAGCTGGTCAACGGGCTGGTGACCGCCGGGTACGTCACCCGCGAGCGGCTCCCCCACGACAAGCGCTCGGTGGTGGTCTCACTCACCGACTCCGGACGGCATCGCCACCAGGAACGCGAACGCCTGCTGGCCGACGCCCTGCACGACGCCCTCGCCCACCACGACCCCGCCGCGCTCGGCGCCGCCACCGACGTCCTGCGCCGACTGGCCGACATCTACGACCAGCTCTGATCCCAGGCGACGCCGAAGGAGACCGCCACCGGATCACCGCCGTCACACCGGCCGGGCCATTCGTTCTCCGTGGCCGACGGGGATTCCCGCAGCCGCTCCGGGCCGATCGCGGCGGCCCGGAGCGGGCCTCGCCCGCGCCCCGCGGGGCGGGGACCCTGGCGGGTGACGCGTTGTCAGTGCGGCGTGCTGAGATGTGGGCAGCTGAACCGAACGGGGAGAGACACCATGGACCACCAACGTGCGCACGCCCGCAAGAACGCCGCCGAGCGGCTGAGGGACGTGCTGTGGGTCCTCCTGCCGGGCCTCGGTACCGACCGGGTCGACGAGCTGCGGGCCTCGCTCGGCGACGAGTGGCCCGAGCTGCCGCCCGCCGTGTTGCAGGGGCCCGGTCCGGTCGGTCCGCCGGCCGACCCGGCCGCCGCCGCCCGCGCCGTGCGGGAGTCACTGGCCGGGCCGCGCCGGGCCGGGCTCACCACGGCGGTGGCCGAGGCACGCACCGCCGGTGCGCTCGACGCCGCGCTGGCCCTCGAACTGGTGGAGCGGGCCGGCCCCGCACGACTGCTTCCCGGCCTGCTCGAGGGCGCGGACGACCCGGGGGGCCTGATCGCCGCTCGGCTCGGTGACCTGCTGCGCCGACACCTGGGCGGTGCCCCGGGGCGCTGGCTGGCCGTCCAGGCCGCACTGACCTCGTACCGCGGCACCCTGCCCGAGCTGCTCACCGCGGCCGCACTCACCGCCCCTGATCCCGACGGTCCTGACTGCACCGGCCCCGACCTCGCCGACCCCGAACTCACCGGCCCCGGGCTCTCCCAGGGGTCCGAACCGGCAGCAGCAGGGCCGGCAGCCGTACAGTCGCCGAGCGGCACGGCCGACCGCGCGCTCGCCTTCCTGCTCGGCCACGCCGATCCGGCCGACCTCGCCACCGTCCTGCCGAGGCTCTCCGACCGCACCGTCACCGGGATCCTGGCCGGTGGCACCCTCCCCTCCCCCGCCCTGTGCTCGGCCGTGGCCGCTCACGGCGACACCCGGACGCGGTCCGCGCTCGCCCGGCACCCCCGGGCCGACTCACGGCTGCTCAAGCAGCTGGTCGCCGCCGACGACCCGGCGGTGAACGTCCTCGTCTACCGGCACCCCCGCGCCACCCCGTCGCTGCGCCGCACCATAGCCGCCGGCACGCCGCACACCCCCGGCCGCACCGGGCCCGTGCCGTTGGACGCAGCCGCCCTGCTCGCCGCCGGTGACCTCCCGCAGACGGCGCTGCCGCCACTGATCTGCAGCGGAGACCCCGAGCTCACCGCGCTCGGCCTGTCGGCGGGCCTGCGCAAGGCCGCCGACCGGTACGCGCTGCTCCAGGTGTGGGAGCGCCGCGGCCCCGCAGCCGTCCGGGCCATGCTCGACGACCGGGCGATCCGCCGGACGGTCCACTCGCAGGTCGCCGAGCAGGTCGCCGCCGCGCTCGACGACCCCGACGGCCTGCGGCGGCTACGGGCCCAGGGCGAGCCGTACCACGACCCGGCCGCGCTCGTGCGCGGGCTGCAGAAGTACCGGGGCACGGACACCCTGCGCAGTCTCCTCTCCGAGCCGTACGAGCAGGACTTCCGCGCCATCGTGGCCGGGCACCTGGCGTCGCCGTACATGCCCACCGCCGTCGAGGTGCTGATCCGTCACGAGGAAGCGACCGACGAGGACCGGCGGCTGTTCCGTACCACTCTGCTGAACGACCTCTGGCGGGTGGGCGATCGGATCGTGGGCAACCCCACGCCACCGGCCGAGCGGCTGGCCGCCGAGGAGTTGGACGACCGGCCCGAGTACTGGGCCCTCGAATGCGTCCGCAGCGGCCTGCTCGACCCGGCCCGCCTGGTGGACACCGCCCGTCCGGCCGCCAGCGCGGTGGCCTGCCTGCGGCGGCTCGCGGCCGAGGACGGGCTTCCGGTGCCGGTCGCCGAGCGAGTCTCCCGCCTGGCCGCCGAGCACCTGGGCCGTCCCGCGTCCTGGGTCGCGCTGCTGGAGCGGCTCACCGACTTCCCCGGCACCTTCGCCGAACTGCTGGCGCACGCCGGTGCGGCCGAGCCGTCCGACCGTCCGCTGACGGCGGTCCCGGCCTGGGCGCGGGAGGACGCGGAGGCGGCGCACACCCCGCCCACCGCGCCCAGCGGTTGGCATGAGCGCGCCGCGCTCGCCGCCATCGACCTCCTGATCACGCTCGGCCGCCCGAGCGAGCCGGCGACCGGGCCCGGCCGCCCCCCGGCACCCGAGGACGAAGGCGTCCTCGGCTTCCTGGCCCGTACCGATCCCGACGACCGCCCCGGCCGGCTGCCCGGCTGGCTGGCCACGGCCTGGCCGCAGGCCGTCGACCAGGAGAAGCCGAAGCCCACGGTCGCCCTCGCCGACGCGGACTACCTCTTCGGGCACACGGACGAGGACGGCCTCCTCACCGCGATCTCCGCCTGGCTGCTCTCCCCTCCCGTCCACGCCTGGCAGGAGCGGGCGTTCGTGCCGGCGGCTCAGCGTGCGCTGGCCCGGCTGCTGGAGAAGGAGCTCGGCACCGATCCGCAGTCCTGGCTCAGGCTGCTGACGGTGGCCCAGACCAGGGCCGAGACCACCAAGCTCACCTGGCCCGAGCTGGTCGAGGAGTCCCGCACTGCGGAGATCGCCGGGCCGCAGGTGCTGGCCCCGCCGCTGACCGAGTCCCGAGCCGACGAGCTGCGCCGTCTGCGGAGCTGGGACTGGCCGGCCGGCGAGGCCCTGCTGCACGCGAGTGTCACCGCACTGGAGGCGGTGATGCCCGAGCTCCCCCCGCACACCCCCCGGCTGCTGGCCCTCTACGTCAACGTGCACGACCGGTACCCGGATCCCGTGCTGGAGTACCTGGCGGCACACGGCGACGCAGCGACCGTCCGCGAGCTGGCCGAGCTGCGGTACCCCGGCCTGCCTGCCGCCCGGGTGCGGCAACTGCTGGAGCGGGCCGACCCGGAGGTGAACCTGGCACTCCTGCGCCACCACGGCGACCGCTCGGTGCAGTACCGGGCCGCGGTCCATCCGGTCGGCGGGCTCGCCGGCCTGGTCGGCCCGGTGGACGACTACCGGTTGATCAGCGGGCTGCGGTCGCCGGACCCTGCGATGGTCGAGGTGGTGTTCGCCCGCACCGGCAGGTTCCTCTACCTCCCCGAGCAGTTCCTCGGCGCCTTCCAGCTGCTGTGCTGCGGCGGAGCCGACCGTCTTGCGGCACTGCTCGACACCGGTCTGGTGGGGCCAGCCGCGACCAAGGCCTGCCGCAAGGCGCTGGCCGCCGCAGATCCGGTCCAGGCCCTGCGGGCCCGCACCGAGCGGGAGTTCACCGCAGCGAAGCTGGCCGCCAGGCTGCACGGGCTGCGGCGGTGGGACCACTCGCTGGTCAACCGGTACCTCACCCAGCCCTACCAGGTCGACTGGGCCCTGCTGGAGGCCGAGCACGCCCGCGAGCCGTTCGAGGTCTGGTCCAGCCTGATCAACCATCCGGACACACCCGAGGAGGTCGCCCTCCGGCACCACGACGTCCTCGCCGACACCGGCCGCATCCTCCCGCAGGACACCCCGGCGATCTTCGCCGCCCGCATGCGGAACGGCCTGGCCCGCTGCACCGACGGCGACCTCGCCGTCCTGCTCGACGAGGCCCTCGGCCGCGGCCTGCTGACCGGGCACCAGCTGATACACGACGCCGTGCCCGCCGCCCGCGTGCTGCGCTACCTCTCCGGTGCGCTGGAGCGTTCGGACGCACCCGGCGAGCAGATCCAGCAGGCCGCCGGTGCCCTGCTCGACCTGGTCCGGGCGGTCGAGGACCCGGCGGTCTGGCAGCGGATCTACGGCGGGCTGACCGGCCGCCACGCAGGCTGGGTGGACCGCATCACCGTGGCGCAGCTGATCCGCTGGGGGGCCGAGGGGCAGATGTGAGCGCGGTACGGCGCCGGGGCGCGCGGCGGGGCTCTGGTGACTGGGGTCGAACTGTCCTACGGATCAACCCTGTTGGACGGGCAGGGCGACGGGTGGATCACCGAGGAGGAGCTCCCGTGCGGGCCCGCCGCGGCAAACGCTCGGCGCCCCCGCGACCCGGTACCGTACCGGGTCGCGGGGGCTGGGCTTCCTGCTTCGGATCAGTGAACGCTGGTGGAGGAGGTGACGGCGGGGGCACAGGTCTTCGGCGCGGTGTCGTGATGTCCGGCGAGCCAGAAACCGGTGAGAAGGCCCGCCACGGCGAGGACCCGGTGGCGGTTCTGCTTCCACCACGACGGCGACCCGGCCGCCATGAAACGTAGTTGAGCGTAATCCGGATGCTCCCTGGGCGGGGCGTCCCTGAACAGTCCCATCTCTGGTGAACCTCCTTTCTCAGTGGGAGGGTTCATGACCATACGCTCCGCCGCCGATTGATCGCAGGGATTAAATCCGCTCCGGCCCCGGAGCGTCGGGGGGTCAGCGCCGCCGTTCGAGGAGAGCGGCGATGCCGTCGAGCGTGCACCGGAGGCCGAACTCGAACAACTCGTCGAGGTCGAAGTCGTACCCGGCGGTGCTGAGCCGCTCCAGGGTCGGCAGGCTGCCGGTGGTCAGGATCGCGTCGAGTGCGGGCTCCTGGCTGTCCAGCCACTCCTCGCTGTCGAGGCCGCTGAGCGCCTCCGCCTCGGTCTCCAGCTCGGCGTTGATCGCGGTGCCCCGGATGTGGTTGAAGAGGGTGAGGTGCGCGGTGAAGGCCGTCGACAGGTCGAGGCCGCAGCCGACCAGGCAGGCCAGCACCCACTCGGTGTACGGCAGTGCGCTGGCGATCGGCTGAGGCCGGGTCACCGACAGTGCCGGCGCGAGCCAAGGATGGCGGCGGAACATCGCCCACAGCTGCCGGGCTGCGAGTTCGAGCCGCTCCCGCCAGCCCTCCGGCGGGTCGGCGGGGAGCGGCCATTCGGAGAAGGCCGTGTCCATCATCTGCAGCAGCAGGTCGTCCTTGTCGGACACGTGCCGGTACAGCGACATGGTCGCGGCCCCCAGTTCGGCGGCCACCCGGCGCATCGAGACTGCGGCGAGCCCCTCCTCGTCGGCGACCGCGATGGCCGCGACGACGATCCGCTCGGATGCAAGTGCCTGCTCCGGAGCACCCTTTCGCCGGCTGCGCGCCGCCGTCGGCCGCGCGCCGGCCCCGCCGTCGGCCGGCCCCGCTGCGGCGTCGGTCTGCGCCGCCCGGCCCTCGACGTCCACCACGGTGCCGATCCCCGGCACGGCGCGGACCAGGCCCGCGTGCCGGAGTTCGGTGAGCACCCGGGTGGCGGTCGCCATCGCGACACCCCACCGCCGGGTGATCTCGCGGGTGGAGGGGACCCGGTCTCCCGGTGCCAGCTCGCCCGTCTCGATGCGCTGTCGCAGTTCCGCGACGATCTGGCTGTAGCGCGGTACGTCCTGCCGGTCCACGATTTCCCTCCGCACTAGTGCACCGATGAGTGCACCACCTGGCTCCAATGTCGGGGCAACACCCCGGACGGCTGCCCGAACATCCTCACAGCACTAGTGCACTAATCAGTCAATTACCCTGGAAAACAAGGGACTAACGGCTTGCACTGCACTATGCGTACGCCATACATTCAGCGCTATGCAGAACACCGAGATACTCGTCTCCGGCGGCGGCATCGCCGGGCCCGCACTTGCGTACTGGCTAAGCAGGGCAGGCTTCACCGTGACCGTCGTCGAGCGCGCACCGGCCCCCAGGCCTGGCGGCCAGACCGTGGACCTGCGCGGCGCCGGCCGCACCGTGATCTCCCGGATGGGCCTGATGGAGCAGGCACGGGCCCTGAGTGTCGACCAGCGCGGCCTCGCGCTGGTCGACGCCTCCGGCCGGATCACCGCACGGATGCCGGCCGACAGCTTCGGCGGCGAGGGGATCGTCTCCGAGATCGAGATCCTCCGGGGTGACCTGGGCGACCTGCTGTACGGGGCGACCCGACAGGACGTGGAGTACCTGTTCGACGACAGCATCACCGGGCTCGACCAGGACGATCGCGGAGTCACCGTCACCTTCGAACGGGCCGCCCCGCGCCGGTTCGGGCTGGTCGTCGGCGCCGACGGGCTGCACTCCGCGGTGCGGGCACTGGCCTTCGGCCCGGAGTCGGACCACGTCCGCCCGCTGGACGTCTACACCGCCTGGTACACCGCCACCGAGACCATGGACCTCGACGGCTGGTACCTGATGCACAACGCACCCGGCGGACTCGTCGCCTCCGCCCGGCCTGGGCGCCTGCCCGGCGAGGTCAAGGCCGGCCTCAGCTTCCGGTCCGCGCCGATCGACTACGACCGCCGCGACACCGCGGCCCAGCGGGAGCTGCTGGCCCGGCGCTTCGCCCGGGTCGGATGGGAGGTGCCGCGACTGCTGCGGGCGATGCACACCGCGTCCGACTTCCACTTCGACTCCATGGGCCAGGTGCACCTCGACCACTGGTCGCGCGGCCGGGCGGTGCTGCTCGGCGACGCCGGATACTGCGCCACCCCGCTCACCGGCCTGGGCACCAGCCTGGCCCTGGTCGGCGCCTACGTGCTGGCCGGTGAACTGGCCGCCGCCGAGGGCGAGCACCGCGTCGCCTTCCGCAGCTACGACCGGATCATGCGCCCGTACGTGGACCAGGCCCAGCAACTGCCGCCCGGCGGCGCCTCGGGGTACGCACCGTCCAGCGCACTCGCCATCCGCCTGCGGGCCGCCTCGATGCGCTCGATGACCCGTTGGCCGATGCGGAACCTGCTGGCCGCGCAGTTCGCCAAGGCCGGGGACATCGCCCTGCCCGACTACGGCCGACTGACCGTACGGTAGCCGCCGGACCGCGGTGTACCCGCCGGCCTGGCCGCGAGTGGGCGTCAACGTCCTTCGGTGGTCTGGCAGTCGACTCCGCACGGCCGGCCGATCGCGCCCCGGGTGTCCCCGGTCGGCTCCGCTCCGGGGCCGGCGGTCCGGACGGCGCCGATCACCGCAGCTCCGATCACCGCAGCTCCGATCGTCGCCGATCATCGCCGATGATGGACCTCGGACCGGATCCGATCCAGGGGCTCGCGGACACGATGAACAGGCTGGACATGGAAGCACTGAACGAGGAGACCACGGTGCGGGAGCGGCCGACGGCGGTCGTCGTCCGGCCGCGCGGGCTGCTGGACCTGCGCGCGCAGGCCGGCGCCCCGGTGACGCTGTCCTACCCGGCGGGCTCGGTGGTGGTGGTCTCCGGCCTGCCGGGGAGTGGCAAGAGCACCCTGCTGCGGCGCTGGTCCCGGACCGCACCGGTGGTCGACCCGCGTGCCGCTCACCTCGCCTGGCAGGCCGTCATGCCCGGCTGGCTTCCCTACGCCGTCTACCGTCCCGGGGCACGGCTCGACCACTTCGTGCGGATGACGGCCCGGGCCAGGACCGGGGATCCGCTGCTGGTCCACGACTGCGGAAGCAGCGCGTGGATGCGCCGCTGGCTGTCCCTGGCCGTCGGGAGCCGGGGGCGCGAACTGCACCTCGTCCTCCTGGACGTCGGCGCCGCCGAGTCCCTGGCCGGCCAGCGGGCCCGGGGTCGCCGGGCGTCCGGCCGGGTCTTCGCCCGGCACCGGCGGGGACTCGACCTGCTGCTGCGGGGGCTCGCCCGGGACCCTGCGGGTACGGTGCCGGAGGCGGCCTCCGTGGTGCTGCTCGACCGGGTGTCGCGGGAACGCATGGCAACGGTGGAATTCGGCGGGGCAGCGACGACCTGACGGCCCGCCCGCCCGCACCGCGCGGGGTACGCCTGCGGACCGTACGGCGGGGCAGGGACGGTGGCCGCGCGCACCGGTCGTGCCCGTGGGTGGGCCTCCCGTCACACATGCTCCGGAGGAGCCCGTCGCCGAACTCCCCGGCCCCTGACGTCGTACGGCTAGGGCCGACGGACGTGACCCCGGCAGCTGCCCAAGGCAAGCCGGACCTCCGAACGCCTGCCGAGCGCTCAAAGGAGCGATTCCGGTCCCGTCCCGCCTCTCCCCCACCGGCCGGCGGACGGGCGGTCCCGCAGCCGGGGGACTCATCGCGCCGTGGATCCAGCGCGTCGCTCATGGCGTGAGCGTGCGAAGTGGTAGGCCGCACGGAGCAGTTCGCGGGTTGCCGTTTCGGTGCGCGAGCCGGGGTTCACCACTGCCAGCCAGCCGGCGGTGCCGTAGACGGGGTGCGCGATCACGGTGTCGGCGGCGCTGGGGTCGACCTCGGTGGGGGCTGGTTCGCGTGGCGCGTGACCGGCCCACCGGATGAACGCCTCCTTCCCGGCAAGGACGTTCACGCGGAAGGTGTCCGGACGGTCCAGACGTGACGCCTCGTCACCGGGATAGTTCTTGGTCACGACGGTCGCGAACGGTTGGGTCGTCGTCGGGGTGACGCCATCAGGTGCGTAGTAGAAGAACGTGTCGCCCCAGCTGATCTCCGGCGAACCGTCGCCGGGTGCCGGCCTGACGGTCAGGACGCCGTCGAGGCCGTCCACGGAGCTGATGATCTCGTCTATGGTCATGTGCTCCAGCGTTGCATTGAAGTGCTTGTGGAGACTTCGGGACCGTGATGGAGGGGCTTCAGAATGCCGAGTCTCAAATCGAGGGACATGCGCACCGTCGATGTCGCGCGGCGGGCCGGGTACTCCGTTCAACAGGTTCGCAATCTCGAGCGCGACGGTGTGCTTCCGCCGGCGGCGCGCACGGCCGCGGGCTACCGGATCTACGGAGAGGTGCATCTGCAGTCCGCACTGGCCTACCGCGCCCTCGCGTCGGGCGCGGGCCCGACCGAGGCCAGGAAGATCGTTCGGGCCGTTCACCGGTTCCCCGCCTCGCAGGTGGTGCTCGCCCTTCTCGACGCGGCGCACGCCCGGCTCGACGCAGAACGCACGGAGCTGAGGCAGGCCGAGGAGGCTGCCCGGGCGATCTCCGGCGAACCGATCGAGGACGTACGCGCATCGGACTCGATGAGCGTCTCCGAACTCGCCGCCGCTCTCGGCGTGCGCCCTTCGACGTTGCGGCACTGGGATGCCGAGGGTCTCGTCGTCCCCGACCGCGACCCCGCGCGAGGAACGCGACGATACACACCGGCCCAGGTGCGGGATGCCCGGATCGTTCACCAGCTGCGCAAGGCCGGTTACCGCGTAGCACCCCTTCGGGCCCTCATGCCGGAGGTGCGGCGCGCCCGCCGTCCGGAGGACCTCGCCTCCGCGCTGGCGGCCAGGGACGCCAGCATCGCGACTCGCTCCAAGGCTCTCCTCGACGGTGCCGCCGCGCTCAGTGCCGTGCTCTCGCCGGCCGCATCGGCACCCCCGGCGTCGTCCGCCGGCTAGCCGCCGTACAGGGGGATGTTCACGCCCACGACGGCGTAGCCGTACTTCTGGAAGGCCTCGTACCGGGTGAAGGGGACCTCGTCGAAACCGGCTGCGACCACCACGGCTGGTGCGCCGTTGCCCGGTCCGACCGTGATCCCGGGGAGTTCCGCGATGCCCTCGGCGTCCAGGAGGAGCTCGCCGAAGCGGCGACCGTCGGCGAACCGGGAGCCGGTCTCCGAGTCCAGCGAGATCCAGATCCGCTGCCCGGCGACCGGCGTGCCGCCGAAGTCGAAGCGCTCTCCGTCCGTTCCGTGCAGCGGCTCGCCCGCCACCACCGGCCGGTCGGTGCGGGCCAGGCGCACCACCACCGAACCGGGCGGCAGCACCTGCCCGGCCGAAACCCGGCGCGGTACCGCCCGGTTGACCGTGATCCGGTAGAGGTCGCCGTCGTGGCAGCTGGTCTGGGTCATCCGGAACCAGCCGCCGTCGGTGTCCTCGATGTCGAGTGCCCGGCCGTCGCGGACGTCGGTCCGGCCGTCGGCGTGGAGGGACCGGTGGACCTCGACGTACGGGAAGAAGTCCTCGTCGCGGGTACGCGTACGGACCGAGGCGGTGGTCGTGCTCATCTGCGGTCGACTCCTGTCAGGACGGTTCCACGGGCCCGGCAGGGCCCCTGTCACCGACCGTAATCCCCGGTGCCGCCCGTCCGGGTGTGCACGGTGAACACCCGGACCGGCGTGACTGGGCGCCGCGCACGTCCCCGGGGCGGGCGCGGCAGGTGCGACCGGCGGGCGCGGCAGGCGTGACCGGCAGGCGCGGCAGGTGGTCCGTTCAGCCCGGGCGCCCCGGCTCGTTCCCGGTGCCGGCGCGCGCGATGGCCTGGAGGGCGATCAGGAGCTCGGCACGGTCGACCGCGTCGTCCAGGTCGTGGTCGACCAACTGCCGGATGCGCTGGAGGCGTTGACGTACCGTGTTGCGGTGCACGCCGAGCTCGGCCGCCGCGTCCTTCAGCGATCCGGCGTGGGCGAGCCAGGCCCGCACGGTGGCCAGGTCCTCCGGTTCGCCCTCCAGCAGCGGGCGCAGCACGCGGGCCGCCCAGTGGTGCATCCGCTCCTCGCCGAGGAGTTCGAGCAGCCGTCCCCGGGAGAGGTCCTCGAACCGCACCGCGCGGCCGCTCGCCCGGGCGGCGGTCAGGGCCTGCTCGGCCTCGGCGAGTCCGGTGGTCAGGCCGGCCAGTTCGCGGGGCTCCGAGCTGCCCAGCACGCCCTCGGCCCGGGCGGCGATCTCGGGCAGCACCTGCTCCAGGTGGCCGCCCGCGGTGGCGAGGACCACCAGCGTGTTCGGCTGAGCGGCCGGCCGACCCGGCTCCGGGGACGACCCGCCCGACTGCGGGGGCCGCTCCTGCGGCGCGGCGGACAGCTGCCCCTCGCGACCGCGGGCGGCCGCCGCCGCGCAGGCCAGCAGCACCGTGTCCAGTCGGCGTGGCTCGAGCTCCAGCAGGTGCACCCGCAGCGGCGGAGCCGGGAGCTGTTCGGCGAGCTCGCCGAGGACGGCCTCGGCCTCGGCGAACCGTCCGGCGAGCAGCAGGTTCAACACGGCACTGTGCAGACGGCGTTCCGCCCGGTACTGGCCACGCGAGCGCTCCAGCCGGACGGTGAGCAGGCAGGCGGCCGTGTCGATGGCCGCGAAGGCGTACGAGTCCAGCTCGTGTCCGTGTCCCACCACGAGCAGCCCGCGGACCCGGTCCACGCCGAGGGTCTGGAGCTGGACCGCGTCGTCGTCCACCCGCACCGCCGCGGCGGTGCGCGGTCCGGTGCGCGCCAGGTAGCCGAACTGTTCGCCGAGCTGCGCCAGTCGGCGTACCGCGTGGTGCGGCGAGGCGTGCACCGCCTTGCCCGTCGGACTGGCCAGCACCACCCAGCCGTCGACCGCCTTCGCCAGCTGCATGACGATCCGCCGGGCGCCGTCGTCCGAGGCGGCCGCTCTGGTGAGCTCCTGGGCCGTCCGGTGCAGGGCCTGGGACCTGGCGTTCTCCTCGGCCGCGAGCGCCGTCGCGACCGCCCTGGTCACCGCGATGAACGGGGTGGACTGCGGCACCTCGAACAGCGGCATGGCGTGCCGGCGGGCCGCCTCGACCAGCTCCGGCGGACATCCCGTCAACCGCTGGGTGGCGTCGTAGCCGAACCCGAGCGCGCACACCCCGGCCGCGCGCAGCCGCCGCACGTACTCGTCCGTCGCGGCCGGGTCGCGCGGCAGCAGCCAGGTCGTCAGCAGGACCAGGCCCTGTTCCAGGAACGGCGTCGGGTCCTCCAGATCGCTGACGTGCACCCACTGCACCGGCGCGCGGGGGCTGTCGCCCTCGGCGAGCAGCCGTAGCCCGAGCGACCGGTCGGCCAGCAGATCCTCAAGCGTCACCGGCACCCTCGCCCCACCTCCTGATCGTGACGTCCCCGACTGTACGGGCCCTGCGGTGGTGCGGGCCTCGCGAGCGGACGGCCCGCCGGCGCAACGGCGGGGTGATGGCGACGGGACGGCGGGGTGACGGCGAGGGGTGGCGGGGCAGCGGGATGATGGCGTCATGCAGATCCGCATCGAAGCGTTCGACCTGCCCGGACGCGCCTGTGGGCCGGGGCCCGGCTTCCCCGGCGCGGAGAACATCCACGTCGCCGTCCAGCGCCGGGAGCGGCCGGGCGAGCTCCTCGATCCGCAGCCCGGTGACGCCGCGTCGGCGTCCTGGACCCTCGACTGCACCGCGACGCCCTCGCCGGCCGGGGTGGACGTCAGAGGTCCGTACGTCCAGGGTCGGCCGGGCGGGCGGTTCGTCTACCTGTCCTGGGGCAGCGTCGACGGACAGGGGGCCTTCACCGTGTTCCGCCGGGCGAAGCTGATGCTCGACGACGTCGACCCGGCCGTCGTCGAGGCCGCCGTACGGTCAGGGCGGCTCGTGGCCCGGCTGCCGCTGACCGATGCCGAGGGCCACCCGCTGTGCGCCCGGGTCCGGCCGCCGCTGGTCACCTGGTCCGCCGCACCCTGACCGGACCTGCCGGACCTGTCCGGACCGACCGGCCCGTACCTGAGCCGTCCCGAGCCGACCTGAACCGCCGCGAGCCGCCGTCGTCGGCGGCCCGTGGCTCAGGCCCGCGTTCCGCCGTACTCGACGAGCAGGTGCCGGGGGCCGCGCAGGATCGGGCTGCGCCGGTACGGGGGCGGATCCTCGGCGAGACGCGGAGCGTCGAGGCGGCGGACCAGCTCGGCCAGTGCGATCTGCGCCTCGACCCGGGCGAGCGGTGCGCCGAAGCAGCTGTGGACGCCGCTGCCGAAGCCGAGGTGCTGGTTGTCCTGGCGGGCCGGGTCGAAGCGGTCGGGCTCGTGGAACCTCAGCGGGTCGCGGTTGCCGGAGGCGAGCACCAGGATGAGCGGCGAGCCCCTGGGGACGGTGACACCGGCGACCTCGACGTCGGTCAGCGGGGTGCGCTGCGGCAGCAGCTGGACGGGGGGTTCGAAGCGCAGCAGTTCCTCCACCGCCCGGGGCATCAGCGCGGGTTCGCGGCGCAGCAGGTCCAGCGCCTCGGGGTGGCGCAGCAGGGTGAGCATGCCGTTGGTGATCAGGTTGACGGTCGTCTCGTGTCCGGCGATGAGCAGCAGGACCGAGGTGGTCATCAGTTCCTCCCGGGTGAAACCGCCGTCGGGGCCCGGGTCGTTGACGAACGCGGCGAGCAGGTCGTCGGAGTGCGTGCCCCGCCGGTTGTCGGCGAGGTCGCCGAGGTACTCGCCCATCGCACCCCGGGCGTCCAGACCGGCGCGGCGGCGTTCCGTCGGGTCGGTGCCGGGGGTGGGGTCGAAGCTGTCGATGATCGTCTGCGACCAGGCGTGGAACCGTGGCTCGTCCTCGCGCGGCACACCCAGTACCCGGCAGATCACGGTGACCGGGAGCGGGTAGGCGAAGTCGTCGACGAGGTCGACCCGGTCCCGGTTCCGGAAGGAGTCGATCAACTCCCCGGCCACCTTGACGATTTCGTCGTTCATGGCGTCGACCCGGCCGGGGGTGTGGGGCGGGCCGAAGGGCCGCATGGCGATCCTGCGCAGCCGGTCGTGCTCGGGGTCGTCGAGACCGATGAAGGAGACCGGCATCCCCTCCCGTCCGAGCGCGAACTCGTCCGGGTCGGTGCGGTTGCGCTGGTCCGAGCTGATCCTGGGGTCGTGGAGCAGCTCGGCGATCTCGTGGTAGGTGCCCACCAGATAGCTGCCGTCCTCCTGGCGGGCCACTCTGTGCTCCCTGAGTTCGGCGTAGAGCGGGTAGGGGTCGGCGCGGGTGGCGTAGTCGGTGATCCGGCGGTACAGCGTGTCGGCGGCCATGCGCGGGGCTCCTGGTCGGTGGGCGTTGGCGTGGTCGGTCGGCGGCCGGTGGTTCAGCCGGACCAGCGCATCAGGGTCAGGCGCCGGTCCGGCTGGTGGCCGGTGAGCGCGACGGTCGGGCCGTGTGAGAGCAGTTTCGGATCGGGCACGTCGGAGGGGACGGGGGTGCTCGACGCGGGCCGGTCGACGGTGGCCGGTCCGGGCGGGAACGGTGCGGCGGTCTCGATCAGCCGCTGGTAGTGCTCCAGCCACTTGGCCCGGTTCACGCTGACGGCGGCGGTGATCCGGCCCCGGTAGCCGTAGACGGCGACGAGCCGGCGCTCCTCCAGCGAGCCCTGAGCGATGACCACCTGGTCGGAGAAGGTGGGCACGCCGACGGACTTGATGTTGAGGCCGAACTGGCTGGACCAGAAGGCGGGCACGGCCAGGTGCGGGCGGCGGAGCGGTCCCGGGTTGACCATGTTGTGGGCGGCCACCCCGGCCTGCTCGACCGCGTTGCCCCAGTGTTCGAGGGAGAGCATCTGGTACTCGAACAGCGGGTGCGGGAAGCGTGCGACGTCGCCGGCGACGAAGATGTCGTCGGTGACGATTCCGTACATGTCGAAGGCGCGGCAGCCCGCGTCGCAGGCCACGCCCCGCGGGCCGGCGGCGAGTCCCGACGAGTCCAGCCACTCGGTGTTGCGCATCGCACCCAGGGCGACCACGGCGATGTCCGCCTCGATCCGGCTGCCGTCGGAGAGTTCGGCGCCGGTGAGCCGGCCGTTGCGGCCGTTCAGTGCGCGGACCGTCACCCCGCACCGCAGGTCGACGCCGTGGGCGAGCTGGAGCCGGGCGGCGAGGGCGCCGAGCGCACCGCCGAGTGCACCGACCAGCGGTGCGGGGCCGCGCTCGGCGACGGTCACCTCCAGGCCGCGCTCCCGACAGGCGGAGGCGATCTCGGAGCCGGTGAACCCGGCGCCGATCACCAGGACGCGTCGCGGCCCGGCGTCGAACCGCTCGGCCAGGCGGGCGGCGTCGTCGCTCGTCCGCAGGGTGAACACCCCGTCCAGGGCTCCCTCTTCGGGGTTCGGCCAGGGGCGAGCGCGGGTGCCGGTGGCGATCAACAGCCGGTCGTAGGGCAGCTGTTCGCCGTCGGCGAGCACGACGCGCCTGCCGATCGGATCGACCCCGGTGGCGCGCGTGCCGAGCTTCCACCGCGCGTCCACCTCGCGGCGCCGGGGCAGCCCGGTGTCCTCGGCGCGCACCCGGCCGAGCAGTACCTGCTTGGACAGCGGCGGCCTGTCGTAGGGGAGTTGGTTCTCCTCGCCGACCATCGTCAGCGAACCGGTGAAGCCCTCGTCGCGCAGCTTCTCGGCGGCGCGCAGTCCCGCCAGCGACGCGCCGACGACGACGATCCGGCCGTTCCTGAGGTCAGTGGACACCGGGTCCCGCCTCCTCCTCGACCAGGATGGCCTGCACCGGGCAGGCCGCTGCGGCCCGCCGGACCCGCTCGCCCTGGTCGTCCGGGGCCGCCGGGGTGTACCTCAGGGCCTCCTCGCCATGCATCTCGAACACCTGCGGGGCGAGGAACGCGCACTGCGCATAGCCCTGACAGCGGTTGAGGTCGACGACGATCTTCATCCCGGGTCACTCCTCCCAGCGCGGGCAACCCCACGTCTGGCTCCGTCCTACTACCACCCGGGGAGCGGCGCGGCCGCTGCTGCTCCGCCGGAGGGGTCACGCAGGGTCGCCGCGCCCCGGCCGCGACCGAGACGCGGGCCGGGCGGGAACCGGGGCGCGGACCGGCGCGGGCGGGAACCGGGGCAGGCGCGCGGGCGCGGACCGGCGCGAGCGCGCGGGTTCGCGGGCGCGCGGGTTCGCGGGCGCGCGGGTTGCCGGACGGTGGGGGTGACCCGATGCTGGAGCCGCGGGTTGTGCGACCACGCCGGAGGCGGTGCGCGCCCACTCCACCACCGGTACGTCAGTGCCGCACCCCGCTACCCGTACCCGCACCCCGTGCGCCGGTGCCGGCGCCGTGGCCTCCCCGGTGATCACGGCGAGTTCCGGGAACTCCGTGGTTCAGAAGGGCTCAGTCATGTCGTTGGAAGGCAAGGTCGCGCTCGTCACCGGTCCGCCCAAGGAGCCGGGCAGGGACAGGAGTTGGCGATGAACGCGGCCACCATGCGGGCCGTCCAGGCCGTCCGGGCCGGCGCGTCCTTCGCGGTCACCCGCCTCCCGGTTCCCGAGCCGGGGCCGGGAGCGGTCCGGATCAAGGTGCACGCGTGCGGGGTCTGCGGCGGGGAGAACCTCGCCCGGCTGGGCCTGCTCGGCGTCAAGCTGCCCCGGGTGCCCGGACACGAGATCGCCGGCACCGTCGACGCCGCCGGGCCCGGCGTCACCGTCTGGAAACCCGGCGACCGGGTCGGCGTCGGCTGGCACGGCGGCAGCTGCTTCGTCTGTGACAGCTGCCGTGCGGGCGACTTCGTGAACTGCGCCGACCGCAGGATCGTGGGGCTGCACTACGACGGCGGCTACGCCGAGTACGTCGTCGCGCCGCAGGACGCCCTCGCCCGGATCCCGGCTGCGCTCTCCTTCGAGGAGGCCGGTCCGCTGATGTGCGCCGGCGTCACGACGTTCAGCGCCCTGCGGCACTGCGGGGCCCGTCCGGGTGACACCGTCGCCGTCCAGGGCATCGGCGGTCTCGGGCACCTGGCCGTGCAGTTCGCGGACCGGATGGGCTTCCGGACCGTCGCCGTCAACCGGGGCCGGGACAAGGAGCCGATCGCCCGCCAGCTCGGTGCCGACGAGTACATCGACAGCACCGAGGACAAGAGCCCCGGCGAGGTCCTCGGCAGGCTCGGCGGCGCGGCGGCGGTCATCTCCACGGTCGGCTCCAGCCCCGCACAGGCCGACCTCGTCCAGGGCCTCTCCCCCAACGGACGCCTGGTCGTCATCGCCACCGACCACGAGCCGCTCGCGCTCGGGCCCGAACTGCTCGTCCTCGGTCGCCGCGTGGTGGCCGGCTGGTACAGCGGCCACGCCAAGGACAGCGAGGAGACCATGGCCTTCGCCGCGCTCAAGGGCATCCGCCCGATGGTGGAGACCCGCCCCCTGGAGGACGCCGAGGCGGCCTTCCGCGACATGGGCTCGGCACGGTTCCGGACCGTCCTGACCCTGTAGCTGCCCCGCCCGGCACCGGCACCGGCACCGGCACCGGCCGGAGCGGGGGCTCCGTCCCGGGCGGGGCTCCGGTCTCGGCGCCTGCTCCGGCCTCGGCGCCTGCTCCGGCCTCGGTGCCTGCTCCGGTCGGCCTGCGGCCTGCCTTCGTCGGAGCGAACTCGGGCCGGTCCCGTCCGCCGGGCTTCCGTGCCGCGCACGAGGGGTTTCCCTGTCGTCCGTCGCGAGAGGAAACGGGAAACCCATGGACCGGGGCCCGGGGCGGCGACGAGGCTGCTGGCAGCGGGCGGTCCGGCCGGATCGTCACGGAGCGAAGCACAGGAGGATTCCCAATGACGCTGTCAAGCTGTCTTGAGGGGCTCTCGGGAGCTGTCTCACGCCGCAGCGGCAGCTGGCTCGGGTGGCCGGGCATC
>NZ_JBHJVK010000077.1:0-39739 GCF_042264695.1 Kitasatospora sp. NPDC056138 | reverse complement strand
AAGAAGGACGAGGACGGCGACATCTGGCTCCTCGGCCGCGTCGACGACGTCATGCTCGTCTCCGGCCACAACATCTCCACCACCGAGGTCGAATCCGCCCTCGTCGGCCACCCCGCCGTCGCCGAATCCGCGGTCGTCGGCGCCACCGACCCCACCACCGGCCAGGCCATCGTCGCCTTCGTCATCCTGCGCGGCACCGCCACCGACAGCGCCGAACTCGTCGCCGACCTGCGCAACCACGTCGGCCGCACCCTCGGCCCGATCGCCAAGCCCAAGCAGATCAAGGTCGTCAGCGAACTCCCCAAGACCCGCTCCGGCAAGATCATGCGACGCCTGCTCCGCGACATCGCCGAAGGCCGCGAGGTCGGCGACACCACCACCCTCGCCGACTCCTCCGTCATGAACCTGATCCAGTCCCAACTCCCCTCCGGCAACGCCGAGGGCTGACGGCGGGGGTTCTCGGAGCGCACGGCCCCCGACAGGGGAGGGGGCCGCGCGCTCCGCCCACGGGCCGGCTGGGCGACCGGGACCGACGGGTCCGGCCGGCCGATTACCGATCACTTACAGACGGATGGCGGCCGGGCGGCAGAATCCGCGGTGAGCGAGCGCTGCCGGTCCCCACACCGGCGCGTGCTCGCCGGTGTCCACCGCTCCCCGAGCCTGCGCAGGGCCGCCCCCGGCCACGGTCGCACGGCCCGGGCGGCCGCGACCGGACCCAGACAGCCCGTCCCCGAGTCATCGTCGAGCGATCTTGTACCCCCACACCCCGTTCCACCCCTGTCCGCCACCGCCCTGCCGCCACCGGCCGGACGTCCACCGGGCGGCCCGCGCCCGGAGCCGTCGGGGGTGCCCGTGCTGATCGGCCGTGAGGACCAGGTGGAGACCCTGGTACGGGTGCTCTCCGAGCAGGACACCGCGGGTACCGGCGTCCTGGTCGAGGGCGACCACGGGAGCGGCAAGAGCGCTCTGCTGCGGGCCGCGCTGGACCGGGTGCGCCGGGACGGCGACCTCGTGCTGGCCGCGTCCGGGGAGGCGTCGGAGCGCGGCTTCGCCTTCGGCGTCGTCCGGCAGCTGTTCGAGCGCGCCGTCGCCGGGGAGTCCGAGCAGTCCCGGCAGGCGCTGTTCGCCGGACACGCCACGGCGGCAGCCAGGTTGCTCGAACCGTCGGCGGAGGCGGCGACCGGGGGAGCCGTCCCGGCCGACGAGGCGCTGCTCAACGGTCTGTACTGGCTGGCGGTGCGCCTCAGCGAGCGCGGCCGCCTGGTCCTCGTCGTCGACGACCTGCACTGGGTCGATCCGGCCTCGCTGCGCTGGCTGCACTACCTCCTGCGGCGGGCCGGCAACCTGCCGCTGACCGTGCTCGCCACGCTGGCGCCGGGTGCCGCCGCGCTGGAGGCCGCCGATCCGGGATCCGCCGACCGGCTCGCCGCCGTCCACCGGCTGTTCCGCCACCGCCTCGCCCTGCCAGCCCTGGGGGAGGAGGCGGTGGCGGCGATCGTCCACAGGACGCTGGGCCCCGGGGTCGCACCGTCCTTCGCGGCCGCCTGCCGTACCGCGACGGGCGGGAACTCCTACCTGCTGCACGCCCTCCTGGGTGCCGTCGGCGCGGCGCGGCCGGACCTCGGATCGCTGACCGCGGAGCAGCTCGGTGGCCTGCTGCCACCGGAGGTCGGCCGCGCCGTCCTCGGGCTGGTCGCCTCGGCGGGTGCGGACGCCGTCGCCGTCGTCCGGGCCACGGCGGTGCTCGGCGGCGACGGGTCGGCCGTCGGCCTGGTCGCCGGGGTCGCCGGGCTGTCCCAGCCGGTGGCCGAGGACGCCGTCCACGCCCTCGTCCACGCCGGTCTGCTGGTCCGGACCGAGGACGAGATCGGCTTCAGCTGCCCGCTGCTCGCCGGTGCGGTCGCGGACGCCGTCCGCCCGAGCCGCCGGCAGGAGCTGCACGGCCGCGCCGCACGGCTGCTGCTGGAGGGGGACGGCCCGCTCACGGAGGTCGCCGGGCATCTGATGCGCGGTCCGGCCGGCCTCGACGGCACGGCCGACGTGCTGCGCCGGGCGGCGTCCCAGGCGACCCGTCAGGGCCGGCCGGAGCAGGCCGTGGTGTTCCTGCGCCGCGCGCTGCGCGAGCCGCTCGCCGAGGCCACCCGGGCAACCCTGCTGATCGGCCTCGGTGGGGCCGAGCTGGCCTCGAACGTCCCGGCTGCGGTCGGCCACTTCCAGCGCGGCCTGGACCTGTCCCGCGACCCGGTCGAGCGGACGGCGGCCGCCCGGCGGCTGTCCGCGGCCCTGTTCGCGCTCGACCGGTATCCCGAGGGACTGGCCGTGCTCACCGCTACCAGCGCGGCGCTGCACGAGCTGGACCCCGGCAACGCGCTGCGCCTGGAGGTGGACTTCATCTACGGCAGCCTGAGTCAGGCGGCCTCCGCCACCTCGGTGCTGCGGCGCCTGCACGAGCTGGGCCCCGAGGACGCCGAGGGCGGCACGGCGGAGCGACCGCTGGCCGCGCTGCTGAGCCTGCGTGAGGTGATGACGGGCAGCGACCCCGAAGCGGCGGTCCGGTACGCCCGGCAGGCGCTGGGCCACGGCCTGAATCCGGTGGACGACGAATCCGGCGTGTACATCGGCGCGCTCCTCGCCCTCGGCGGGGCGGGCCGCTCGGAGTCGGCCCTGATGTACGCCGACGCAGCCGTCGACGCCGCCCGCGAACGCGGATCCGGCTTCGCGTACGCGGTCGCCAGCAGCGCGCGGGCCAGGGTGCACTGCCGGCTCGGCCGGGTGGCGGACTGCCGCGCCGATGCGGCGAACGCCTTGGAGGCCCTGGAGGAGACGGGCATAGACCTGCGGCACAGTCACTGCATCACACCGCTCGCCATCCTGATGGACGCCCTGACCAAGCAGGGCAAGGTGGAGTACGCGGCCGAACTCCTGGAGCGGGGCGGGCTGTCCGGGGACCTGAACGGCCACTGGACCAACGACTACGTGCTGCTGGTCCGGGGCCGCCTGCGGGTCGCCCAGGGCCGGCTGCGCGACGGCCTCGCCGACTTCCTGCTGTGCGGGCGGCGGGCGCAGGCCCGTGGCATGCCGGGGCCGGGCGTCCTGCCGTGGCGCTCCGAGGCCGCGTTGGCCCTCCTCGCGCTCGGGGAGACCGACGCGGCCCGGAAGGCGGCCGAGGAGGAGCTGCGGATGGCCCGCGAGTGGGGTGTGCCGGAGATCGTCGGCGTGGCGCTGCGCGCCTCGGGCCTGGTCACCGGCGGCGCGCGCGGGCTGGAGCTGCTCGCCGAGGCGAGCGGGCAGCTGGCGGAGACCTCCGCACAGCTCTGCTACGCACAGGCACTGGCCGACCTGGGCGCGCGGCTCCGGCTGGCCGGCCGGGCGGGCGAGGCCCGGGACCACCTCCGCCGGGCGGCCAGCGTCGCGCACCGGCTCGGCGCGGACGCGGTGGCCGAGCGCGCGCTGGACGAGCTGCGCGCGGCCGGCGACCGGCCGCGCACCCGCGCCTTCCAGGGCGTGGACGCGCTCACCCCCACCGAGCGGCGGGTCGCGGGCCTGGCGGCGAAGGGCATGACCAACCGGGAGATCGCCCAGCACCTCTTCGTGGGGCTGCGCACCGTGGAGGTCCATCTCACCAACACCTACGGCAAGCTCGGTATCGACGGGCGGTCCCGGCTGGCGGAGAGCCTGTGCCGGGAGGCGGCCAAAGCCGCTGCCCCGGCTTCCGAACCGTAGCGGGCACGGCCCCCGGCCGGTGTCCGGGCCGCCCGCAGAGACCCGTGTGCCGACCGAAAGGTCCACAGGCGCCGAAAGCCTTCGGTACCGACCGTCATCCGCCCCGCGCCGCCGCTCCCTAGGTTGGGCAGCCGGACCACGCCCGCCGCCCGAGCCGCGGCGGGCCGCGACGGCAGGGAGGAACGGCGGATGGCACTGCGCAAGGCGACGATGGTGAGACAGGTCGAGGAGGCGGTGCGGCTGATCGACCCGGCGGATCCGCCGATCACCACCTTCGGTGTCTTCCTCGGCCGCAACCCGTGGGTGACCAGCGTCCTGTTCGACGGCGTGGTCTGCGACTCCTACCTGGTCACCGCCACCGCCCGTGCCGTCCACGTCCATGACGTCGAGGTCCTGCGCCACCGGCCGGGCAGGCTGGTGCACACCCTCGGCCGGCCGGACGCGGTGCAGCGGATCGCCGGCGTCCGCCACCACCTGCTGTGGAGTTCCTTCCGCTTCCTGCTGCCCGGCGACACCGAACCCGCCCCGATGAACGTGCGCCGTGTGTGGCGTCCGGAGCTGGACCGGTTCACCGCGGTACTGGCCGGCACCCGACAGCCGTGACCGGCACCCGACGGCCGTAACACCTGCGGCGGCGGCACCGAAAGGACAGGGCTGACGGACCGAAAGGTCTGGTCCAAGTACGGCCGGCCGGTTGCCGCCCGGTGTCCGCGGCTGGTGCGATGAGACCCGGACGGACTTCCCCGGAACGCACCCCGCCGGCCGATCCACTCACGCCGGCGGACCGCTCCCCGACCACCCGTCGGCCTCATCCGGTGCCCTCGTCGGTCCGGTCGCCGGCCATCGCACCCGCATGCCGCCCCGCCGCAGAGCCGGCCCGGCGGCCGGGTCGTCCGGCCAGGACCGCGCACCACCTCACGGAGAACGAATGCTCAACACAAGTCCACCCCAAGGGAGTTCACGGGCCGATGCGCCCTGTGACTGCCGATCGTCCGCCGAGCGCGAGGCGGACCGCCTGACCAGGTACCAGGCCGTCGCGGACGGCGAGGCCGTCACCCTGCTGCGTCGCCGCCACCGGCGGTTCGCGGCCTGGATGACGGTGCTCTTCCTGGCCGTGTACCTCTCGTACGTCCTGTTGTCGGGCTACGCGCACCACCTGATGGCCGTCAGGGTCGCCGGCGCCGTCAACGTCGCCTTCGTCGCCGGGCTGCTCCAGTTCGTCATGACGTTCCTGATCGCCTGGCTGTACACCCGGTACGCGGCGACCCGGCTCGACCCGGTGGCCGAGCGGGCGCGGGCCGAGTTCGACGACACCCAGGACCACCAGGCGGGCGCCCGGCGGGGCGGCCGCGACCCGGAAGGCTGCACGTGCGCACGGTGACCCTCGACCGGATGTCCCTGGCGACAGGAGCGGGCGCGGGCGCGCACCGGTCCCTGATCATCGGCATCTTCCTCGCTTTCGTCCTGGTGACCCTCGGCATCACCTTCCGGGCCGGCCGGCGCACCAGCGGCACCTCCGACTTCTTCGCCGGCGGGCGCTCGTTCACGGCCTTCCAGAACGGCCTGGCGATCTCCGGCGACTACATGTCCGCCGCCTCCTTCCTGGGCGTGACCGGGACGATCGCGCTGTTCGGCTACGACGGCTTCCTCTACTCGATCGGGTTCCTGGTGGCCTGGCTGGTGGCGCTGCTGCTGGTGGCCGAACCGCTGCGCAACTCCGGCCGGTTCACCATGGCCGACGTGCTGGCCTTCCGGATGCGCCGGCGCCCGGTGCGCACGGCCGCCGGGATCTCCACGATCGTGGTCTCCATCGTCTACCTGCTCGCGCAGATGGTCGGCGCCGGCTCGCTGGTGGCGCTGCTGCTCGGGGTGGACGGCGGCACGGCCAAGCGACTGATCATCCTCGGCGTGGGCGCGCTGATGATCCTCTACGTCACGGTCGGCGGCATGAAGGGCACCACCTGGGTGCAGATCGTCAAGGCCGCGCTGCTGATGGCCGGTACGGCGCTGGTGACCGTGCTGGTGCTGCACCGCTTCGGCTGGAACCTCTCCACCCTGCTCGACGCGGCCGGCCGGGCCGGCGGCAAGGGTTCGGCCTTCCTGGAGCCCGGGCTCAAGTACGGCGCGACCTCCGTCAGCAAGCTGGACTTCCTCAGCCTGGGCGTCGCCCTGGTGCTCGGGACGGCGGGCCTGCCGCACATCCTGGTCCGCTTCTACACGGTGCCCACCGCCAAGGCGGCCCGCCACTCGGTGAACTGGGCGATCGTCATCATCGGTGCGTTCTACCTGATGACCGTGGTGCTGGGCTTCGGTGCCACCGCGCTGGTCGGCCCCAAGGCCATCAAGGCGTCCAACCCGGCCGGCACCACCGCGGTGCCGATGCTCGCCGAGCGGCTCGGCGGCGGGGCGGGGAGCACCGGCGGAGCCGTCCTGCTGTCGGTGATCTCGGCGGTCGCGTTCGCCACCATCCTGGCCGTGGTCGCCGGACTCACCCTGGCCTCGTCCTCCTCGTTCGCGCACGACCTGTACGCCCAGGTGATCCGCAAGGGCCGGGCGACCGAGAAGCAGGAGCTGCGGGCGGCACGGCTGGCCGCCTTCGGGATCGGCGCGGTGTCCGTGGTGCTGAGCATGTTCGCCGACAGGCTCAACACCGCCGCGCTGGTCGCCCTGGCCTTCGCGGTCGCCGCCTCGGCCAACCTGCCGACCATCCTGTACAGCCTCTTCTGGAAGCGCTTCAACACCTGCGGCGCACTGTGCAGCATCTACGGCGGCCTGCTGACCTCGGTGGTCCTGGTGGCCTTCTCGCCGGTGCTGTCGGGCAAGCCGACCTCGCTGCTGCCGCACGCGGACTTCGCCTGGTTCCCGTTGGAGAACCCCGGTCTGGTCTCCATCCCGGTCGGCTTCCTGCTCGGCTGGGCGGGCACCCTGCTCTCCCGGGGCGAGGCCGACCAGGCGGCCAAGTACGCCGAGCTGGAGGTCCGTTCGCTCACCGGAGCCGGTGCGCTCTAGCCGGTGCTCCGGTCCCGTGGTGGGGCCGGCCGGGCCCCCCCCCGCGGCGCCCCCCGCGTCCGCGGGGGCCCCCCCCCCCGGCGGGCGCCCCCCCACACTCCGTCCTGCGGGCACACTCCGTCCTGCGGGCGCGGATCGACCGATGCGGTTCAACGGGCGCGGTTCGACGGGCGCGGTCCAGCTGGCGGCGCTCAGCGCCAGAGCTGGGGCGTCAGCGCGCTGTCCCGGGTGCTGCCCTGGACGATGATCCGGTCCCAGGAGCCGCCGCCCCT
This sequence comes from Kitasatospora sp. NPDC056138, assembly GCF_042264695.1. NCBI lineage: Bacteria > Bacillati > Actinomycetota > Actinomycetes > Kitasatosporales > Streptomycetaceae > Kitasatospora > Kitasatospora sp. NPDC056138. Next base: position 32,735 of record NZ_JBHJVK010000077.1, on the reverse strand, counting down.
GTCCGCCGAGATCCAGTCCTGGATGTAGCCCGCGCGCGGTGCCTGCGGGTCCGTCCGGGCGTCCAGGCCCATCAGCGTGTAGAGCGAGCCGAGCGACTTCATGTGGATGAGGAAGTGCACCCGGTCCATCGGTCCGAAGGGCTCCTCGAAGAGCAGCACGGTGGCCTGCCCGTCCGCGTTCAGGTTGACGGTCTCGGCGATGGTGCGTGCGAAGACCCGGGCCTCGGCGCGGAAGGCGTAGTTGAAGTCCACCGTGCGCCGCATGATCACACCGGCCGTCGCGGTGTTCAGCGTGCGCTCGGGGGGCGTCGCGGTCTGCTGCTGCGCCGGCTGCACCAGGAACCTCGGCGGCGTGCCGTCGCTGATCGGGCTCATCGACGGGTCCTGCGCCATCGTCTCGGTCGCCGTGCCGAAGATCCCCCACCGGTGCGGCAGCAGCACCGTCTCCTGCACGCTTCCGGGTACGAACGCTTCGTTCCAGGCGTCGCCGTGGCGTTCGGCGACCGCGCCGCCGAAGACGCCGTTGCGCAGGTCGGTGGGGCCGCCCATGTGCAGCAGTGCCTCGTAGTCCGTCAGCGAGCGGAAGTGCAGCAGCCAGTGCAGGCGGTCCTTGGTCCCGAAGGTCTCCTCGTAGACGAAGGCGGTGGCCAGTTGCCCGTGCTTGGTGTTGATGTACTCGGCCAGCTCGCGGGCCACCGCCCGGGCGGCATCGGCACGTCCGGGCGCGATCTGGCCGACCCGCTCGACGATGACGCCGGCGCTGGCCGAGTGCAGCACGCTCTCGACCGGCAGGCCGGCCTGGTGCAGGGCGGACGGGACGGAGGTGCCCGAGGCGGTCATGGTCTCTCCCTCGAAGGTGCGTCGGTGAAGGTGCTTCGGTGAAGCCGGTACAGGTACTTCGGTGCAGGTACATCGGCGAGGCCGGTGCAGGTACTTCGGTGCCGGCACGTCGGCGGAGCCGGTGCAGGTGCCGGGCAGCGGACGACCCGGCAGCGGGCCGTCCGCAGCAGGGAACGGCACGGACCGGAGTGCTGCGGCTCAGTCCCGCGCGAGTGCGGCGAACCGTTCACGGATGGTCCGTGCGGCGCCGCACATCAGCAGTTCGGCGACGGCGTCGACGTGCCGGGCACGCCAGTCGGCCAGTTCGGTGCCGTGGACGAAGCGGTTGAACGCGCCGATGGCCGGCCCGCTGTGGATCTGGTAGTTGGCCCGCTCGGCCGGATCGCCGGCCCGGGCCGCGCTGTTGCTCCGGGCGAAGTAGGAGCGGAACACCAGCGCCATCAGGTGCTTGGGGTCGCGCTCGGCCCGCTCCACCTGGTCCGCGCGGTCGATGCCGAGGAAGTACTCGCGGGTCTCCTTCCAGACCTGTTCCAGGGGCCGGCGAAAGCAGGTGCGCTCCAGGCTCCGCCTGGTGGCCTCGTCCAGGTCCGCGAGCGAGCCGTGCTGCCGGTACAGCTGGTGAAGGCGGTTGGCCCTGGCGGCGAAGAGGGTGCCCTTCCGCACCACCTGGACCCTGGCACCGAGTTCGAAGAGGTCCCCGGCGGGCGCGTAGGCGGTGTCCTGGACGTCCAGCGTGGCGAGCAGGTCCTTCACCGCGTCTGAGGTGTCGGCCTCGGGCGTGCACTGGTTGACCGAGCCGGTGACCACGAAGTCCGCGCCGAGCAGGAAGGCCGCCGCCACCGCCTCCGGGCTGCCGAGGCCGCCGGCCGCGCCGACCCGTACCCGCTCCGGGTAGCCGTACCGTGCGGCGAGCTCGTCCCGCAGCCGGCCGAGCGACGGGACCAGGGTAAGTGCGACGCCGCCGTCGGTGTGGCCGCCGGAGTCGGCCTCCACGCACAGGTCCCCGCTGACCGGCAGCAGCCGGGCGGCCTCGCCCTCCGCACGGGTCAGCCCGCCCGAGGCCACCAGCCGCGCCACCACGGCCTCCGGCGCGGGCGCCAGGAACTCGGCGGCGACCTCGGGCCGGGAGACCTTGGCCAGCACGTGCCGGACCGCCCTCGGACGGCCGTCGGCGCCGCGGTGCGCGCCGGTGAAGCGGAACCGCACCAGGGCCGGGGTGACACCGGTGAAGGCGGCGGCCTCCACGAACCGCACGCCGTACTCCAGGCAGAGGTCGACCAGCCGCTCCTCCGGCCCCGGCTCGTCGATGCTGTGCAGCACGTTCACACCGAACGCGCCGTCGGCACCCAGCTCGGCACGGATGACCTCCAGGCCCCGGCGGACCTCCGGCCCGGCGAGCCCGCCGGCGCCGAGGTAGCCCATCAGCCCGGCCCGGGCCAGTCGGACCACCAGCGCGGTCGAGGCGACCCCGCGGAACATCCCGCCGGCCAGGTAGGCGTAGCGCAGGCCGTAGTCCCGGCGGAACTCGGCGCTGCCGAGGGCTGCGGCATCCGGGTCAGGAGCCTGGCCCGGCCCTGCCTGCGGCAGCGGCAGCGGCAGCGGCAGCGACACCGGCACCGGCACCGCAGGCGACCGCAGCGGTGCCGGACCGGCGGGCAGCAGGGGTGGTGCGGCGGAACGGGCCGGGAGGCGCGGTTCGCTGCGGGCCGTCTCCCAGAACGCGGTGAGCACCCGCGCCGGTCCGATCTCCCGCAGCTCGGACACGCCCTGCCGGAGCAGTTCGTGCATGCTCTCGCGCCACCGCACCGGGCTGTCGATCTGCCGGCCGAGCAACTCGGCCACCGTGCCCGGCCGGTACGGCTCGGCGGTGACGTTCGAGATCACCGGCAGCTGCGGGTCCGCCAGCCGGAAGCCGTCCAGGAACCGGGCGAAGCGGCGGGCGGCGTCCGCCATCTGCCGGGAGTGGAAGGCCGTGCCGACGTTGAGCGGAACGCACCGGCCGGTGCCGTGCCGGCGGACCAGCTCCCGCACCGCCGGGATCGCTTCGGCCGGACCGGCCACCACCACCTGGGTCGCCGAGTTGTGGTTGGCGACGTCCACCTCGGTGAGACCACCGTCGGCCAGCAGCGCGACGACCTGCTCGGCGGCCAGGCCGACGACGGCCGCCATGCCGCCGCCGCCCGCCTCGCCCATCAACTCGCCCCGCCGCGCAACCAGTCGCACACCGGTCTCGAAGTCGAAGCAGCCCGCCGCGAACAGCGCCACGTACTCGCCGAGGCTGTGGCCCGCCAGGAAGTCCGGCGCGCCGCCCTCCTCCCGGGCGGCGAGGAAACCGAGCGCGTTGACCACGAACAGCGCGGGCTGGGCGTACCGGGTGAGCCTCAGCAGGTCGTCCGGGTCCTGGAGGCACAGTTCCCGGACGGAACGGCCGAGCACCCGGTCCGCCGTGGCGCAGTGCTCCGGGTACCGCTCCAGGAGCCCCGCCCCCATGCCCCTGCGCTGCGAGCCCTGGCCGGTGAACACCCACGCCTCCATGGCGCGCCCCTCTCCCGTCGAGTTCCTGGGCGCCGTCAGGCCGGCGTCGGCATCTGGTGGGGCAGGAGCAGGGTGTCCGCGATGCTGCCGTCCAGGAAGGTGCGGCCCCAACTGCCGCCGCCCTTGGCGGCGGTGATGAACTCCTTCTCGAAGAGCCGGCGGAAGTCCGGGTCGTGCCGTTCGAGGTCCAGCAGGGCCTGGTAGTCGGCGAACGAGCGCAGGTGGATCAGCCAGTGCAGCTTGTCCATCACGCCGAAGGTCTCCTCGTAGAGGTACGAGGTCACCGCGCCGGCGAGCCGCTCGTTGACGTAGTTCTGCCAGGCGAAGGCGTAGTGGCGGGCCTCCTTGCGGAACTCGTGCCTGGCCTGGCCGGTCCGGTGCACGGTCAGCCCGGCGTTCGCCGAGTTGAGCAGCAGCTCGTCGGCGACGGAGGTCTGGTGCGAGGCCGGGTCGACCCAGGTGTCCCCGGCGTGACCGCCCTCGTCGTGCACCAGGCCGTGCTGCGGCACCAGGATGCGCTCCTCGACGGTGCCCTCGACCACGGCGCGCCCCCAGGCGCCGCTGCCGTCGTCGTCCACGACCCGGTCGGACTCCAGCAGGTCGATCATCTTCTCGTCGTGGTCGACCATGTGCAGGCTGAGCGCGTAGTCGTTCGGCGACTTCCAGTGGATCAGCCAGTGGATGCGGTCCTGCACCCCGAACGCCTCCTCGTAGAAGAAGAACGAGGCGCCGTTCACGTCGGCCTGGTTCATGTAGCCGATGACGTCGGCGAAGAGCTTCCGGCCGTCCTCGCGGTGCTCGTACTTGAGCTGGGCGCTGCGGGCGATGATGAACCCGGCGTTGCCCGAGTGCAGCAGCTTGTCCGCCGGGACCGGGCTCTGGTGCGAGGCCGGGAGCGGCACGGCTCCGGGAGCGGTGTGCGGGCGCGGCTGGTCGGTCATGGGCGATGCCCTTCCTGGGCTGGGGTCGTGGTCCTCCGGGCGCCCGGCCTGCGGCAGCGCTGCCACAACAGGCAGCGGGGCGCGCCGTGTCGACGTCCTCCATGGACGTTAGGCGTGCCCCGCTGCGACGTCTGTGCAGATTTGAGCAGTCCGCCGGTTCAGCCCCGGCCGGCCGCCCCGGCCTGGTCGGCGGCGGGGGCCGCGGGTTGGGGCCTGGGGGAGCTCTCGCGCAGGAAGAAGGAGACCACCAGGGCCACCAGCACCATCGGCACGCAGGTCAGGAAGACGTCGGAGAGCGCGTCGGAGAACGCGGTCAGCACCTGGTGCCGGAGCGGTTCCGCCAGGGCGTGCACCGCCTCCACGTTCGCGCCCAGCCGGGCTCCCGAGCCGGCGGCCGGCAGCGCGTCGGCGGGCACCTGCTCGGCCAGGTGGGTGGCGAGCCGGGAGGCGAGGACGGCCCCGAGCACCGCGGTGCCGACGGCCGCGCCGAGCCGCTGGGCGAAGTTGGCCGCACTGGTGGCGGCGCCCATGTCCTTCAGCGGCACGCTGTTCTGCACGGCGGTCACGATGGTCTGCATGGTCAGGCCGACGCCTGCGCCGAACAGCGCCGAGTAGAGCGCGACCAGCCCGTACGGGGTGTCCACCCCGACGGAGGCGAGCAGCGGCATGGCCACCACCAGCGCCAGCGCGCCGCAGATCGGAAAGATCTTGTACTTGCCGGTCTTGCTGATCATCTGGCCGGAGTACATGGAGGTGGCGATGAGCCCGAACATGGCCGGCAGCATGGCCAGTCCGGAGCGCGTCGGCGACATGCCCTGGACGACCTGGAGGTAGACCGGAAGGAACACGATCCCGCCGAACATCGCGGCTCCGGTGGCGAATCCGAACAGCGCGCCGATACTGAAGACGCCGTTGCGGAACAGGCTCATCGGCAGCACCGGTTCGGCCGCCCGCTGCTCCACCAGGACGAAGGCGACGGTGAGCAGGACGAATCCGGCGACCAGCGCGAGTGGGCCGGGTGCGCCCCAGCCGTACTGCTTCCCGGCCCAGTTGAGGTAGAGCAGCAGGGAGGTCACGGCCGCCACCACCAGGCCCGCGCCCGCGTAGTCGATCCGGTGGCTCCGGCGCGCGACCGGCAGGCGCAGCCCGAGCGTGGTCACGACCAGGGCGGCCAGGCCGACCGGGACATTGAGGTAGAACACCCACCGCCAGCCGGGGCCGTCGGTGAACCAGCCGCCCGCCAGCGGTCCGCCGACGCTCGCCAGCCCGAACACGGCGCCGAACAGGCCCTGGTAGCGTCCGCGCTCCTGCGGCGGGACGACATCACCGATCACGCTCAGGGCGAGCACGAACAGGCCACCGCCGCCCACGCCCTGGAGCGCCCGGAAGACGACCAGCTGGCCGAGGCTCTGGGCCACCCCGCACAGCACCGAGCCGAGCAGGAAGATGACGACGGCGGCCTGGAAGGCCGGCCGGCGGCCGTACAGGTCGGAGAGCTTGCCCCAGAGCGGGGTGACCGCCATCGAGGTCAGCAGGTACGCCGTCACCACCCAGGGCAGCTTGTCGAGGCCGCCCAGGTCGCTGACGATCCGCGGGAGCGCCGTGCCCACCACGGTCTGGTCCAGCGCGGAGAGGAGCATGCCGACCATCACGCCGCCGATGGCCAGCCTGATCTGACTCTGCGTCAGGACGGCCGGACCGGGCTCCGCGGGTTCGGTGGCCGACCGGTCGGGTTCGGTAGTGCTCATCGCGGTCCTTCCGGTGTCGCCAGGGGCACGCCCGGGACGAAGTCCAGTTCGAGGATCGAGGAGACTTGAACGTCGGTTTCTTGAACGGCACTTGACCGTACAGCAGAATGACCCGATTGCACCGGGCCGCGTTCCAACCAGAGCCGGCGGCGGCGGAACACCGGGGCGGGCAGCGGCTCGCGCACCGGCACACCGGGCGGGCGCAGCCGGGTGTCCAGGTCTGTGGCGATCAGGTGGGCGTTGGTGCCGCCGAGCCCGAACGAGCTCAGCCCGGCCACCCGCCGCCGTCCGTCCGCGGGCCACGGGGCGGCCCCGGCCGCCGGGCGGAACGGTGAACTACCGAACTCGAAGCGCGGGTTGGGCCTTTCACAGAAGAGCGTGGGTGTCACCACGCCGTGCTCCAGGCAGAGTGCGACCTTGATCAGTCCCGCCATCCCCGCCGCGCTGAGCAGATGTCCCAGGTTCGACTTGACACTGCCGATCGCGCAGCCGCCGACCTGGTCGGTGCTCTCCCGGAACACCTCGGTGAGTGCCTGCAGCTCCATCGGATCACCGATCATGGTGCCGGTGCCGTGCGCCTCCACGAGCCCGACCTCGCCGGCGCTGCGGCCGGCGGCGGCGAGCGCCCGCCGGACCACCGCGGCCTGCGCCTGCGGGCTCGGCGTCGTCAACCCCATGGTGTGGCCGTCGTTGTTGACGGCAACGCCCTCGATCACGGCGTGCACCCGGTCACCGTCGGCGAGCGCGGCGGCGAGCGGCTTGAGCAGCACCGCGCCGACACCCTCACCGGGGACGAAACCGTCGGCCCGCTCGTCGAAGGTCCGGCACCGGCCGGTGGGCGACACCGCGCGCGCCGCGCTGAACTCCAGGTACGGCTGCTCGTCCAGCAGCACCTCGACGCCGCCGGCCAGCGCGACCTCGGCATCCCCGGCCAGCAGGCTGCGACAGGCCAGCTGGACACCCACCAGCGAGGACGAACAGGCGCTGTCCACCACGAGGTTGGGCCCGCGGAAGTCGAAGCGGTGGGCGACCTGGGCCGCGATGAAGTTCTGGTCGGACTGCAGCACACCGGCCCGCCAGCCGGCCCTGCGGCCGTACGAGGAGATCCGGCCGCCGACGAACACCGCCACCTCGCGGCCCCGGAGGCCCTTCGGCCCGTACCCCGCGTCCGCGAGACAGCCCGCGGCCGCCTCCAGGAACAGCCGGATCGCGGGATCGAGGTGGGTGGCCTCCTCGTCGCCGAGACCGAACGGCTCCGGGTCGAACTCCTCGACGCCGTCCAGGAATCCGCCCCACTTGCTGACCGTCCGGCCGAGCTCGTACCCGGGCCGGTACCACTCGGCGGGGTCCCAGCGGGCGACGGGCACCTCGCCCACGGCGCACCGGCCGGCGGTGAGCAGGTCCCAGTACCCGGCCAGATCCGGCGCGCCGGGGAAGCGGCAGGCCATGCCGATGATCGCGATCCGGGTGTCGGCCGGCCCCGGAGCCGCGACGGCAGCAGGGACGGGACCAGGGACGGAAGCGGCGGCCGGTGCCGGGACGGGGTGCGGAGCCGAGGCGGGGGCAGGGGCGGGAACCGGAACGGGGTGCGGTGCCGAGGCGGGGGCAGGAACGGGAGCAGCGACGGGGTGCGGAGCCGGTGCCGGGGCGGCAGGGGCGGGGGCCTGCGGGACGTGGTGGCCCTGGGCGGCCAACTCCGCAGCCAGTTCGTCCAACGTCGGGAAGTCCAACAGCAACGACGGCGGCAACCGCCGCCCCACCCCCTCCTCCACCCGCAGCAACAACTCACCCAGCATCACCGACTCCACACCCAGGTCCCCGAACTCCACCCCCGCGTCCAGCTCCCCCACCGGGATCCCCAACACCCCCGAGAACACCCCGGCCAGCCACGCCACACTCGGCTCCCCCGGAGCCCTTGGTGCCGCGGGGGCCGGCGCCGGCTGCACCCTGCCGGGCAGTTCGGCGAGCGGCAGTTCAGCGAGCGGCAGCACGGCAGGGTCGACCGGACCCGCCAGCGGGGGTGCGGGCAGGACGGTGCCGCCGGACGGCATCGCGATGACCCGCTCCAGGATGCGCAGCGCCTCGTCGTCGCCGAGGGCGGCCAGGCCGACCGGTTCGCAGACGTTGCGGCCGCCCTTGCCGGAGCCGCTCTCCCGCCACATCGGCCAGTTCACCGAGCGGTACCAGGCTTGGCCGGACTTCAGCCGCTCGGCTGCCACGAAGTCGAGGCAGGCGTTGGCGGCGGCGTAGTCGGTGACCCCGGTGGCCAGCCGCGGCACGGCGGCGCAGACCGAGGAGAAGAGCACGAAGAAGTCCGGCCGGTCCCGGTCGCAGAGTCCGGCCAGCACCTGCACCCCGTCCGCCTTCGGCTCGAAGGTGGCCGCGATGTCGGCGGGCGACTTGTGGGCGAAGGCGGGGTTCCCGGCACCCACCGCCCCGGCGCAGTGCACCACCCCGGCGATCGGCCCGAACCGTGCCCGGAGCCGGTCGAGGAACCCGCCGACCGCCGGACGGTCGGTCAGCGGGCCGGTGTACCAGTCGACCTCGACGCCCGCGCGCTCCAGCTCCAGGATGGTGCGGACGGCCTCGGCGGCCGCCGGTCGGAGCACCGTGCCGTCCTGCGGGAGGGGCCGGTCGGGAAGCGGTCGCCGACCGGTGATCGCGATCCGCCGGGCGCCGCGGTCCGCCAGGTGGCGGGCCACCCTGGCGCCGATCCCCCGGGTGCCCCCGGTGACCACGTACGTGGCGTCCGGGCGCAGCCGCAACGGCCGGTGCGGTGCCGCCAGCTCCGCCAGGACCGGCAGCAGGCGTCGGCCGGAGCGGTGGACGACCTCCGCCTGCGGTTCCGGTCGCTGCCACTCGGCCCAGACCGCGGCCGCCAGTTCACGCTCCTGCCCGACCGTCAGGTCGGTGTCGAGCACGGTCGCGTCGAGCCGTGGGTACTCGGCACCGAGCACCCGCAGGAAGCCCGCCGTCCTGGCTCCCGAGAGGTCGGCGGGCACCGGGTCGGGCTCCGGCAGCGCCTGCAGGCCCCGGACGACCTGGAGCCCGCGCCAGGCGGCCGTCGGGCGGCCCGCCAGCAGGGTCTGGACGACGCGCAGCCCGGCCGTCCGGTCCAAGGCGCCCTCTGTCGGCGGCCGGAGCGCGGTCAGGTCGATCCATCCGCACAGATCGGGGTGCTGCTCCAGCAGGCGGCGGGTGACGGCAGCCGCCTCCGCACCGTCCCGGTAGCCCGGCACACCGTCGCCCCGGTCCGCACCGGCTCGGACCAGCAGGACGCGGTGCGGCCCGGACGCGGCCAGCGCCCTGGCGAGCGGTTCCCCGGCTTCGTGGCACAGGCAGAGCACCACTCCACCGGCCGGCCCCCCGACGACGGTCGCGGGGACGCCGGCAGGCGCGGGCGGCGACTCGACCCAGGTACGGCGGAGCAGCGGGGTCTCCGGCCCTGCGGTCACCACAGGATTCACGGGCCCGGGTACCGGCACCGGCACTACCTCCAGCTCTTGGTCCGGCTCCGGCTCCGGCGCGGAGACCGCAGGCCGGGACACAAGGGCCGTTCCGGAGAGAGCGGTTGACACCGGACCTGCCGTCTCCGGCACCCAGCAGCGCATCCGCGCGAAGGGGTAGGTCGGCAGCGAGACGATCCGGGGCAGCCGGCCCGCATCGTCCCGGTACAGCCGCTGCCAGTCGATCCGGTCGCCCGCGACCCAGGACCGGGCCAGCGCGGCGAGGTCGGTCCGGCCGGCCCCGGCGGTGTCGTGCGGCCCGGCCGCCTCGCCGCGCGCACCCGCAGGCACCCTGCCGAGCACCGCCGCGCCCGCCCGTCCCTCGGCCAACGCGTCGAGCTTCGCGAGGAGTTCGGCGTGGTCACGGACGACCATCGCGGCACGTTCCCGCAGCGGCTCCCGGCCGACCGCGAGAGTGTAGGCGAGGTCGCGGAGCGCCGGCCCGTCCGGGGCCGCTGCCGGGGTACCGCCGAACGTCCGCACCAGCCGGGCGGCGAGTTCCCTGGCCGTCGCGGCGGAGCCTGCGCCGCCGGCGGCGACCCGGGCGAGTTCGGCCAGCAGGCCGCCGGTGTCGGGGGTGGGGGTCGGACCGGTGTCGGGGGCCGGGACGGGGACGGGAGTTGGACCGGTGTCGGGGGCGGGCCGCGCGGGCCTGTCCGCCACCCCGGGAACCGGGCGCAACCGGTCCGCCAAGCGTCCTGCCAGCTCGCGCAGTGCGCGGCCGTCGTGGCCGGAGAGCACCACCAGCTCGGGACGGCCGGGTCGTCGCAGTGACGGCTCCGGCGGCGCGGGCGCCTCCTCCAGCACCACATGGGTGATCGTCCCGCCCGCACCGAAGGAGCTGATCCCGGCCCGGCGGGGTACCCGTCGGCCGTCGGCGGCGGACGGTTCGGGCGCCGGCCACTCGGCGGCCTCGCGCTGGACCCGGAACGGCACCTCGTCCCAGGCGACGTTCGGGTTGAGCTCCTCCGCGTGCAGGGACGGAGCGAACCGGTGGTGCTTCAGCTGCAGCACCACCTTGGTCAGCCCGGCGATGCCGGCGGCCGCCTCGACATGGCCGACGACCGACTTCACCGAGCCGATCGGCAGCGAGCCGACGGACCGCTCGGGCGACTCGAACACCCGCTGCAGCCCGTTGATCTCCACCGGGTCGCCGAGCGCGGTGCCCGCGCCATGCGCCTCCAGGTACCCGATCGAGGACGGCTCGACCCCCGCGTCGTCGAGGGCCCGGCGCACCACCTCGGCCTGGGCGACCGGACTCGGCACGATGTACCCGTTCGTCCGGCCGGCGTGCACCACGCCGGTACCGCGCACCACGGCGTGCACCCGGTCGCCGTCCGCCAGTGCCCGGGCCAGCGGTTTGAGCAGCACCACACCGACGCCCTCGGACGGGACGAAGCCGTCCCCGCCCAGCCCGAAACTGCGGCAGCGCAGGCTGGAGGAGGTCAGCTGCATCTCACGCTGCTGGATGAACTTGTTCGGGTGCAACGAGAGGTTGATCCCGCCGGCGATGGCCAGCTCGCAGTCCCCGCGGCGGAGTTCCTGCACCGCCAGGTGCAGCGCGGTCAGCGAGGAGGAGCACATGGTGTCGACGGTGAGGCTGGTGCCGTTGAGGTCCAGCAGGTACGAGACCCGGTTGGCGATGTTGCCGAGCGCCCCGCCCGAGTACCCGGGGCGGCCGCGCAGCGACTCCTCCACACCGAAGAAGGTGTAGTCGGCGTACATCGACCCGGCGTACACCGAGACCCGCGAGCGGTGCTGCTCGCGCAGTCGCTCACGGGTGTAGCCGGCGTCCTCCAGCAGCTCCCACACGGTCTCCAGGAAGATCCGCTCCTGGGGGTCCATCAGAGCCGCGTCCCTCGGGGTGATGCCGAACAGCAGCGGGTCGAAGTGCTCGACGTCGTCGAGGAAGCCGCCCCACATCCGGTCGACCGGCCAGCCGGGACGGTGCCGGTGCGGCGGCAGCCGGGTGACGCAGTCGCGGCCCTGCGAGAGGTTCGCCCAGAACTGGTCCAGGTCACGGGCCTGCGGGTAGCGTCCGGCGAGGCCGATGACGGCGATCGCCCGGTCGTCGGCACCGACCGGCCCGGCCGAACCGCCCGGCTCCGCCGGCTCGGCCCCTGCGGGCGCTGCCGGAGCTGCCGGAGCTGCCGGAGCTGCCGGAGCGGCGGGTGCCCCCGGGGTGGCGGGGCGGCGACGTCTGCGGGCGAGCTCGCCGGCGACCCCGGCGAGGTCACGGTGCTCGAAGAAGAGGGTCCGCGAGGTCTCGCCGAGCTCGTGCTCCAGAACCGTGTTGAGCCGGTTGACCTGCGACGAGGTCAGCCCGTAGTGGTCGAAGGGCACCGTGGCACCGACCTCGGCCGCCGGCAGGCCGGACACCTCCGCGTAGGCCCGGCGCAGCAACTCGACAAGCTCCCCGACCACGGCCCCCTCGACCCCGGACTCTCCAGCCACGGACTCTCCGGCCACGGAATCCCCGACCGCGGAATCCTCGACGATGGTCGCGTCGACGGCAGGCCCGTCGGCGCCGGCACGCTCGTCGGGGCCAAAATCCCCGGCCGCAGGGGTTGCGCCACCGTCGGCCGCTTGGGTGCCGCCGGACGCCCCCGGACGGGCGAACGGGTAGCCGGGGAGCTCGACCCGCCCCGGGGGCGTCGCCCAGTAGGTGTGCCAGGGCAGGTCCGCGCCGCCCAGCCAGCGGTCCACCGCCTCGGCCGCAGTGCGCGGTGGCGCCTGCCCACCACCGGGCCGGGCGGGGTCGGCGACGTCACCGTGCCGTCCGGGGTCCGCGACCGTGCTGCGCAGGCCGGGGTGCGCCCGGCCGGCCAGGAAGGCGTCGAGGGCATCGGCCAGCTCGTCGACTCGCGCACAGTTCAGGGCGATCCGGTGCGTCATCGCCACCCGACCGGTCTGGGTGGTCCAGGCGATCCGGGCGAGGAGGTCCGTCGGCCCCGCTCCGGCACGGCGGGCCAGGTGGTCACGGAGCCGTTCCGCGTACCGCAGCAGCGTGTCACGGCCCGCCGCCGAGACGAGCACCACCGGCGGGTCGAACGGTACGGGCGGGTCGAACGGTACGGGCGCCACCTCCCCTGGCCCCGTCGGCTCCGCTCCCGTCGTACGCGCGTTCAGGTCCATGGCGGCCCACCCCGGATGTGTCGGACGGTCGTCTCGAAAGCCGGCGACGACGGGTCCTCCGTGGCCGGAGGACGCAGGCCGCCGCTGCGCGCGACGCTAGTCCGGGCCCCGTGGCCGGTCTGCTCACAACTGAGCACCGTGCAGGCCCCGGGCCAGCAGCTCGGCGGCCCCGGACATGATCCAGTCGGCGATCCCGGCCACGCTCCGGTCCGGTCCGCCGGACGGTGCCAAGCCACCGACCCCGACCCAGACCCCGACCCCGGCCCCGGCCCCGGCCCCGGCCCCGGCCCCGGCTGCCGATGCGGACGCGGACGCCGCCCGGTTGAACTCCGCCAACTCCGGCCCGCAGCGCAGCTGGTAGTCGGCCGCGCGACCGGGTTCGGCGCGGAGCGCCCAGCGCGCCGACTCCTCCAGATACCAGCGGAAGGCCAGCGCCATCCGCTGCCGCGGCCCGTCGGGCACCGGTCGGCCCGTCACCCGCAGCTCCGCGCACAACCCCTCGCACAGCTCCTCGAAGGGACGGCCGAGTACGGCGCTCTCGATGTGCCGCCTGGTCCGGAAGTCGATGTCGCCGTACGCCCGGTGCGTGCGGTAGAGCCGCAGCAGCCGGTTGGCCCGGGCCGGGAAGAGCGTGCCGCGGCGCACCACCCGGACACGGGCGCCGAGTTCGAAGTGGTCGGCGGCGGGCGCCCACCCGGTGTCCGCCGGCCCTACCGCCGCCAGCAGGGAGCGCACGGCGACGGGTACGGGCGACTCCTCGGCGCACAGGTTGATCCCGGTGGTGACGACGAAGTCGGCGCCGAGGGCGAAGGCCGCGGCCGCCGACACCGGGCCGCCGACACCGGATCCGACGCCGACGTGCAGCGGTTCCCGGTAGCCGTGTGCAGCAGCCGCCCGTTCGGCCGCCTTCCTCACCGAGAACAGCAGTTGACCGGTGTCCGCGACGTGCGCGCGCCAGCCGGAGCCCGCGTCGGTCCAGACGTCGCAGGCGACCGGAAGCCGACGGCCCGCGGCCGCCTCCTCGTCGGTCAGGTCCCCGTCGCGGACCAGCGCGTCGAGCACCGCGTCGGCGGGTGGCGCCAGGAAGGCCGCGGCGTGGTCGGGACCGTGCACCCGGGCGAGGACGTGCCGGACCGCGACCGGGCGGCCGGACGCGTCGAGGTGCGCACCCGAACAGCGGAAGCGCACCAACTCGCGGGTCGGTCCGAGCGGATGGTCCGACTCCACCCGGTCCACCCCCTGCCCCAGCAGGGCGTCCACCATGGCGGCCTCCACCCCGGAGCCCCCCAGCGGCACACCGCCCAGCAGCGCACCACCGGCCACCGCACCACCGGGTGCCGTGCCCGGGCCGACCGCGCCGGGCCGGGTGTCGTGGAACCCCATCAGCCCGGCCCGGCCGAGCGCTGCCACCAGCCCGACGGAGCCCACTCCCGTACCGGAGGAACCGACCAGGTAGGCCCGCCGGAGCCCGTACCGGGCACGGAAGCTCGCGGCGCCCAGCCGCTCCGGCGTGATCGTCGGCACGGGCCGGTGACGCAGCTCGCGCGCACCCTCGGGCAGACGCGCCTCGGGCAGGCGTGTCACCGGCGGGCGCGCCTCGGGCGCACCCTTCGGGAGGTGCTGCTCGGCGACCGCCCACAGCTTGCCGAGCACGCTCCCCGGGCCCAGCTCGACCAGCGCGTCGACCCCCTGCTCGCGCAGGTACCGCAGACTGTCCCACCAGCGGACCGGCCGGAGCAGGTGGCGGTGCAGCAACTCACCGATCGCGCCGGGCAGGTGGGGTCGGGCCGTGACGTTCGAGACCACCGGCACCCGGGGCTCGCGGAAGTCCACCCGCCGCAGCAGTGCGCCGAACTCCTCGGCCGCGCCCGCCATGTGGCGCGAGTGCGCGGCGACGCCGACGTTCAGCAGCACGCACTTGGCCGCACCCGCCGTCCTCAGCACGTCCGCCAGGTCACGGACGGCGTCCTCCGGACCGGAGAGCACGGTCTGGTCGGGCGAGTTGTGGTTGGCGATCTCGACCCCGGCCGCCACCATCGCGGCGCCGGGACCGTCCAGGGCCGCGCGGAGCCGGTCCGACTCCAGGCCGACGACGGCCAGCATCCCGCCGCCGGTCGCCCGGCCCATGATCTCGCCGCGTGCCCGGACGAGGCGCAGCCCGTCCGCGAACCCGAGGCTGCCGGCGGCGAACAGGGCGGCGTACTCGCCGAGGCTGTGTCCGATCAGGAAGTCCGGCGGACCGTCCTCCCGGGCACGCCGCAGGTACATGAGGGCGCTGACCGTGAACAGGGCGGGCTGGAGGTAGCGGGTCTGCTGCAACAGTCGGCGGTCGGCTCCGAGGCAGAGCTCCCGCACCGGGCGGCCGATGATCCCGTCCGCCTCCGCACAGAGGTCGGGGAACTCCTCGAACAGTCCGGCGCCCATCCCCTTGCGCTGGGACCCCTGACCGGGGAAGGCCCATACGGTCGCCATGCGGTCACTCCTTGCGGGTCGGCGGGCGGCTCGGCGGACGGGCCTGCGGGCAGGCCGACGGACGGGTGTGCGGACGGGTCTGCGGACGCAGACCGGCGACCGGCCGGACCTGCGGCAGGCCGACGGGCGGCTCAGCGCTCCCAGGGGTAACGGCCGCTCCGGGCGAACTCCTCGATGCCGGAACGGACCTCCGGCCGGGACATCAGCCGGGCGAACTCCGCCACCGCCCGCTCGCCCTGCTGCTCGCCGATCGGCGCGAGGCCGCCCAGGTAGCGTTTGGCGTCGCCGATCACCGTGCCGTCCAGTCGGGCCAGCCGACCGGCCAGGCGGCGCACGAACTGGCCCGCTTCGTCGGACAGTTCGTCGGCCAGCCCGCAGGCGATGGCCTGCTGGGCGGTCAGCGGCAGGGTGCTCAGGGTCATCGCGGCGGCCCGCTGGTGGCCGGTGCGCCGGACCAGGAAGGGGAGCACGCTGCACGGCAGCAGGCCCCAGAGCAACTCGGGCAGACCGAAGCCGCTGCGGCCGGTGGTGTGCACGAAGTCGCAGGCCGCGACCAGTCCGACGCCGCCGCCGGAGACCCGGCCGTCCACTGTCGCCACCAGCACCCTGGGCGTGGTGGTGAACCGCCGCAGCAGTGCGAAGAAGGCCGCGCCGCCCAGTGCGGCGGCCGGGTCGCCGAGCGTGTCGGCCGCCGGGCCCAGCGCGGCCTCGCGCATGTCCATCCCGGCGCAGAAGGTGGTGCCCTCGGCGTCGAGCACGACCAGGCGGCAGGCGCCGTCCTGCTCCGCGAGGTCGAGCGCCTTGCCGAGCTCGGCGATCAGGGTGGCGTCGACGGCGTTCTGCCGGTCCGGCCGGCGGAGCGTCACCCGCAGCACCGGACCGTCCGCGCGGCAGCTCAGGGTCGTCCAGTCCATGGTCAGCTCCACCGGTAGCGGCGATGGAAGTTCTCGATCCGGTCCAGTACGAGCAGGCCGGCGCCCTCGAACCGCTCCCGGTACACCGCGCCGTACGACGCCGGGTCGAAGACGCGCTCCTGGACGCCGAACGCCCGGTCACCGCTCAGTTCGCCGAGCCGGTCGTACTCCGCGGTGTCGAGCTCGCTGCGCTCGGCGACCGCCCGGCCGATGCCGAACCGCGCCAGGTCCGCCCGGGCACCGCCGCCGACCACCCCGCTGAAGAACTCGGAGGCGCAGCCCGAACCGTACGAGAAGAGCCCGATCCGCTGCGGGCCCTCGGCCGGCCGGGAGTCGATGAGCGAGCACAGCGCGAGGTAGAGCGAGGCGGAGAAGAGGTTGCCGACCCGGCTGCCGTAGCCGAGGCTGCTGCCGACCCGCCGTTCGAAGTCGGCCTCGGCGTCGCGCGGCGACATCCCCAGGTACTTGCGCACCAGCATCCGGTGCGCGCCCTTGACCATGCCGGCGAACGGGACGTGCAGCACCAGGTGGGCGAAGCTCTCCCGCAGGTCGGCGCCGGCCACCCGGTCGAGGTAGGCACCGAAGCTCTGCTCCAGGCAGGTCAGGTACGACAGCAGGGAGAGGTCGGAGTCGACCACGTCGAGGTCGGGCCGGGGCCGGGCGGTGTCCATCACCTCGTAGGTGTGGTAACCGGCCGCGCCCGGGTCGAGCTCCAGGATGCCGGGGCGGTCGCCGATCAGCATGGCGGCGGCGCCGGCGCCCTCGGAGGGCTCCCAGTAGGTGCCCCGGGAGGCGGCGCTCGGTGCGTCGGTGGCGATGACCAGGGCCTTCACGCCGGGCATCGGGTCGGAGCCGACGATCCCCGCGGCGGTGCGCAGTGCCGCGGTGCCGCCGTAGCAGGCGTGCTTCACCTCGAAGGAGCGGCAGCGGGGGTTCAGCCCCAGGTGGTGGTGGATGTAGGTGCTGATCGGCTTGCCCAGGTCGAGACCGGACTCGGTGCCGACCACCAGCAGTTCGATCCGGTCCCGTTCGGCGGAGGTGAGTGCGTCGAGCAGCGGGCGGGCCGCGTTGACCGCGTTGGTGACGGCGTCCTCGCAGGGCAGGTTCACCGATTTCTGATGCATCATCAGATTGCCGAAGCGGGCGAGGTCGAGCCCGCGCGCCCGGAACAGTGACTCGACGTCCACGCAGGCACGCCCGACGTAGGCGTTGATGGCCTCGATGCCGGTCCCCATCCGTGCTCCCTGCCTGCTCGGCGGGCCGCCCTCGCGGCCCGGGGACACCGTTCTACGGCCGCCGGCACCGGCGGTCTGCTCACTTTTGCACGGTCGGCGGACCCGATCCGCCGCCGGAGCGGACCCGATCGCCGCCAGGGCGGACCGGACCGGGGCGGGACCGGCCCCGCTCCGGTCACCTCGGCACGGCCTGCAGCAGGTCGGACCGGATCTCCCGGACCAGCTCCGCTCGCGGGCCGCTGAGATAGAAGTGCCCACCGGTGAAGACCCGCAGCCGGAACGCCACATCCGTGGTCTCGCGCCAGCGGCCCATCTCCTCCGGGGTGACCTCCGGGTCGCGGTCGCCGGTGAAGGCCGACACCGGGCAGCTGAGCCGGGGCCCGTCGGCCGGGGCGTAGGTCTCGTTCAGCTCGAAGTCCGCCCGCATCCCCGGCAGGAACAGCCGTACCAGGTCGGGCTGGTCGAGGACCTCCTCCGGCGTCCCGCCCAACCGCCGCACCGCCGCCAGGAACTCCTCCTGCGGCGCATGCGCGATCGGCCGGCGGCGGGCCGCCAGGTGCGGCGCCCGGCGCCCGGAGACGAGCAGGCGCCGCAACGGTCCGTCGGCCGGTTCGGTGCAGAACCGGCGGGCCACCTCGTAGGCGACGGCGGCACCCATGCTGTGCCCGAACACGGCGAACGGCCGGTCCGCGTACGGCCTGAGCGCCGCCACCAGCGGCTCGATCAGCCGGTTCATCCGGGTGTACGCCGGCTCCAGGTGCCGCGACTCCCGGCCGGGCAGCCGGACCGGGCAGACCTCCACCTCCGGCAGCAGCGCGGCCCGCCAGGGCCGGAAGAAGGCGGTGCCGCCGCCCGCATGGGCGAAGCAGAACAGCCGCACCGCCGCCGGGTCCCGGCCGGTGGCCGCACTAGTCAGCCAGGGGCTGTCCATCGCCACCGTCCTCCCTCGCCCCGGGACCGCCGGAGCGGACCACCAGATGTCCGTACGTCCCGCTCGCGCCCAGCGCGTTGATCAGCGCGCGGCGGACGACCCCGTCCGCGCCGTCCCACGGGGTGGGCCGGTCCACCAGGCGCAGCGGGAGGCAGCCCCAGTCGACCAGCGGGGCGGGCTGGTCCGCCACCAGCGTGGGGGCCAGCATCCCGTGCTTCAACTGGAGTACCACCTTGGCCAGTTGGGACAGTCCGGCGGCGGACTCCAGGTGGCCGATGTTGGGTTTGAGGGTACCCACGGGAAGCGGCCGGTCCCGCCCGTCGCCGTCGAACACGGTGGCCAGCGCCTCGACTTCGGCGGCATCGGCGATGCTCGCACCGGCCGCCGCGCACTCCGCGTACCCGATGTCCGAGGGGCAGAGGCCGGATCCGGCCAGCAGCCGCTCCACCGAGGCCGCCAGCGCCTGCGAGCGCGGGGCGCCGTAACGGCCGCTCCGCCCCGCGTGCCCGATGGCGGACGCCTCGATCACCGCATGCACCAGATCGCCGTCGCGGGCGGCCGGTTCGGCCGGCCTCAACAGGACGGCCCCGGCGCCCTCGCCGGGCGACCACCCGGAGGCAGCGCCGTCGAACGCCCCCGCCGTGCCGTGCTCCGCGAGCAGGCCGAGGTCGGCGAGCAGGTCGAGGTGGTACGGGTGCGTGATCAGGTTGACGCCCGCGACCACGGCCGCGTCGCACTCGCCCAGCCGCAGGCTCTGCACGGCCAGGTGCAGGGCCGCGAGCGAGGACGAGCAGGAGGTGTCCACGGCCACGCTGGGCCCCTGGAAGTCGAAGACGTGCGAGATCCGGTTCGGGATGTCGGAGGCCGCCGCGGCGAACTCGGCCGGCCCGCCCGCCCGGTGCCGGTCGGCGCCGGTCTGCCGGTGGTCGTGCCACATGACGCCGACGAAGACGCCGACCCGCCCGCCGGTGCGCCGCAGCGAGGCGGCCGTGTGCCCGGCGTTCTCCAGGCACTCCCAGACCACCTGGAGGACCGCCTTCAGCTGCGGGTCGAGGGTCGCCGCCTCCTGGGGCGAGATCCGGAACAGCAGGCTGTCGAAGCCGTCCGGGCCCTGGAGGTATCCCCCGTCCGGGAACGGCCGGTCGGCTGCGGCGCCGCGGGCTGCGGCCAGCGCGGCGGCCCGACCGGCCGGGAGGGGGCGCACCGAGCGGCGGCCGGTGCTCAGGTTGCGCCAGAACCCGTCCAGGCCGGCCGCGTCGGGGTACCGGCCGGCCATGCCGATCACCGCCACCTCCGCCGCCCGGCCGCCGTTCCCGGCCCCGGCGGACGACCGTGCGCTGCGCAGCGCACCGGTGGTCGCCTCGGCGGGTGCAGGGGCGGTGGTCGCCTCATCGGATGCGGGGGCGGCGGGCGCCTCACCGGCTGCGGGGGCGGCGAGCGCCTCACCGGATGCGGGGGCGGCGGGCGCTTCGGGGGCCACCGCCCCGCCGATGAAGGCGTGCAGGAACCGCTGGCCGGCGTCGAGCCGGAAGTGCTCGCGCACGGCGTCGAACCGCATCGTGCCGACCGGGCACAGCCCGATGCCCGCTGCCGCCTGGCCGCTCATCAGCAACTGCCCGACGTAGCCGGCCTCCAGGGTCAGGAACTCGCCGGCCAGCTCGCCGTACAGCGGCTCGATGCCCTTCGGCTGCCCGATCAGGTAGATCTCGAACCCGGCCGCGTCGAAGACCGGACGGTTGTAGAAGAAGTGCGCGTTGCGGTCGATGCCGGAGACCTCGGCGACCCGCTGGAGGACGTGCCGGTCCGGCCGGTAGTAGTAGACGCCTTCCGGCAGGCCGGCCACGCCACCGGGTCTGACGTGCAGGTAGACCTGCACCGCGTAGGTGTCCCCGGCGGAGGGGTAGAGGTGGCGGGGCCTGCCGCCGCGCTCGTCCCGGCGGAGCAGGGCGAGCAGGCCGCCGAGCGCCTCGGCGGGGACCGGCTCCGGGACGAAGTCGCGGCGGCTGGCCCGGGCCGCGTACTGCTCCTCGGGGATCTCGACGGCGGTCAGCGCGAAGAGGTGCTCGTCCGGCCGTTCGGGGCGCAGCTGCCACTGGGCGGCCTTGAACTCCCGGCGCTGCTCCGGGGAGAAGAAGTCGACCTCGGCGGGGGCGGTCGCGACCGGGCCGGTCTCGGCGGGGGCGGGGCCGGTCCCGGCGGCGCTCCCCTCCTCGGCCTGCCCCGGGTCCGGCTCGGACGGCCCTCCGGCGGCCCGCTCGACGACGGGCGGTGCGGCCGGCCCCGCCGCGCCGAGCAGCAGCGCGGCGACCTGCCGGGCGATCTCCGAGACGGTGGGGTCGGCCAGCAGCGCGGAGACCGGTATGCGCTGTCCGTGCCGCTCCTGGAGCGCCGCCGAGAGCTGCACCATGGTGAAGGAGGTGACGCCCTGGTCCCAGAGGTCCTGGTCGGGGTCGACGGACGCCACGCCCAGCAGCCCGGCCAGCAGCCCCCGGATCTCCTCGGCGATCGGGGCCGCCGCACGGCCGCCCGCCGCGGGCTCACCGGCCGCCGTCGGCGCCCCCGTGTCCACCGGGACCGCACCGGGCGCGTCCAGCGGCCAGGGCAGCGCCGCACGGTCCAGCTTGCCGTTCGGCGACGCCGGGTAACCCGGCACGAACGCGAGGAAGTTGGGGACCATGTAGCCCGGCAGCGTCTCCCCCGCGAAGTCCCGCAGCTCGCGCACCGAGGGGATGGCGGTGCCGTCCGCGGCGACCAGGTAGGCGACCAGTTTGCGATCACCGGTGGAGTCCGGACGGGCCAGCACCACCGCGTCCTGCACGGCCGCATGGAGCCGCAGCCGGTGCTCGATCTCGCCGAGTTCGACCCGGTGTCCACGGATCTTGACCTGACCGTCGGCCCGGCCCAGGAAGCACAGGTTGCCGTCCGGCAGGTGGCAGGCCCGGTCGCCGGTCCGGTACATCCGCTCGCCGGAGCCGGGCCGGAACGGGTCGGCCGGGAAGCGTTCCGCGGTCAGCTCCCGCTGCCCGTGGTACCCGAGGCTCAGGCACGGCCCCGCGATGTACAGGTCGCCCGCAACCCCGACCGGACAGGGCTCGAACCGCTCGTCCAGGACGTAGTAGCGGGCGTTGTCGATCGGCCGGCCGTAGGGGATGCTGCGCCACTCGGGGTCGATCTCCCCGACCCGGAACCAGTTGGACCACACCGTCGCCTCGGTGGCCCCGCCCAGACTGACGATCTCGGCCCGCGGGAAGACCGCGCGCACCCGGTCGGGCAGCGGCAGCGGCGTGTAGTCACCGCTGAGGAAGACCAGCCGCAGGTCGGCGGTGCCCGGATGTCCGGTGAACTCGGCCAGCAGCGGCGCGAGTTGGGCGAGCGTGGTGGGGGCCGAGTTCCAGAAGGTGATCGGCTCCGCCACCAGCACCCGGGCCAGCAGTGCCGGATCGCGCTGCTCCGCCTCGTCGGCCAGGTACAGCCCGGCACCGCGCCCGAGCAGCCCGAGGATGTCGAACACCGACAGGTCGAAGCCCAGCGAGGTGACGCACAGTCCGGTGTCCTCCGGCCCGAAGCCGAACGTCCGGTAGCACCAGTTGAGCAGGTTCAGCACCGGTCGGTGCGCCACCGCCACGCACTTGGGCCGCCCGGTGCTCCCCGAGGTGAAGATGAAGTACGCGGTCGAGTCGGCCGAGTTGAGCGGCGGGAGGTTCCCGGGGTCGTCGCCGTCACCGGCCCGCACCACCTCGTCCAGGTCGACCTGCCGCAGGCCGTGCGGGCCCGGCCAATCGCCCCGGGAGCCGTCGGTGACCACGACCGCGGCGCCGCCGTCGGCGACCATCCCGCGGGCCCGAGCGGCGGGCAGCGAGGGCTCGACCGGCAGGTAGACGCCACCGGCCTTGAGCACGCCGAGCACGGCCACCGCCATCCCGGGTCCGCGCCGCACCGAGATCGCCACCGGCACCTCGGGACCGACCCCGAGCCCGCGCAGCCGCCGGGCGAGCAGGTTCGCCCGGCGGTTCACCTCGCGGTACGTCATGGTGCCACCGCGCCAGCGCAGCGCGACCGCCTCCGGCTGCTCCGCCGCCCGGTCCTCGAAGAGGCACTGCACCGGACGGTCGTCCGGGTAGTCGGCGGCGGTGTCGTTCCAGTCGTACAGGAGCCTGCGCCGCTCGGCCTCCGCCGCACCGGCCCCGGGCCCGCCTGGCACGCCCTCCGCCGCACCCACCGCCGCACCGACCCCGGGCCCGCCCGCCGCAGCGGCCGGCAGGCCGGATCCGGCCGCGGCCGCCACGGACTCCGGTACGGCCAGCGCGGCCCGGAAGCGCGCGAACAGCTCCACCAGCCGGCCTTCCGGGAAGGCGTCCGCCGCCGCGTCCCAGCCGATCTCCAGGACCCGCCCGTCGTCGACGGTGACACAGTCCAGTGCGACACCGGGCGTGGCCGTCCGCCAGGGCCCGGCCTCGACGCCCGGCGGCAGCGGGTCCGCGCCCAGGTCGAGGACGCAGGTGTAGACGACGGGGTGGGCGAAACTCCCGGAGCGGCGCAGCCGCATCGCCCTGGCCCGCAGCTGGACCAGACCGTCCGCCGCGTCCATCGCGGCGTCCTCGTCCAGCGTCCGCTGGTACCGGACCGCCGCCGCTTCGGCCGACGGGTCGCCGCCGGGCGCCACCACCCAGCTCAGCGCGGTGAGTTCAGCCGGTCTGGCCGGTTCGCGCGAAGCGCTCCAGCGGACCACCGGGACGGCGAACGGCTCCGGCCAGTGGCCGGTGAGCGCCTCGGTGAAGGCCGCCAGCAGCAGCGCGTCCAGGCCGGTGCCCAGCCGTGCGGCCCGATCGGCGAGCGGCGCCCGGTCGAGCCGGAGTTCCAGCCGCAGGCGCGGCCCGCGGCCCGGCTCGACCGGCGGACCGGACGGCAGCTCCGCCACCCGCTCCCGCCAGTGCGCCTCGGCCTCGGCCAGCGAGGCGGCGTCGTCGGCACCGGGCACCGGCGCACCCGCCGGGAGCCCCCGGCGCGGGGCGGCACCCGGATCGGCGTACAGCCGCATGAGGTCGCGGCCGAGCAGGGTGATGCTGCGCGCGTCCGCCACCAGCAGGTCGACCGTGAGGTGCACCTCGGCGGCGCCGGTGTCCTCCACGGTGGCCGTCAGTTCCCACAGCCGGTCGGCGTCCGGTGGGAACGGCCGGGTGGACGGCCCGGTCCCGAGGTCCGCAGGGACGGCGGCGGCGCCGGGGCCGGTCACCGGCAGGTGCCAGGGCGGGGCCTGCGCGGCGGTCAGCAGCCGGCCGTCCGGCGTCACCGTGGAGCGCAGTACGTCGTGCTCCCGGACGAGCCGGAGCCAGGCCGCCTCCAGCCGGTCGTGGTCCAGCCCGGGCAGCCGGAAGCTCTGGTGGACCTGGCAGCCCTCGCCGTCGGGACCGCCGCCCGCCCGCGCCACCAGGTAGGACTGCTGCAGCGCGTTCAGCGGGCGCACCAGCGCTTCTTCTCCGACCATGCCCGTGACCCGCTCCGCTCCCGCGACCCGTCGCAGGGCGGCCTCGAACGCGGCGAACAGCCGGTCGGCCAGGCCGTCGGCGAACAGCCGCTCCGCGACGTCCCAGCGGAAGTCGAGCCCGCCGTCGCGCTCCCACATCTGGTGGTCGAGCGCGACGCCGGACGTCTGGCTGACGGCGTAGCGGATACCGTCCGCGAAGCTGCCGACCGGCCGGTCCGGGCGGCTGGTGTCGACCATGCTGGTGAAGACCACCGGCAGCTGCTCCCCGGGGCGCCGCTCGCGCAGCGCCTCGATCCCGGACACGGCGGCGTGGCCGAGGTCCTCCCAGAGCAGGCGGTGCACGGTGCGCGCCGCGTCGGCCGTGGTCGGGCGGGCCTCGGTGACGAACACCACGGTCGAGGTGAAGGGCCCGACCAGCCGGTCCGCGGCGGCGGGCAGCCGCAGCCGGTCGCTGGCGGTCAGCACCAGCGTCAGCGGACCGTCCGGGTCGGCGCCGCCGAGCACCTCGGTGAAGACGGTGAGCACCAGGGAGGTCGGCGACACACCCCAGTCCAGCGCGCCCTCGCGCAGCGCCTGCCAGTCCTTGGCGTCCAGCCGGCCGGTCCGCGGGGTGCGCAGGAAGCAGTCCGGACCGTCCGGGCGGGTGGCTGCGGCGGACGCCAGCACCCTCGGCCCGGGCGGCAGTTCGGCCAGCCGCCGGGTCCAGTACTCGGCGTCGGCGCGGTAGGCGGGCGTGGTGCGGTGCCGGGCCAGGGCGAGCACGCAGTCCCGCACCGAGAACGGCACGGGCTCCGGCTCCCACCCGGGGTCGCGGTACCAGTGCCACCAGTCGTCCAGCAGCACCTCCAGACCGTGGCCGTCGGTGAGCATCGCGTCGACGGAGAAGTGCACCACGGCGCGGCCGTCGGCCGTCCGGGTCACCTCGATCCGGTAGGCGGGCCACGCGCCCGGCGGGTAGCGGTGGTGCGAGAGCCGCTGCCGGGCCTCGGCGACCCGTGCCTCGAACTCCTCAGGCGACTCTGCCTGACGCACCGTCATCCCCTCGGGGGGCGCGTCCTCGGACACCCGTTGGAGGACCCCGCCGCTGACGGTGCTCCGGAGCATCCCGTGGTGCTCCACGACCCGCCGCCAGGCGGCCCGCAGCCGGGCCACGCCGGTGTCGTCCAGGCCCTCCACCCCGAACTCCAGGTACTGGTGGCAGCCGACCGCGTCCGGCCCGAGCTCCACGTACTTGCCGACCGTGTACGCCTGCTGGATCGGCGTCAGCGGGAACGGGTCGCCGCGCTCGGCCGGCCGCGCGCGGACCACCGGCGCGGCCGGGGCGCGGCCGTCCGGCACCAGCGCCGCGAGCCGCCGGGCGAGCTCCCCCGGGTCGTGGCAGTCGCCCAGCAGTCTCAGCGGCACCTCGACGCCGAGCCTGTTCTCCAGCTCCATCACCAGCCGTGCCGCGGCCAGCGAGGACAGGCCCAGGGAGGACAGCGGCACGGTCCCCGAGACCTCGGTCCCGGCCGGCAGGAGCTCGTGCAGCAGGTCGAGGACGATGTCGGCGACCTCGTCCGCCGACCGCTGCCGCTGCGCCGGGGCCGGGGCCGGCTGTCCGGCCCGGGCGCTGTCAGGTACGGAGTGCATCGGAACCTCCCAGGCCGAGCAGGCGGGGTGCGTACCCGGGCGGGCAGGAGCGGGTACGGATCGGACGCCGGCAGTCACCACTGCCAGGGGCTGAGCTCCGGATAGGGCGGCCGGTAGGGCGGGGTGTCGGAGCGCGAGATCTTCACGGAGAACCCCGCGGCCTTGCGCACGTTGGCGGCCAGGGCCTCCCGGAACCGCTCGTCCGGGGGAAGTCCGGTGGCGTCGGCGGCCGCCAGCAGCAGCGCGACGAAACGCTCCCCCTGCTCGTCGGAGATGTTCCGGCCGAGGTGGGCGAGCATCAGCGCGCCGAAGCCGCCGGCCTTGTCGGAGTAGCCCCGGGAGCCGCCGAGCATCTCGACGAAGAACGCCGTCAGGTGGTCGACGTGGTGCCCCGAGCCGTGGGCGAACAGCGGCTCCAGCAGCGCGTCGCGCAGCACCGTGCCGTGGAAGTGCTCGGCGAACCGCCGTATCGCCGGTTCCCCTCCGACGTGTTCGTACATGGTGGTCATCGCGCCTCCTGAGCCGATCCGGCGAGCCGGGGCCGACGCTACCGAGGGCGGGGCGGGGCGGTCTGCTCAACTTTGCGCACGGCGATCGACGGCCACCGGGCCCGGGCCCGCAGCGGAAGAGCGACCGGCGGCCGGCCAGAGGTCAGCGGGTCCGGACGCCAGGGGATCAGGAGATCAGGACGCCGTCGGGGGAACGGGGACGGCTGCCCCGGGCCAGGGCGGTGCCGCCGGTCAGCCGCCGGTGGCGAAGCCGGGGAACAGCGTCATCCCGCCGTCGACGTAGAGCGTGGCGCCCACGACGTAGTCGAACAGGTCGGACGCCAGCGCGGCGACCGCGGTGGCGATGTCCTCCGGGTCGCCGACCCGGCCGTAGGGGATCAGGCCGAGCAGGGCGGCCTCCGCCTCCCGGGAGTCCCAGGCGCTGCGGTTGATGGGGGTGCGGATCGCCCCGGGGGCGACCGCGTTGACCCTGATCTTGTGGGGGGCGAGCTCCTGGGCCAGGGTCTGCATCATCATCAGCACACCGCCCTTGGAGGCCGCGTAGTTCACGTGCCCGGCCCAGGGGATGATCTGGTGGACCGAACTCATGCAGATGATCTTCCCGGCGGACTTCGACACCTCGGGGACGACGCCCCTGCGCAGGAACTCCTTGACCGCCTCCCGGGCGCACAGGAACTGGCCGGTCAGGTTGACGTCCAGGACCTTCTGCCACTGGGCCAGCGTCATGTCGGTGACGCCCGCGTCCCGTTGCAGACCCGCGTTGGCCACCAGGACGTCGATCGTGCCGAACTCGTCGACCATCCGGGAGACCATCGCGACCACCTGGTCCTCCTGGGACACGTCCGCCTCGTGCGCGTACGCCCGCACCCCGAAGCCCTCGATCTCCCGGACCACCGCCTCGGCGGATTCGCGATCGGACACGTAGTTGACCACGACGTCGGCGCCCACCTTCCCCAGGCCGATCGCGGTGGCCTTGCCGATCCCGGAGTTCGCGCCGGTGACCAGCGCCTTCTGGCCTCTGAGCAGCGGGAAGGAGGTGCTCGGGCGGCTCTCGCCGGCGCTGGTTCCCACGGGTGTCTCCCTGCCTGTCGCGACGCCGCTGTCGGTGTCGGTGTCGGTGTCGATAACGGATCCGGCTGTCGGTGTCGGAGTCGGTGCCGGAGTCGACGACGGAACACAAGCACCGCCGCCGCCGTGCGGTGCGGCCCGGCGCAGCCCGCTGGCCCGTCCGGGGGAGGACTGTCAGGCCAACGGCGTAGCACCCCGGCGGGCCCGCGGTGCTCCGGCAGCCGGGGCGTGGCGGCGCGGGGGCCGCTTGCGGCGCCTCACCCCGTTGACCGGGTGGACGTGCGCCCCTCCCGGGGCTCTTCCATCCTGGCCGGGGACATCCCGTGTCCGGGCTGGATGCCGGCTCGCCTCAGCGGTGGCGCCCAGACCATGCCGGCGAAGAAAACGGAGACCTCATGAGGCTTGTCGTTGACCTCAACCGATGCCAGGGGTACGCGCAGTGTGCCTTCCTCGCCCCGGAGGTGTTCACCATGCACGGTGACGAGGCGCTGATGTACGACCCACGGGCCGATGAGACGCAGCGGGAGAACGTCCTGCGCGCTGCGGCGGCATGCCCGGTGAAGGCCATCATCGTGGAAGCCGAGGACGGCGCTGCGACCGCGGGCGAGGCGGGTGCCTCCCATGTCGCTTGACGGATCGCTGGAGAGGTTCAGGCGCGAGGGACGGATCGTCGTCGTGGGCGCCTCGCTGGCGGGTCTGCGGGCCGCCGAGACGCTGCGGGAGGAGGGCTTCGCCGGCACTCTCGTCATGGTCGGCGACGAGCCCTACGAGCCGTACGACCGGCCGCCGCTGTCCAAGCAGGTGCTGCTCGGCAAGGTGCCGGCCGACCACACGGCGCTGCCCCCGCGCCGGGCGCTGGACGCGCAGTGGCGGCTCGGCGTCGCGGCCACCGGTCTGGACGTGGCGCGCAAGCGGGTGCAGCTCGCCGACGGTGACGCGGTCGAGTACGACCGGCTGCTGATCACGACCGGTGTCCGGGCCCGCCCCTGGCCGCACGAGCTGGAGGCCGACCTGGACGGGGTCTTCGTCCTGCGCACCACGGACGACGCGGCTCAGTTGCACCGCCGGCTGAGCGCGGGCCCGCGCCGGGTGCTGGTCATCGGGGCCGGCTTCACCGGGTCCGAGATCGCCTCCGCCTGCCGCGAGCGGGGACTGGAGGTCACCGTCGCCGAACGCGGGGCGGCTCCGCTGGTGGGTGCACTCGGCGGCGTGGTGGGTGAGGTGGCCGCGAAGATGCAGCGTGAGGCCGGTGTCGACCTGCGGTGCGGTGTCACGGTGACCGGACTGGAAGGGGACCCGGCGGGACGTCTGCGGTGCGCGCACCTCTCCGACGGCAGCACGGTCGAGGCGGAGGTGGCGGTCGTCTGCCTGGGCGCGACGCGCAACACCGAGTGGCTCGCCTCCTCCGGTCTCGGCGCGGGCCCGCGCGGGATCGCCTGCGACGCCGGCTGCCGGGCCTTCGACGTGCGCGGCATCGTCACGGACGACGTCTTCGTCGCCGGGGACGTGGCCCGCTCGCCGCACCCGCTCTTCGGTTACCAGTTCCTCTCCCTGGAGCACTGGGGCAACGCGATCGCGCAGGCCGAGGTGGCGGCCCACAACATGATCAGCTCCAGTTCGGAGCGCCGTCCGCACGTCTGGACACCGTCCTTCTGGTCGGCGCAGTTCGGCGTCAACATCAAGTCCGTCGGTGTGCCGCCGATGGCCGACCAGATCATGGTCGTCCAGGGGGCGCTGGCCGAGCGGCGCTTCACCGCGGTCTACGGCCACCAGGGCCGCGTGATCGCCGCGGTCACCTTCGACCAGGCGAAGTGGCTGGAGTTCTACCAGCAGCAGATCGAACAGGCCGCGCCGTTCCCGCCCGAGTTCACCACGGTCGACCGGCGGCCCGAGGAGGCGCATCCGGTACCGGCCGAGTTCCCCGACCCCTCGCTGCCCTCCCACGGCCCCACGGTCACCCTCAGCGGCCACTCACCGACCGACCGGCGGATCTCGTTCACGCCCCTCCACGCCTGACCCGGAAGGATCCACACGATGACGTCGGTCGCACTCCTGCACCAGATCACCGACTACGCCAACCGCGCCGACCCGTACCCCCTGTATGCCGAACTCCGGAAGACCCCGGTGGTGCAGGACGAGGCCGGCCCGTACCTGGTGAGCACGTACTGGGAGATCCACAGTCTGCTCCACGACCCGCGGGTGAGCTCCGACGCCCGCAACCTCGCCCCCGGGGCCGGCCTGGTCGACCCGGAGGAGGACCCGAACCTGCCGCCGACCTTCCTCAAGCTCGACCCTCCCGAGCACGACCGGCTGCGGCGGCAGGCCATGCGGACGTTCGGGCCCCCGCACACGCCGCGGCGGGTGTTCGACATGCGCGGCGAACTCGCCGAGATCGTCACCGGGCTCGTCGACGGTTTCCAGGGCCGGGACCAGATCGACCTGGTGGACGACTTCTCCTACCCCTTCCCGGTCACGGTGATCTGCCGGCTGCTCGGGATCCCCCGCGAGGACGAGCCGCGCTTCCACGGCTGGGCCGACACGCTCGCCGCCAGCATCGACCCCGCCACCGGCTCGGCCGAGGAGCGCCAGACGCAGCAGGAGGTCGTCCGGCGGGCCCGGGGCGAACTCTCCGCCTACCTGGCCGAGTTGATCGAGGACCGCCGCCGTTCGCCGCGCGACGACATGCTCTCCGCGCTGGCCGCCGGCCAGGGACCGGACGGCGCGATGTCCCCGATGGAGATGGTCAGCACCGCGGCGCTGCTGCTGATCGCCGGCCACGAGACCACGGTCAACCTCATCACCAACGGGATGCTCACCCTGCTGCGCAACCCCGACGTCCTGCAGCGGCTGCGCGACGACCCCGGCCTGGCCATGCCGCTGGTGGAGGAGCTGCTGCGGTTCGAGCCTCCCGTGCAGCTGCTGCCGCAGCGCAGCACGCTGGCCGACATCGACATCGCCGGGACCACCATCCCCAAGGGCGCGTCGCTGTGGCTCGTGCTCGCCTCCGGAAACCGGGATCCCCAGCGGTTCCTCGACCCGGACCGGTTCATTCCCGACCGTCCCGACAACCAGCACCTGGGCCTCGGCAGCGGCATCCACAACTGCTTCGGCGCCCCGCTCGCCCGGCTGGAGGCACAGCTCGCCCTGACCGAGCTCGTCCGGCGGCTCGACAATCCGCGCCTGGTCGAGGACCCTCCCCCGTACCGCCGGAACGCGGTCCTGCGCGGGCCCCGGCACCTGGGCATCGCCGTCGACGGACTCAAGCGGTAGCGCCGGCACCGCCCCCGCGCCCCGGTCCGCCCCGTACGGGTGGGCCGGGGCGCGGTGGTACCCGGACCGGTTCCTACGGCCGGTCGCGCTGCCGGTCGAGGGCGTCGTCGAGGGTGGTGGCCGCCATGATCAGCGAGAGGTGGGTGAACGCCTGCGGGAAGTTGCCCAGCTGCTCGCCGCTGGGGCCGATCTCCTCCGCGAAGAGGCCGACGTGGTTGGCGTAGGTCTGCATCTTCTCGAAGGCGTAGCGCGCCGGGCGGAGCCGGCCTGCCCTGGCCAGGGCATCCACGTAGAGGAAGGTGCAGAGGCTGAAGGTGCCCTCGGAACCGCGCAGACCGTCGGGCGAGGCCGCCGGGTCGTAGCGGTAGACCAGGCTGTCGGACACCAGCGTGCGTTCCATCGCATCGAGCGTCGACAGCCAGCTCTCGGTCCGGGGGGCCATGAACCCGACCCGGGGGATGAGCAACAGCGCGGCGTCGAGCACCTCGCCCCCGTAGGACTGGACGAGGGACTGCTCCCTCGCGTTCCAGCCGCGCTGCATCACCTGTTCGAGGATGGTGTCGCGGGCGGCGGTCCAGCGGACGGTGTCGGCGGGGCGGCTGTAGTCGGCCGCCAGCCGCAGGCCGCGGTCGAAGGCCACCCAGCACATCACCCGGCTGAAGGTGAAGTCCTTGCGTCCGCCCCGGGTCTCCCAGATGCCCTCGTCCGGGCGGTCCCAGGAGTCGGCGAGCCAGTCCAGGGTCCGGGCCAGGTTCTTCCAGCCGTGGTAGCCGGCCCGCAACGAGACCTCGTGGCCCTCGGCCAGGGCGTAGAGCGCCTCGCCGTAGATGTCGAGCTGCAGCTGATCGGCGGCGGCGTTGCCCGCACGCACCGGGTAGGAGCCGCGGTAGCCCTCGAAGTGCTCGAGGACCTCCTCGGTCAGCCCCGGGTCCCCGTCCACCCGGTACATGATCTGGAGCGGTTCTCCGCCGTCCTCCACGCCCCGCAGCCGGTCGCCCAGCCAGCCGGTGAACCGGGCGGCCTCCTCGGCGAACCCCAGGTCGAGCAGCGCTCGTACCGACAGCGAGCCGTCGCGGACCCAGGTGTAGCGGTAGTCCCAGTTGCGCTCACCGCCGACCTGCTCGGGCAGGCCCATGGTGGCGGCGGCGACGGGGGCGCCGGTCGGGTCGTAGGTCAGCAGCTTGAGGGTGATCGCGGACCGGTTGACCATGCCCTGCCACCGGCCGTGGTACCGGGAGGCGCGCACCCAGCGGTGCCAGAAGTCCACGACCTCCCACAACTGCTCGGTGATGCTGCCCGGGGTCGGGGGCGGCGGTGCCTCCACGTCCGGTCCGCCGACGGTGAGGACGGCGGCGGCCGTCTCCCCCGCGTTGAGGGTGACCGTGCCCCGCACGTCCCGGGCGTCCGGCTGGAGCGGAAAGGTGCTCTGCAGGTGCGCGGTGACGCCCGGCGCCCGGAAGGTGGCGGTGTCGGCCCCCAGGTCGAGGTCGTGGGCGGCCCGGCCGTAGTCGAAGCGCGGGCGGCACTCCATGACGAAGCGCACCGTGCCGCGCACGACCCGCACCCCGCGGACCAGGACGTGCCGGTCGGTGGGCGTGCCCGTCCGGTCCGGGGGCATGTAGTCGTAGACCTCGCCGACCCCGTCGGGCGACATGAACCGCGTCACCAGGACCGCGGTGTCCGGGTAGTAGAGCTGCCTGCAGGTGGTGCTCCGTTCCTCCGGTCCGAGCAGGAAGTAGCCACCGCGGTCGTGGTCGAGCAGCGCGGCGAAGATGCTGGGCGAGTCGAACCGGGGGGCCGCGAACCAGTCCACGACCCCCTGGGAGGAGACCAGGGCGGCGGTCTGCAGGTCACCGACGAGGCCGTGGTCGGCGATGGGCGGGTATCGATCCATGGTCATCCAGCCTCCCTGCGAGCCCCCTTCCAACTGTCCGCCTGGTCCGGCCGGTTGGCGAGACGGAGCCCGGGCGGCCGCGCCCACGGCCGGCCGGCCGGGCCTACCTGGCCGCATGCCGTGACCACAACGGCCCTACGGCTGTTTCACCGGGTATGACCGTCTACGAGTTCCAGGCCAGCCGTCCCGCCCGACCGGCCCGGCACGGCGGAACACCCCGGCACCCGGTCGCCCCGACCGCCTCCGACCCGCACACCTGTCCGTCGGCCGTGTCCGCCGCCGAGCAGTCCCTGGTGGGGCTGCGCGCCGCCGCCCGCCTGCACGACCTGCGCGAGATCTCGCTGCCTGCGGCCGTGGCCGAGGCCGCCGCCGAGCTTCTGGAGGCCGCCGCCGAGTGGTGCGCGGACCCGGTGGCCCGTGACGCCATGCGTGGCACCGTGGTCCGGCTGCGGCAGGCCCTCGGGGAGCAGCCCGCCTGGCTGTGAAGGCCGGCGCCGTGCGGCCGACCGGGGTCCGGTGGCGGGCCGCCGGCTCCCGCCGGTCGCCGGTCGGCAGCGCGGGCGGTCGGCGTGACCGGATTCGCCCAAACCGCCGGTCCCGACCACAGCCGGCCGGTGCCTCGC
>NZ_JBHJVK010000076.1:0-41031 GCF_042264695.1 Kitasatospora sp. NPDC056138 | reverse complement strand
CCTCGACCTCCACAACGCCTTCGTCTCACTCGCCTGCGCGGTCATCTGCTGGCGACGCCTCAACACCCAAGGTCAGTGATCGTGTTACGAGTTCTTTGGGCTACCAACTGCTTTGCAACGGAGCCAGGATCGACGCGTATCCGTCGGGCATGTCCCGCGACATGGGGGGCGGAAGCATCCTCTACGTCCTGAAGCCGGGCCGGGCCGCTCAACGACGGGTGTCCGTCTTCGACCGCGCAGCACCAGCCTCTGTGGGCACCGTCGCCGCCCAGCGAGAGTTCTACGAGTCCTGGCTCGCCGACTCCAAGCATTGGCCACTTACCGACCGAGCGAGGAGCGCACTGGCCAAGCTCTGGTTCCGGCTGCGCAACCGTTACTAAATTCACCGTCACCCTGAATCGCCGAAGTCAGTAGCCGGTCATGGTCGGAGGCAGGACAGCCTGGCTTGGTTCACGACGTGTTGGCGGGTAGCCGCTCAGCAGGTGTCAGCGGGCAGCTCGGCGATCCGAGGGAGCGATCGCCTCCGCATAGCGAAGGCTGCTCTTGGCACCGAGAGCGAAGACGTGGGCGAGGTGGAGGGGGTCGCCGCCGGTGGCCGCGGCAAACTCAGGCAGGGCCGCTCGAACCCGTACAAGCGGGGTCAGAATTAGGTTCTGGCCCGGGTCGTGTGATGGTGGCTACGGAGCGTCAGACCAGAAGTACGCGTCACCAGGCCGCCGAGGCCGAGGGCTAGGACTGCGGGTGGCGGAAACAGCCGAGGCGGCTGGCACAGCTCGGTCCTGACGTTTGGGGCCTGGGGTCACCGGACTGGCCGGTTGCTGCCGTCGCGCTGATCGTCGAGGCGGACGGCCAGGTCTGGCCAGTGTGCGGACCACCGCGCCAGATCACCCGCAGCCACCGACAACCCTGAACGCAGGGCTTCGTCCGGCAGGAAGCGGACGCACGTCCCGGTGGTGCCGTCGGCCTCGACGGGCTCCAAGTCGGTCACAGGGACGCCGTGCTCATAGCGCTGGGTCCAGGATCCGTTGAGCCGGCGGTTGGTATGAATCAGCCACTCGCTCAGCGCTGCGACTACGGACGCGCCGCGACGCGGATGTCCGTCCGGAAGCCGTTCCGCCTCCGGGAGATCGAAGAACCGAAGGTCCTTCGTGGCCATGACCGGCTTCTTCACCACCCGGCCATGCTCGTCGACCCGGGTGGCGGTTCCGCGTCCGTCGTCCTCCACTGACACCGAGCCGTCGGAGTGCAGCGTGACTACGCACCGTCCGCCGCCCCGGCTCGCTGCCTCGTCAGCGG
Source organism: Kitasatospora sp. NPDC056138 (assembly GCF_042264695.1). Lineage (NCBI taxonomy): Bacteria > Bacillati > Actinomycetota > Actinomycetes > Kitasatosporales > Streptomycetaceae > Kitasatospora > Kitasatospora sp. NPDC056138. The sequence continues at coordinate 39,735 of NZ_JBHJVK010000076.1, read as the reverse complement.
CATAAGCGACGATCTCAAGAAGCAGATGCCCCGTGCCGCCCGGAGCGAACTCCCCAGGAGCCTGCCGGATCTGACCGAGATGTCCCACATCCACGACACCAGCCCAGTCGTGAGTGGTGTTGACCCAAGAATCCCTTGATTGCTGCATCCCACAAGTGTCCCGCCTGCCCTTCCACGCCAGTGGCCCGGCTCCAGGTGGCGCCGGGGCGGACCCACCGGGAGTGGCTGCGGATCGCCGAACGGGTGGGGAAGGACGGGCTGGCCACCTACGACCCGAGAGCGGATCCCGACGCCGTGGACCCCCCGCTGATCCGCTTCCGGCTGTCCCAGCCCCGTCCTACGCTGCCACGGCTCAGCCCGGGTCCACCCACGGGCTACCGGCCTCCAGCGGGGGCCTTGGCGGTCCTCGCCTGCCGGATCTTGAACTTGGCCCTGGTCAGTCGTGAGATCGCCGCCGTGACCTCGGCCGCCTGGGCGTCGGTGAAAGCCGCCTTCAGGACGGTCGCGGGCACCGCCGAACCCTGCCGCCTCACCAGAAGCGTCCAGGCCAGGGGATTTTCCACCGCCCGGACGATCGAATCCCAGGCGATCCTCATCTCCCCGGACTGTGTACGGATGACCAGTTCCTCGTCGGTCATCGCGACGGACGTCGGACCGGCGGAGCGCTGGGCGGCCCGGGCCGCGAGCTTCTTGGTGACGATCGTGATGTTCTGGACCTGCAGCAGGCCGCAGATGAGCGCCGCAAGCGCGAAGAGAACAAGGTCCCCTGCCAAGCAGGCCAGCGACAGCAGGAGCCAGGCCCCGGCGATGGCCCAACGAATCGGCAGGGATGGGAAGTTCGCTCTCACCGCCGCGGCCAGATCCTCGGGTGCCGCCGTGTAGTCCACTCGGACGTTCATGATCGCTCCTATGTTCGGTGGGGCACATCGTGGTCCGTCCGTGCCACGTCGCGCAAAGCACTTCGAACACCCACACGCCAGCCCTCCAACGTTTGTGCCGATACGTCCGTTTATTACTGTCTCCGCCGCCTCCAACCGGTCCAAGGGCGACCAGACCCCGGACCTGTGGAAGCCTCCGCTGAGGTCCTACTGGTGCGCCTACTCCCGGGCGTGGATCGATGTGAAGCACGTCTACGCTCTGAACGTCACCGAGGCCGAGCAGGCGGCGCTGGGCGAGATGCTCGACACCTGCGACAGCTGATGCCCACGCCGGAACCTGCCGTGTGCGAGGACGAGGTCACCGCCGGCCCCGGCGACGCGATGACCGTCGAGGTCGGCGTCATCACCGGTGACCTCACCGTCCGCACCACCCGCCGCCCCGGCCACCTCGTCGACATCGCCATCCAGTACACCGGAGCCGACGAGTGGTACACCCTCACCGGCAGCCCGGCACCGGTCCCCGACGGCACCCTGGAGGACTTCCACAGGGCGGTCCTGGCCGCCGTCGAAACGGCGGCGCAGCCGAGGTCCCCCCGGTAGCTCCCGCATGACCACGACGGCGCGAACGCACCCCACCAGCAAGGAGTACACAGTGAACGCGCGCAGGAAGATCACCGTCCTGGTCATGGCCACCGCGCTGACGGCCGGCCTGGCCGCGATCGGCTTCCCAGCAGCCGCCGCCGAATGCGGTGTCCGCTCCGACGGCAGGCTGTACTGCGGCAACAAGACCGGGGCGAAGGGCTACGCGGACCGCTCCTACCGCTCGGCGACCCGCGGCCAGCTCAACGGCACCTTCAGCTGGTTCCAGTGCTGGGGCCACGGCGACCCGCACCCGGGCGGCAACGACATCTGGTACTGGACCGAGCTCGACAACGGAGCGTGGGGCAACGTCCCCGCCGTCGACGTCGGCACCGGCCAGGACCCGGCCCCCGGGCTACGCGAGTGCTGACCGGCAGCACCAGCATGCGGGACATCCGTCCAGATTGATCGGGTATCAGGGATCAACCTTGGACTTCGGCGGCCCTTGGGGCCATCGTCGTGCAGCGCACAACGAAGGCCCCAAGGCAAGCACCCGGGTACTCCCCCGCCAAGTCCCGAGCAGGCCACGGGCTGGACGACCACCACCATCCGGCACGCCCTGCTTGGTCTCACGGGCCGGTTCGTCCAGGACCACGTCCTCCTCCAGCAGGTCCGGGAAGTCGGCCTCGCGCAGTTCGGCGACGGTGAATGTCCGGGTGATTGGTGCTGTCACAGGGGCACCTTCCTCCGGGCACCGGCAGGATCGACGACGCGGGGCGGCCGGCGCGTACCGGCCGCCCCGCGATGGCGTTGCCGTAGGGGCTGGCCTGCTGGATTCCCCTAGATAACGACCCCTCCGCACTGATCGGCACCCACATCACCGCGAAGCGGGCCACCCTGTGGCTACGCGACCTCGCCCGCTGACAACCCCGGGCCGGGCACGGGCAGGTGCTGGAGTCCTTCGCCGACGCGGCCTGCGAGGCCGGCGCCGGCCTCGCCCCGGACGTGCCCTGGGCCCTTCTTCGTTGTCTCACGGCGCCGCCGTCATGATCGGTCTCAAACTCGTGACATCTTCCTCGGCGGGCCCTTGGTGTGTGCCACGCCAGGTTTGCCGGATCTCAGGCTCGCGTCGGCCCCGGTCCGGAGCAACGAGCCCTGTCGTGCGTGCCCGCGTTCGGACGTGAGGTGGTGGGTGGTCGTCCCGTCCATCCGGTGTGGTGCAGCCAGTCCTCGAAGGTCATCAAGTCGGGGTGCAGGCGGCGCAGGAGGTCGATGTCCCGGTCTCGGGCGTAGAGATCACGGTCGGCGAAGAACTGGAACATCGCTGCGTAGTCGTGGCTGAAGTCGGGGACGGCGGCACGAAGGTCGTCATGCGGCATCGGGATGTAGGTGCTGCGGGTGCCCGTGACCTGAGCGAAGGTAGCGGCGATCTCGTCGCCGGTGAGGCTGTCGCCGATCACCGCGAGGTCGCGGGCGCCCCAGGACTGCCAGTTGTCGAACATGTGGCAGGCGAACCAGGCGATGTCGTCGAGGGCGACGAGCGGGTAGTGGGCGGCGCCGAGGGGGAGCCTGAAGGTCAGGCCGCCCCGGCCGTCCGGTCGGGGGGTGAGTCGGTCCCGCAGGTTCTCGAAGTACGGCGCCGTGGTCAGTACCGAGACGTGGTCCGTGTACCAGCCGTCGGTCTCCTTGCGGAGCATTTCCTCCGACCGCATCAGGTCGGGCCGGACGGCGCGGGGCCACGCTCTCGTCCCGGTCCAGGACGTCCAGGACCGCGCGGCCGTCCACCACCGCCTCGCCGATCCACTCCCGCGCCTCGCCGACCTTCACGGCCCACCTGCCACTCGCCACCACCGAGGAGAGGGGCTTTCTCGGCCCGGTCCTACGGTCGGCTGTCGCAGAGCTTGAGCCCCTCGATGATGTCCCCTCCGTCCACCCAGAACGTGCCTGAGTTGCCGTACCGGTCATACGCGACGATCTCCGGGTGGCTCCACACATGCCACGCGGTCAGCGGCCCGTTCGGGATGTGCCATCCGTCGCCGCCGGTGGTGGAGTGCACCCAGCTGAAGCACAGGTACCGCTCGGGGTAGCTCCGATCGTAGATCTTCGCGTAGTCCCACCACTTGTTGCCGTCGGGGAAGTTGACGACCTCCGCCTCGCTGCGCCCGTCGTTCTCGACGTAGTACGCGGAACCGTGCGGCTCGCTGTGCCAGACGTAGCCGCCGTAGAAGTTCTTGCGGTGGCTGTCGGGAGGGATGTGGGAGGAGAAGAACCCGTCGTACTCGGACCGGCCGAAATAGTTGGACACCGAGAAGGTGACGAAGTAGTTCTCCACGGATTTCAAGGACAGGTAGTAGTTCCAGGCGTCCGTCGTCACGTACTTCGTGTTGTCGCCGTACTTGGTCGACGTGTGCGCGTAGTCCCAGTCGACGTCCGCCAGTTCATACGTCACGGCCGTCCGCGGATTGAGCTTGATTTTTGCCTGATACGTTCCGTTCAAGGAGCTTTTGATGGTGTCGTTGCAGTCGGTCTTGACCTGGACACCGATCGACTTCGGGCTCACTCCGGGCGCGCAGTACACGTAGAACGTGACCAGTTGGGTCCCGTCGTCGTCGAACGAGGCTTCGGCGCGCTCGCCGGACAGGCCGGGGGTGGAGGTGAAGGCGTTCTCGGTGTCCGTGTAGCACCAGCCCGAGCTGCCCTTCCAGTTGAGTGTCGACTCAGTGACGTAGTCGATCAGCCACAGGCGGGAGAGCAGATGGTCGGGGTCGACCTCGATGGGATCGCCGTCCTCGTCGGTCGGCGCGACACTGATCATCACGCCGATCCGGTTCCGCCCGTTCGCATAGATGTCGCAGCTCTCGTCGCCGCTCACGAGTACGATCGAGAGCTTCGACACGCTCGTCCATGTCGACATGCATTGTCTCCTTCGTTCGTGGGAGATGGTGCGGTGGCGTGCGGCAGGGACCTCAGAGTGCCGTGTGGTAGAAATCCACGTACGGCGAGTACGAGTAGGCGGCTTCCAGTCCCAGGAATTCCCGGACGGCGTCGTCGTTGCGACTGAAGCAGAATGCCGCGATGATCTCGCGGCTGGAGTCGCCCCGCAGGATCGCCCCGATCCGGTCGAACGACAGGTGGGGCGTGTTGTGCACGAACACGTTCCCCGACCAGAGGCTCCTTTTCCGCAACAACCGCCTCTCTTTGGTCGCCCTCCCCATGTCGCCGATGTCCTCGAAGTAGAAGCCCACGTCCGTGTGCGCGCCGGTTCGCTCCCCGAGCTCGGCGCCGTGTGTTCCGCTGAGGATGTCGACCTTCTTGCCGCGCCGCAGCGCGTTCCAGGCGATCCGCCTGACCATGCCGCCGTCGACCGGATCCTGGCTGACCCACACCTTCGCGCCGTTGGCGTTGTCCACGGCGAAGAACTCGTGGGGAGCCCTCTCCGGCAGGACGACCGGTCGACCATGGACCTCGGGCCTGGTCCTGGCGAGCTTCAGTTCGAGCCCGGGATCCGTACTCACCTGTTCGCCGAGGGCGCGCGCGGTCTCCTCGGTGAAGCCCGGAGCGCGCTTGGCCGCGAGGCGGGCCAGGCTCGCACCGCCCTCGGCCAGCCCGGCCGCGCCGGTGCCGAGCGAGACCCAGCCGAGGACGGCCGAGGCCTTGGGGGAAGCGGTTTCGAGGGCGCCGCTCGCGATGGCGGTGACGTCGGAGGCGACGCCGAGCGCGCCGACGACCAGAGTGGTGGCGGAGGCGGCGCTGATCGCGGCCATCAGCCCGCCGGCGGCGACGATGGCCATGCCGCCGGTGACGGCGGCCAGGGCGAGGCCCGCGATGCCCAGGCCGATGCCGAGCCAGGCCTGCCAGCTCAGGTGGCCCGAGGGGTCGATCCGGTTGACGGGGTCGCCCGCGCAGTACGCGTAGGGGTTGATGCCGCCCGCGCCGAAGGGGCTGAGGGTGTCGGGGGTGGTGAACCGGAGGAGGACGGGGTCGTAGGCGCGGGTGCCGTTGCCGAGGTGGTACCAGCCGGTCACGGGGTCGCTCCGCTGGCCGGTGAAGCCCAGGACGCTGTCGGCGCTGCCCACCGGGCGCTCGCCGTACGGGGTGCGGGCGTACGGCTCCTGGCCCTCGGCGTCGGCCGCCAGGTGGACGGTACCGGCGCCGTCCGTCGTGAGTATCCGGGTCCGTCCTTCGCGGGACTGGGCCACGTAGGCGCCGTTGCCGAGCTGCAGGAGACGGGTGGGCCGGCCGTCCTCCGTGAGGGCGGCGAGGGATTCGCCGCGGTAGTGCAGGACGGTGGTGTGCCCGTCGGTCCGCTGGGTGAGCAGGCGGTTGAGCGGGTCGTAGCCGTACTGGTTCGCCGGGCCTGTCGACCGCAGGCGGCCGAGGGGGTCGTAGGCGAGCGTGTGCCCGGCCTGGTCGGTGGTCAGCCGCCCGGCCGCGTCGTAGGCCAGCGCGGCCCGGGGCGGGTGGGTGCCATCGGTGTGGGTGATGCCGGTGAGCTGGCACGGGTCGGACGGGTTCTCGAACAGGTATGTCGCGGTGTCGTCGGAACCGTCGGTGTACTGCGACCGGCACCGGGTGACGTTGCCGAAGGCGTCGTGGTCGAAGGTCTGCGCGGTGATCCCGTTGCCCTGGGCGTCCGTCGGAGGCGTCGACCCGTCGCAGGTGTAGGTGGTGAGCCGGTTGCGGCCGTCGTAGCCGAAGGTCTCGTCGCGCAGCAGCGCCGCGCCGGAAGTGGACGTCCTGCGGCCGAGGAGGTCGTTGTCCAGCCACTGCTGGGTGAGCGACCAGGTGCGGCCGAGGCTGTCCCTGGTCGAGCGCGTCACCTCGCGGCCGAAGTCGTCCAGCGTCAGCGTGGTGGTCAGCGTGTACCCGGACTGCGGGTCCCTGGCGGTCCACGACGTCGGGCGGCCCGCGGTGTCGTAGCTCAGTGACACGCCCGTGGCCGGGTCCGTGAGGTCGGTGATCCGGCCGTGGGCGTCGCGGGTGGTCTTCCGGGTGGTGCCGTCCACCCCGGTGTAGCCGGTCTCCAGGCCGCCGGGTGTGAAGGTCCAGCACGCGGTGGTGTCAGACGCCCCGGACCGGGTCGTGGTCTCGGTGCGCGGCAGGCCGGCGGGGGTGTAGTCGCGCGTCACCGTGACATCGGCCTCCTGCGCACTCCTCAGGAAACCGGAGACGGGGTCGTGGCCGAGGCTCTGGGTGAGGGAGCCGGCCTGGACCCGGGAGACGATGTTGCCGAGCTGGGGGACGTACGCGTACGTGAGCTGCTGCTGGTCGGGCGTGGCGACCTGGGTGGGGAGCGGGTCGCTGTCCTGGGCGTACCGGTAGGACCAGGTGCGGCCGCCGGAACTGGTTTCGGTCAGCCGGCCCAGCCCGTCGAAGGCCTGCGTGCCATAGGGGTTTGCGGCCACGGTGAGCGTCGTGGCCAGGTCGTCGGAGGAGAACGGCGCGTACCCCCGCGTGACGACCGTGCCGTCCGGCAGGGTGGTGCGGGTCAGCCGGCCGCGGACGTCGTAGTCGTACTGCGTGGTGTTCCCGCGCTCATCGCTCTCGCGGCGCAGCCGGCCCCAGCCGTCGCGCTCCAGTACGCGCCGGCCCGCGGGCGCCCCCTTGAGGTCGAACCGCTCGGTTGTCACCGGCTCGCCCCGGGTGTTGAAGGTGGTCACCCCCGTTCCGGTCACCGGGACGCCGCCGCCGAACTGCTGGACCGTGGCCGTCAGCCCGACAGGGTCGACCCGGGTGAGCCGGCCGGTGCCGTCGTCGCAGGCGACGGCCGACAGCCGGCCCCAGTCGTCGTAGGACAGGGTCCGGGTGAGCTCGGCCGCCGTGCCGCCGCCGTCGGGCTGATGGTCCGTCGCCGATTCGGACGTCGGGCGGCCCGCCTCGTCGTAGCTCAACCGCCGCACGACGTACCAGCCGCCGTCGCCGCCGGCGTGCCTGCGCTCGCCCAGGACCGGCCGCCCCGCGCCGTCGAAGCTCGCGCGCCACTGGTTGCCCAGCGGGTCCGTGGAGGTCGTGACGAACGGCGCGGACGTCCCCGCCTCGTAGCCGTGGGTCTCGGTCGCCTCGTACGGGGTACCCGGATGGGTAGTGCGGGTCAGCGTACGGCCCAGGCCGTCGTAGCCCATGGTCACGACGTTGCCCTGCGGATCGGTGGCCGACCACAGCCGCCCGGTGAACCGTGAGCGCCGCTGCGAGCGCGTCGTCGTCAGCCGGTCGTGGGTCGTCAGCCGGTGCGTCTGGACCAGCGCCTCACCGTCGGTGCGGAAGGTGAAGGCGTGGGACGCGGTGTAGGAGTCACCGCCCTCGCCATGCGGGTACTCGACCTCGTCCAGTGCGGTGATCCGGCCGAACTCCGCGCCCGAGGTGCCGTACGCGATGTCCTCCCGCCGCAGGAGCAGGCCGTCGGCGTAGCGCCGCTCGGTGGACTTCAGTACCGCGGTGGGTACCCGCGCGTCGGGGGTCGGGTGGGCGGTGTAGGAGTAGGACGTCCGCAGGACGGGCGCGTCGAACGCGGTTCCCGGCGGTGTGTGGGTGACGGTCTTGAGCCACCGGGTGAACCCGTGGGGATCGGGCGGGCAGTCCGAGCCGCTGCCGCCCGCCGGGTAGAACTCCCAGTCGGTGCGGGTCCCGTCGGGATCGGTGCGGCTCCGCGGGTTGCCCGCGTCGTCGAAGTCGGTCTGCGTGACCTCGTCGCGCGATTCGCCGTTCGGGTCGGTCCAGGTGACGGTCTGCGTCCTCGGGAGTTGGAACCGGTCGTCCTGCTGCTCGAACCGCCGGCCGACCACCGCGTAGTAGTCGGTCCGCACCTGCCGGGAACAGCCGTTGCGACTCGTCGTCCCGTCCGTCTGCAGGTGGTAGTTGTTGTACGTGCGGGTGGTCCTCGTGGTCCTGCCCCCGGTGGTGACCGACTCGGTGGAACCGTACGCATAGGTGGTCAGGACCCCGTACAGACTGTCGAGGTCGGCATTCCAGGCGGTGCCGGAGTGGCCGCCGATGAAGTTGTTGTCGGTGTAGCTGTAGTCCACCTCGGTCTGCGGCTGCCCGCCGCCCGGTTTGCGGACGTGCCGCGTCACATAGGGCAGGGCCGGCAGCCCGGCGGAGTCCGGGAACCGGTGGCCCGACCCGCCCTGGGAGTAGGAGACGGTCTCGGACATTCCGCCGGGCATGCTCACACCGGTGATCCAGGAACCCCACGCCCCCTGCCGGCCCACCGGCTCGGAGGTGAAGCTCCACACCAGCGGCGTGTCCGCACCGAGCCCGAAGTGGTGGACACTGCCCAGCAGCCCGTTCTGGAAGCGCAGTTCCACGCGGTACCCCTCGGAGCACCCCGGCAGGACCGTCAGGGTGGCCTTGGCGCTTCCGGTGTAGTCCACGGTCAGCAGCGTGTCGTCCTCGTCCGCGGCCGCCTTGAGGCGGGGCACCGGACCACTGCCGAAATCCCAGGTCAGACCCAGGGCGTGCCCGGCGGGTGTCAGCAGCGCGGTGGGAACCTTGAGACTGGACGCTTTGCGGGGCCCGGTCAGGACCTCCACATCGCCGGACTTGTGCACCAGGCGGTACGCGTCCTGGTCCTTGGTGACCCGCACCGTGTCGAGCTTCTTCTGCATCAGGACGACTTTGCTGTCGGTCTCCTGGACCTTGTACTGCTCGCCGGACGCCAGGGCCAGCAGCCGGTTGTCCCGGTCGTAGGTGGTCAGTCCCAGCGAGACGCCCCGCCCCAGGCCCGCATCGGTGCTGTTGAGCGGCGAGTAGCTCAGCACCAGCGGCAGCGACGGCCCGAGATTGCGATTGCCGACCAGATTCCCCAGCGCGATCCGCACGTTGAACAATCCCGTCCGGGGATCCACGCCCCCCGCGACCGCACTCCCGAAGTTACCGGCCTGTGAGAAGAACGACGGCAGTGAACTCATACGGAGGCTCCCGGCAGAGGCGGACAGGAGGAGCGGGACCTGTCACCGGCCCCCCTCGACCTCTCATCAGACTGACACCTCGTCGGCCGACGTGTGTGCGGGGCGCGCAGAATGGCCGATTCCCGTGCGGGGAGGGACGTCAGAGGCCTCCGGTGTCCTCGGGCAGGGCGTCGGGTATGCCCCGGGTAGGCCCGACGCCACAGCTCGCTGGCGCCTTCAGCGCCGACTCACCTGCCTCGCCTACCACCCCAGCGTCGGCTCCCAAGGCTTCTACCTCTTCTACCGCGGACCCGGAGCGTGTCCGAAGGATCGTGCAAGTCCGTGATGTGACAGGCCGGCCGAGGCCTGGTCTCGGGTCTCGGCCGGCCGGAACGGACGGACATGGCTGCTGGCAGTGAGAACCCGGCCGTCGAGCCGGTCGGGGACAAGTTGGTGGACGAGGTTGTCGAGCGGCTGATGGACCGCGCCGACGCCTCCGGAGCGGCCCTGCCGGGTGAAGGCGGGCTGCTGACGGAGATCACCAGGGCGGTGCTGGAGCGGGCTCTGGAGGCGGAGATGACCGAGCACCTGGGCTACGAGAAGCACGACCCGGTCAGCCGGGGCTCGGGGAACTCGCAGAACGGGACGTCGTCGAAGACCGTGCCGACCGACGTGGGGGCGGTGACGGTGGCCGTGCCCAGGGACCGCAACGGAGCATTCGAACCGCAGCTGATCCCGAAGAACGCGCGGCGGCTGGCGGGCTTCAACGAGCGGATCCTGTCGCTGTACGCGCGCGGCAGGTCGGTGCGGGACATCCGCTCGCACCTGGCGGCCATTAGCGCTGGTGGGCTGGTGCTTGGCCTGGGGCGGCCCAGCGGGCCTCCGGGCACCCGGCTCTACTGTGCCGCGGGGCAACGACGGCCGCAGGCGTGGAACAGTCACCTCAGGCCGTTGCCGTCGTGCGCAGTCAGCCTACGGAATCGAGATCGTCCCGCTGGCGTCCCAGTACTGGTCGGGGGCGGTGTTGCATTGCCACTGGATGATGTGATTCCCCCATTCTCCGCTGCCTCCCTGGTTGCTGATGCACAGTCCTGAATTCGCGTTCTTCACGCGCCGGCGTCCGGAATTGTCGAAGTCGTTTATGTTCCAGATCTGGTTAGCTCCGCCATGGCAGGACCACTGCCCGAGCCGGGCGCCGGCGGCAGTGGTCCAGCCGGGAGCCTCCAGGCACTTCTTGTTCCCGTTCTGGAGTTCATAGCCGCCGTTGGTAGGCACCCAGAACCAGGTCTGATCGGGGTTGCCGTTGCACTCCCACTGGAGAGTCAGCGCTCCGTCGTAAGGACTTCCGCCGTCCACCCCAATGCACAGATTCGACCCTGCGTTCTTAAGAGGCTGAATCCACGTGGAGGCCGAGGCGGTCTGCGTCGAAAAGGTAGAGAACGAAAGCGTCAACGCGAGAGTTGAACCTGCTGCTTTGGCTGCCATACCGATCCCGAACTTCTTGCGCATGTCCCCTCCTAGTTCGATAGACACGCTCCCGTGAGCGCGCCCCGACCGAAAGCTATCTCGATGTGATTCATTGCCATACCTTTACGAGTGCACAGAGGAGGCTGCTGAAGGTTCACCAGTGCACGGTTCGTGCCCGTTGAGGGTGGTGGCCAGCGACGCCGGGCGCAGTGTGCCGGTGCCCCAGCGGTGGGTCCAGGGGCGTTGCAAAGTCCCGATGAGTGCGTGAGTCCGCAGGTCGCGGCGGTGCGAGGAGTGCGGGTCGGCCCGTCACGTACGCACCGAAGCTCCGGTTGAACGGGGTGACCTTGCCAAGTCGCCTCGTACCGCCGGAGCTTCGATGTGTCGTCAGTCTGCCACCGTCTGCCTGATCAAGTCGCCGGTTCTGGACGGTGTGGCAGGGCTGCCGCTGGTTGAGCGGTTGCGGGTGCTACCGGATCCGCGTCGGCGGCGGGGGGGTGCGTCACCCGTTCGTGGCGGTGCTGCTGGTTGCCGCCTCGGCTGTGGTCGCCGGCGCGCGCTCGTACGCGGCCATCGGCCAGTGGTCCGCGAATGCTCCGCAGCACTCCCTGGCCCGCCTCGGCACTCGGGTCGTGGGCGCACTGGGCGTACGGGTAGCGCCGAGTGCAGCCACGATCCGGCGGGTCATCGACCTGGCCTGTCCCGGCGGCCTGGCCGATCTGACCGGCTCCGACCTGGCAGGATCGGATTCGGTGGCCGTGGACGGCAAGGCCGCCCGCGGCTCCCGGCGCGGCCAAACACCCGCCGCCCACCTGCTGGCGGCGATGACCGGCGACGGCAGGACCGTCACGCAGCTACGGGTTCCCGACAAGACGAACGAAATCACGTGCTTTGCCGCGTTGTTGAAGCCCTACGACCTGACCAGGGTCACGGTCACTGCCGACGCCCTGCACACCCAGCGCGACCATGTGCGCTTCCTGGTCGAGGAGAAGAAGGCCCATTACCTGCTGGTGGTCAAGGCCAACCAGCCCGAACTACACCGTCACCTACGAGCGTTGCCGTGGAAGGAGGTCACCACGCGCCGCTACGACCGCGAGATCGGCCACGGCCGCAGGGAGACCCGCGCTACCAGGGCACTCACCGTCACCGGCCTCGGCCTGGACTTCCCCACGCCGCCCAGGCCGTGCGCATCCTGCGCCACCGCACCGATCTCACCACCGGCAGATGCAGCCGCCAGACCGTCTACGCGATCACCGATCTGACCTCGCAGGAAGCCTCACCCGAACGGCTCGGCCGACTCGCCAGGTCGCAGTGGACCATCGAGAACCGGCTTCACTTCGTCCGCGACACCACCTTCGCCGAGGATGCCTCCAAGATCCGCACCGGCCACGGCCCGGAGAACATGGCAACCCTGCGAAACCTGGCGATCAACGCCCTCCGCACCGCCGGGCACCGCAACATCGCCGCCGGCCTCCGTCACGCGTCCTACAATCCCTTCACCCGACCGCTCGACCTCCTGGGCATCGCCTGACCAGCACACTCACGAGATCATCCGACTTTGCTACGCCCCTGGCCGGGCCCCCACCCGGGCATGTGGCGTGGATCACGGCAACGGCCGGGTGCGGCCGGACAGGTACGGGTGTGGACGAATTGATGCGCGCCCGGGTGCGAGCCGGGGATTCGGTGGCGTTCGGGCAGGTCTTCGAGGATCACGCTCGCGCGGTGCACCGCTATGCGGTCCGGATGACCGGGGACTGGGCCGTCGCCGAGGATGTGCTCTCACTGACCTTCCTGGAGGCCTGGCGCCTGCGCGCGCGGGTCGAACCCGAGGGGGAGAGCCTGCGGCCCTGGCTGCTGGGCATCGCCGCCAACGTCATCCGCAACACCCGCCGGGCCGCGCGCCGTCATCAGAAGGCACTCGCCAAGCTCCCGCCGCGAGATGTCGCGCCCGACTTCGCCGTCGAGCTGACCGGCCGCATCGCCGACGCCGAGCAGCTCGTCGCCGCGAAGGCCGCGCTGGAGCAGCTGCGCCCGGCCGAGCGGGAGGTGTTCGCGCTGTGCGTGTGGGAGGGCCTGGACCACGCGGCCGCCGCTGAGGCGCTCGGCAAGCCGGTCGGGACGGTCCGCTCGCGGCTGTCACGCGCCCGCAGCCGATTGCGGGAACTCACCGCCAAGGAGCTGGCCACGGCCCGTTCCGCAAAAAGCACGCACCCCTCGGAAAGTACGCAACGCACGGGCGCTTGCGGACAGGTAACAGGAGACCGCGCGCTCGCGGTCCGGTCGACCAAGGAGACGATCCGATGAGCACCACCCCCCGAGACCGGTCCCAGCAGGCCGAGCGGGAGGAGCTGGCCCGGCTGCTGCCGGCCGCGGCCGCACCGGAGCTCTCCCCTGACCGCCACTTCCTGCTGAAGGAGTACCTGATGGACACCGTGACCGAGCACTCCCGTAGCGCTGCCAAGCGCCGGACCTTGGCCCTGCGGGTGGCGCTCCCGATAGGCGTGGCCGCCGCCGTCGCTGTCGCCGGGTTCACCCTCACCACCGGGGCCGGCCACTCCCCCGCACCCGCCCCGGTCGTTGCCGGCGGCGGCGCCAGCGCCGGGAGCCAGCCGCTGGGGAACGTCACCAATGCCGCGTACACGCTGCAAAGCGGCAGTGACGGCCTCGTCAAGCTGACCATCCTGGACGGCTACAAGCCGGTCGACGCGACCCAGCTGCAGCGCGACCTGGACCGGGCCGGCGTCCGCAGCCGCGTCTACGCCGGCGAACCCGGCTGCCACGCCCCCGGCCCGACGATGCCCTCCTACGCGCCGCAGACCGTGGCCAAGGGGAACCAGGACGGCGGACAGGGCCGGCTGGCGGCCTACGGCTGGGACATGGAAGAGGAACCCGGCCAGGAAGGCGGCAGGATGGTCCTCACCATCCACCCCAGTGCCATCCCGGCCAACCTGCAACTCTTCATTTACCTGCCGCTGGCCAAGACCGACCCGGCGCACAGCTCCCGCGAACTCCAGGCCAATCTGATGCAGAGCCCCGCCCCCGACTGCATGCCCGCCCAGACCTACGTTAACCCACTGGCCAGCCTGTACCCGACATCAGCACCGACGCACTGACCTCTGTCGACGCCCCGTCACCGGCCTTGCCTCCGCGTGGAGGTCCGGCGGCGGGGCTGGATCGAGCGGGGCCGGGCGCTGGCAGCCGGTGGGTCGCGATCCGCAGCGGCGCGTTCCTGGGTGATGCCACCACTCAGCAGCCGCTGCTGCACCCGACCCCCGAGCTCGCCGCCCGCACCGTCGCCCAGGCCCGCGAGATGGGCCTGCAAGCCGACGCCCGGAAGAAGTCCGCGGGGTTGTGTCACACGGATGCGCTCGGCAGTACCTGTATGTGGTGATCGGCCATCACGCCCGCCCCGCGGACACCGAGGACAGCGCGCGGGCCAGGGCGTGCTGCGGAGCATTCGCGGACCACTGGCCGATGGCCGCGTACGAGCGCGCGCCGGCGACCACAGCCGAGGCGGCAACCAGCAGCACCGCCACGAACGGGTGACGCACCCCCCGCCGCCGACGCGGATCCGGTAGCACCCGCAACCGCTCAACCAGCGGCAGCCCTGCCACACCGTCCAGAACCGGCGACTTGATCAGGCAGACGGTGGCAGACTGACGACACATCGAAGCTCCGGCGGTACGAGGCGACTTGGCAAGGTCACCCCGTTCAACCGGAGCTTCGGTGCGTACGTGACGGGCCGACCCGCACTCCTCGCACCGCCGCGACCTGCGGACTCACGCACTCATCGGGACTTTGCAACGCCCCTGGCGGTGGGTCTGTACGGCCTGCGGTGTAACTCGTGTGGTGTGAGTTACCGGCGGCCGGTGGAGAGTCGGCCGTCGAAGGCGATGTCGAAGGCCTGGAGGGCGGGCTTCCGGCGCATGGTCCAGCGTTTCCGGCCGGCACCGGCTGCGGGCCTTCGTCGAACGCCACCGCCCCGGTGTCGGCGCCGAGGAGACCGCGGCGCAGCTGGCGGCCTGCGCCGGCTGTGGGAGCAGGCGGGCCGGACGGCCGAGGCCGGGCGTGGGAGCGGCGCTGGCGAGCGTTCCCACGGCTGCTGGCGGTCCTGGTCGGCACGGCGGCCGCCGGGGTGCGCGGCACGGTGGCGGACCCGCGCCTGGCCGCCGAGGAGAACCCGGCCACCGCCGAGCTGCTGGCCGCCGTCCCGGTCGGCGCCGCCCTGCCAGCGATGGTCGTGCAGCACGTCTACCCGGCGCTGCGGCCGGTGCCGTCCCCGTCCGGACCGGAGGTGTCCCGTCCCAGGCCCCGGCGGATCGCGATCTCCACGGGTGAATACGCGCCGTCGGCGCGCTCCAGTTCGTACGGCGCGGCCGGCATCAGCGGCGGCTGAGCCATGAAACGCGGCCGCACCCCGTGGTGCGGCTGCGCCGCGTGCACCAGGAACGGATGACACAGGAAGACGTCGCCCGGGGACCCGGTGGCCAGGGCGATCGGCCGATGGTCGCACGCCGCCACCAGATCGGACGCGACGGTCAGCCCGCTCGCCCCGTCCTCCCCGTACTTCTCCAGCACCTTCGGCACGTCGAGGTGCGAGCCGACCCGGATCCGGGTCGGGGCGTCCCCCTCACCGACCTCGCTGAACAGGAACAGCATCAGCAACGCCCGACCCTGGGAGCGCAGATTCGTGAAGTACCAGCTCTCGCCCTGCGGCAGGTAGCTCCCCTCGATGTGCCAGCCCGCGTCGTCCGGCTCCTCCTCGTGCGGGAAGCGCAGCGGGAACGTGCCCAGCGAGTAGCGCGGCTCCCAGCGTCCCGCACCGACGAGCAGGTCGTACGCGCGCTGCAGGGACGGGGAGTTGGGTGCGGCGGCAAACGGTCCCTGCGCCATGCCGGCAACCCAGTGCACGGGCTGCGTCCACGTCGACGGGTCGTCCGGGTCGCAGCCCGTCTCCCGCCACAGCAGCCGCGCGCAGTCCGCGGCCACACGCGGCGCGACGGCGCCCTCCAACTTCACGAAGCCATCGCGCAGAAAACGGGATACCAAGGTCGTGTCATCCATGCCCCCATCGTGCGGCGACACCGGTCCCGATCACCCGACAATCCCCGCACCGCCTTTGTCGGGCGATCACCGCACCCCTTTCCCGCCACCGGACACCCAGCCGCCACCGAATTCCTCCGGGCCACAACGGCGAAGCACCACAGCGGCGGCGTCCGGTCCGGCGGCGCCTTCGGGCCGACGGGACGCCGGATTCCGTCACCACGTGAAGACGATCGAAGATCAAGCGCTGGTCGCGGAAGACTGCGTAACGGGTTGCCTGCGCGAGGCGTTCGAGACGTTGATGCAGCGGGTGGCGGGCCGTTTCGCGCGGGTCGCCCACCGGGCGACCCCGGGGCCGTCTGCGGTCGTTGACCCGGGCTTGAGCAGCACTCCGGCCGCCCGGCGCCTGGTGCGCCAGGCTCTGGACCAGGGCCTGCTCGATGCCGCCGACCCGGCCGCCACCAGCGTGCCAGGCGGTCGCTGACCCCGGGGGCGCACAGCCCGGCCGTCGATACCTTGACGGTCGGCCATCGATACCTTGACGGGTCATCAAGGTATCGGCGTTCCCGCAGGTCAGGGCGGTACCTTAGCCCGTACGGGGGCGGAGCGGGTTGTGCCCGGCCCGCCGGGGCGGCCAGGCTGCGCGGGTGGCCACCACCAGCCACAGCACCGCCCGCCAGGCCGAGGCCGTCGCCGTCGAGCAGCCGCGCGCCGAGTTGGCGGCGCGGGCGGTCTCCAGCTGCTCTTCGGCCTCCCGTTCCAGCCGCTCCGTGCGTTCCTGGTGGCAGGACCAGCAACGGCCGCCGCGCCGACGGATCCAGGTGCGGCCGATCTCGTGGACCCAGGTGCTCTCCTGCTCGGGGACGTCATCGCAGTCCATGCAGGCCAGGGAGTCCATCAGCTCCTGGTGGACCCTCTGCCGCCCGTTCTCCCGGACGGCCTATTGGCCCGCAGAGTCGGGTGGAGCTGTGCGCCGTTCCCTGTCTGCGCGGGAACCGGCGTCGGCAGCGGGCGGCGCCGAAGCCGCCCCACGGAGTCCGCCCCCGGCGGCGACTGGGGAGTCAGAGGGTTTCGAAGACGATGAGCCGGCCGACCTCCTGGTTCTCGGCGTCAAGGCAGTCGTACAGGCCCCCGCCCTCGCCCCAGTCAAGGAAGGCCGCAACTGTCGCGCCGCTGCGGCCGTCGTGGTCCGACAGCTGCCAGCCGGATCCGAAGGGATGGTGCGGCGCGGACGTCGCTGGTTCCAGGGCCTGGGGCCAGTAGCTGCCGCAGGCCTCTTCGAACTGCTCAAGTCCAGGGCCCCGTCCGCGTTCTCGTCGCCGGATCTCCTGGTGCGCGAGCTTCATCAGCTCGTCGATCTCTCCGCCGTCGCCGTCACCGCCGTCCAGGCACACCACGCCGCAGTGGGTGCGGACGCCGATGCCGCAGTATTCGACACGCGTGGGCAGCCCGGGGCCGAACCACAGCAGGACAGCGAGCACCAGGGGCTGCTCGCCTGCGGGTGCATCGGTAACGGCGAACATCGGATGCCGACCTGCCGGAACCTCCAGGCCGTCGCCCTCACCCGTCGTCACGTCGCTGACGTCCGCGCCCTTCGCCTGGACGTTCAGATCTCCCACCCGTTGGATCCACCGGTCGCCGTGCCTGCCACTGTCGCCGCCGTCAGCCACCAGGCCGAACAACGCGGGAACGAACTCCACCACTGCACCACCCCTTCTGCGCGAGCACCGCTTGTCTCGCGTGCGGGCCGACTCTCCCACGACGGTCTGACAGAGAGGGCCACGACCAGAAGTAGTCAGACCCCAGCCTCGACCCCCACGTCGCAATCGGCTCGAACGGAGGCGTGCCCTTCCCCTCTGCCATTGGCTCCGCCCAGGACCGGGGTGCGCTCTCGGTGCCACTGACGGGAACGCTGCGCACGGCGTCCGGGGCGAGCCACACCGCCTGCCAGAGCGAGCAGTCGTCGATCCGGCTCGCCACGGGCAGGCCGCACGCCTCGCAGGCCATGTTGGGGCCGTCTGCCCCGTCGAGGCCGCAACAGGCGCCGCCACGTTTCTCCGGGATCAGCAGGGTGCCGCGGACGCCGCCGGGCGCGATCACGATCGCGCCGGGCGCGCCGTCGGACAGGGCGTAGACCGGCGCGTGGACACCGCGGGCGGCCGCCTCGTCCGGATGGATCTCCTCCCACCTACGCCACGGCGGCCCCCAGGGCTCCGGATCCACGGCGAACGTGCCCGGTTCCATCAGCACGGGCAGCTGAATCCCGTTTCCGTACTTCTGATGGGCATGGGCCGGCAGGGCGACCTGGGACAGCGAAGTGGTCAGCTCGGCACTGCACTCCCCGCACACAAAAACGAACAAATGCCCTCCGCCTGGGAAACAGAGGCATCATCGCAGCTCGGTAGCGGCCAGCCAATCAGGTTTCCTGAATGGCATGAGGGACAGTCACCCATCACCCAGCTTGTGCAGCCCGCGGAGGTTGAGCAAGAACCACAACTCACGTAGGAAACCACCTCTTCGAGTGAAAGGAGCGGCACCGGCCACCGGCCGACGAAGACGATCGGCCCCTGCTGATCGAGTCCGTCAGCGACACCGTCACCAGGCAACGGCCCAGTTCACAGCCATGTCCCGGACTGCGACTGAAGATAAGCTTCGCGCTGCTGCTGAAGTCGAGGCCCGGTTCCCGCAGGCCTCCTCGCCGCGGCCGGTTGTGGCCGCCGGTCAGGGTGTCGTGCAGAACACCGAGGCATCGAGGGTACGAGGTCCGTCTGCCTTGTTCGTGCCCTGGACTGTCCAGCCCGTCGCAGTCGGGGCCGATCCGTTCAACAAGGCGTCGAGGCCGATGGATCCGCCCCCGCCTGTCGGTACCTGCCCGGCGGGGCACTCCGCGTGGGCCGTTCCCACCGCTCCGGCCGCCAGCTTGGTGCTGCCCACCTTGAGGGTGGGCTGTCTGTCGGAGCAGATGGCAAACCCCCGGACGTACGACAGAGGGGCGTCCGGGTCGTAGTCCGTGTACTTCGCCACCGCGTACCACGCCCTGATATTCGCCCAGCTCGACTCCATGACGAACGTTCTGGGGCCGGCCTGGACCCCACCGCCCACCACGTACTGGGAGTTGCTGCAGCCGGCCCCGGGTGCCGAGTTGAAGTCCCCGGGCTGAATGGAACTGTCCGGTCCGACGTTGTAGGTGATGGTGCTGTCGGTCGTGCAGATCACCCGGGGGTGCACCGTCTGCACCTCGTTGCTGCCGTTGTAGGCCTGCACCTGCCACCTGTTCCGCGCCGGGTTCGGAGCCGATTCCCTGAAGAAGACCGCGGCCAGGGGGTCGGACTCGACCGTCGCGCCTCCCCCTGTGGGTTTCGTTCCCTGCGGGCAGTACGCCGTCGCCGTCCCCTCCCCACCGGGGTACAGGATGATCGGGTGGCCCGGCTCCTGGGTCACGGTGCGGGTCATCGACGTCCCGGTCCCGTCCGCCCAGGCGGACGGGACCGAGACGGGAAGCACTGCGGCAAGACACACACTGGTCGCCAGTGCGGTGGTTCGGAAACGTCGCGTTCCGATCATTCCGACCCCCTCGTGGTCCGGTCGGAGGACAGACGTTCCCCGCCGCATGACCGGGGAGAGCGGTGATCGCCCGGATGCACCCGGTTATTCACCCGTACGGAGAAGACGGCTTCGGAGGGGCCCTGTGTGCGCGGTCAGCGGGCTGCCAGAGCATCGACGTGGGCCTCGACGTCGGCGACGGTGGCGTTGGTGCGGTAGCCGACCTGGTGGTTGACCCGGATCATGTGGGAGTTGTCTGCGGCGGTGTTCGTGGCCACCCAGTCGATCTCGGGCCGTTCCGCGGTCAGCCACTGCATCTGGCGGGCCTTGACGAATCGCCCGAGGCCATGGCCGCGAAAGGCCGGGAGCACCGCCGTCTCCTGCTGGTAGCCGACGGTTGGACGCTCCGGGCTGATCACCATCTCCGTCAGCCCCACCACCGTGCTGGTGCTCTCGTGGACGGCGACGACGATCCGCTGCTCCTCGCCACGCTCTCGCAGGTCGGCCTCGTGCTGACGGACCCGTTCCACCGTCCAGTCCGGGAACTGGAGGCTCGACTCGCCGGTCGGTGCGTCCATGATCGCGGTACGAGCCCGCGCATAGCCGGCCACCAGGGCGTCCGGAGCCGCGCCGGTCCACTTCTCCGCCCTGAACCCGTCCGGAGCCGAAACTCGCCACAGTTCCGGATCGACGTCCGGGACAGTGAGGTCCTGCAGGACGAATTCCTGTACCTTGGCGAACCCCAGGGCGCTCGCCCACTTCTCGCCGTCGCCGCCGACCTTCAATCCTTGTCCGGTCACCACGGGCCGCCCGGCGGCCCGCGAGTCGGGAAGCGTCGCCCGCAGCAGAGCAGTACCGATACCCTGCCGACGGTTCTCCGGTGCGACCCGCACATCGGTGATGGTGAGCTGAAGGTTCTCATGGTCCGGGAGCGTTAGGGTCGCCATCCCGACAATGCGACCGCGAACCCGAGCGACCCAGAACCGCTGCGAGCCCAACAGCGAGGCAGACATGCGCAGTTGCTCCGTGAAGGCCGCGCGTGAGGGCACTGGCCGGCCGGGGAAGTCCGCGCTGAACGCCGCGGTCGACACCTCGTAGGATTCGGCTATCTCGCGCTCTGTCGCAAGAGCTGGAGCGAATGATGTGATGTCCATTTGCATAACTGAAGCAGCTTCCTTCGTGACAGTACATGTGCGGTGGCTGGCGAATGTTGCAAGCCTGCCTCGAGGGACTCGAGGCAGGGGCTGCAGGTGTCCCGGCGGGACGGCGAGTCCACCGTCCCGGGCTTCGGTGCGGGCCTGCTCGGCGCGCTCGGCGAGGCGGGCTCCAGCGGCGTCGCAGGCTGCCATCGATCCCTCGTCGAAGTCGTCGGTGCGGGCCCTCGCCTCCTCGCGCAGCCACGTGCCGGGCCGGAACAACGGGGCCGTAGCCGAGGCCGGTGCGGTTCACCGGGCCGTCCAGGGTGCAGTCCTGACGTGTGATCGTTTACGGTCCCCGCTCATGCGATCGATCACGCGTGTGTATGTGTCTGCGGCCCTGGCCTGCCTGTGCGCGCTTTCTGCCGCCTGCACCGACAAGGCCACGCCTGGCTCGGTGCCGGCGCCGAGCAGCGCGCCGCAACTCGCCGACAATTCAATGGTCCTGAGGGACGACTCCAAGCTGTTGGTGGACAAGCAAGACACCTTTTCCTTCGGGGCGGTCACCTGCGAGCCGTACACGTCACCAGGAACTGTCAAGGTGACGGGCATCCGGGAAACCGAAAACGGCCGCGACAGAGCCGTGCTCCTGGTGACCGTCGGCGGAACGGGGAGCTCGCAGCTTCAGGTTGCCATCGGAGGCGGGGTCGACAAGCTCGGCTGTACCCGGACGCCCGAGGCCGGCTCCATCGCCGTCGACCATGACACTGTCCACGTGCGCGGCGTCAAGGTCTCGGTCAAACACACTCCCCCCAGCTCCGCGATCGTGGATGCGGTCCTGGTCTGCCCACCGGGCAAACTGCCCTCGTCACCGTGACAGGCTCGGCTGCCCGCTCGAGCGCGCCGTCCTCCAGCCGGCACCCGCCCTTGGCGATCAGCCGCTCGTGCCGGGCCACCTCCACGTTCTTGTCGTAGACCACGAGGTGGGAGGCGTGCAGCAACACCCGGACGCGCTTGCCGATCAGCCCCACCGGCACCGAGTAGCGGTTGGTGCGGACCGCGATCTGTTCTCTGAACTTCGCGATCGGATGCCGCAGTGACCGTCGGAACGGTGGCTCAGGGCAGGTGCTTGTGTACCTCCGTCCATGTGATGAGCCGGTCCTTGTCAGTTCCCGGTGGCAGGAAGTCCAAAAGCCGGTCCAGGTGAGCTGTCATGCTCTTGTAGCGGCGAAGTTCGCCGATTTGCTCGATCGGGAGGTCATGCCAGCTCGCGGACAGCGCTATGACTTGGCCAGGATCGAGGGCGAGCACTGCGAGCGTGTCGGCGGCGAGGAATTCGGGATCCCAGTCTGAATCGGTGTCAGGGCCAAGATGATCGATGATCCAGGTGCGCAACGCGAAGTTCTGGCGGGTCTTCCGGTCGTGACTCCATGGACTGTCGCCGGGCAGCCGTTCATTGGCGTTCAAGGACAGCTTGGCCCAGCGCAGGCGGACGTGCCGTGGCTCATCGGATCGGTAGGCACGGGATTGGGCGACGACTCTGATTCGCTCCAGCTCATGGCCCTGTTGTGTGGTCGCGAAGGCTTCGAGGCGACCGACTGTCCAGGTGCTTGGGTCCCGGATCGGTTGGTCGCGGTCTGCATCGTTGCTCAACGTTCCTCGTTTCGGACGGCAGGAAGGCCGAGGTCGACGGTAGTGCCGTCGAGGGATCTCCGATCGATCTGGGCGTTCCGCGCTCGTTGATCTGGGCGTGACGGATCTGGTGGGGGGGCGCACGGCGCCTGTCGCCGAAGGCTCGGGACGTTCTGTGGGATGCGGGCGGTTGCAGCGCTTCGCGCGGGCCGGGACCGGCGCGGGGTGGCCGAACTGCTCGGCGTCACCATGGAGTCGGTGACCGACTGGTGGGCCGCCTGGCAGGCCGGCGGCCGGGAGGCGTTGGTGTCCAGGACCCGTGGCCGGCGGGTGGGCGACCATCAGGTGCTCGATCCGGACCGGCAGCAGTGTGTCCGACAGGCCCTGATCGACCATCACCCCGAAGACCTCGGCCTGGGTGGACAGTTGTGGACCCGCGCGATCGTCTGCGACCTCATCGCCCTGCTCCACCGGGTGCGACTGACCGAGCAGGGCGTGGGCAAGTACCTCGAGCGGTGGGAACTGTCGTTCGAGCGCCCGGACGAGCGCGCGATCGAGCAGGTTCCGGAGGCGGTCCGCGACTGGCACGAGGAGAAGTGGCCCGCGATCCGCGCGAAGGTCCGGGTGGGCAAGTACCTCAAGCGATGGGAACTGTCGTTCCAGCGCCCGGACGAGCGCGCGATCGGGCAGGATCCGGAGGCGGTCCGCGACTGGCACGAGGAGAAGTGGCCCGCGATCCGCGCGAAGGTCCGGATGGAAGGCGCCGAGGTGCTGTTCGCCGACCAGACCGGCGTCCGCTCCGACCAGGTGTCCGGCCGGACCTGGGCCCCGCGCGGCCGGACGCCGACCATGCGCCGGATCGGCAACCGCTTCTCGGTCAACGCGATGTCCGCGATCAGCCCGCAGGGCCGGATGTGTTCACGGTCTACGGGGGATCGTTCACGGCCGAGGTGTTCTGTGACTTCCTCAACCGCCTGAACAGGCAGTTCGACCGCCCGGTCCACCTCGTCGTCGACCGGCACTCCGTCCACCGCGGCAAGAAGGTCCGTGCCCGGCTCGCCGATCACCCCGGCCGCATCACCCTGCACCTGCTGCCCGCGTACGCGCCCGGGACCAACCCGGACGAGCCGGTCAACGCCGACCTGAAGCGGACCCTGCTGCCGGCCTCCCGAGCTCGCAATGCCGACCAGCTCGCCGACGAGGTCCGCCGCTTCTTCCGCCGCCGACAGAAGCAGCCACACATCGTCCGCGGTTACTCCCAGGGCCCGCACGTCCGCCACATCACCGAGATGCCGGAAATTTGGCGTTTCGGATCAATAGCCTGTTAGCGAATCACCGAGTGGCCGTCGATACACCACTTCAGCGGACGTGACCGAAACCCGCCGACAAGTGCTCTCGCCTATGACCTACACAGCCATGGCAGCCTGCGGTCTCAGGATGGAGCGAGCTCGATGGCCTTGCAGGCGGCCTCGGCCAGGGTGTCGGCTGTGGTGTCGGGCAGGTGGCCGGTGAGCAGCCAGTGGTAGATGAGCGGGCCGAACAGCAGGTCCCGGATGGTGTCGGGGGCCAGGGCCGGGTTCAGCCGGCCTTCGGCGACCCCCCGCTCGATCAGCTCGGTGATCAAGGTGTCGCGGGGACCGAGGTAGTGCTGTCGCAGGGGAACGGCGAGTTCGGGACGGCGGCCCGCTTCGGCGTGCACGGCCAGGACGGCCCTGCCGACCGGGGAACCCGCCAGCCGTAGCGCGAACCCGACGGCGAGCTCCTTGAGATCGTGCAGCACGTCGCCAGTGTCCGGTGCACGCAGTGGCGGTACCGCGTCGATGAGGGCGTGTACCACCAGGTCGTCCTTGGTCGGCCAGCGCCGGTAGACCGCGGGACGGCCGACCCCGGCACGCGAGGCGACCGCCTCGATGGTGAGTTCCGCATACCCGGGGTCGATCAACAGCTCGACGGTGGCCGTGATGACGGCCCGGTCGACGTCGGTACTGCGTGGGCGGCCACGTCGCGGGCGCGCTTCCCTCTTGCTTTCATCGCTCACCTGATGAATATTACATTACGACTCGTAACGTAATGCTGGGGGTGTTGATGATCAGCAAGAAGGTCACCTGGGGGCTCCTGCTGGCCTGGGCGGCCAACGACGCCGAGGAGTGGTTCACCATGGCGCCGTGGTCACGGCGGAACGGCGGCCGGATGCAGGGGAGGATTCCCGGCCCCGAATGGCTCCGGCGCGAGATCTCGCACGCGCACGCCCATACGGCCATCTCGATCATGGGAATGACCGTGCTCGCGGCATCGGCGGACGGCGCCCGGACCGCAGGGCGCTCCCGCCTGTTCCAGGCGACCCTGGCCGCCTTCGGGCTGCACGGGGTCGGGCATCTGGCGTTGAGTGCCCGGCACAAGGGCTACACGCCAGGGGTGGTCACCGCGCCGACGGTCGTCGTGCCGTTCTCGCTCTGGGCATGGCGCGAACTGGGCAGGGCCGGGGTGCGCCGCAGCACGGCGGGTGTCGTACGCGACGCGGCCGTGCTGCTGCCGGTCTCACTGGCAGGCGTCCATCTGGCCGCGCGTCTGCTGACCCGCGGTACTCGCCGCAGCGTGACCGGAAGGGGGACTTCCCCCGCAGGCGGACCCGGATAGACACGCCGAGCAGGTGACGACGGCCCGGCCCTCGGCGAATCGGTCCGGTGTCGTGGTGACCGCGATCAGAGCGCGCGCTCGTCCAAGTGGCCGGTAGAGGCCATCGGCCGCCCCGGGGCCGGACGGCCGGAGCGGAAGCGGCGGCCCGCCAGGCCGACGGGCCGCCGCTTCCGCTCACGCGCTCTCCCTCCGGGCACGAACACCGGATCCGGCGGGCTGGGGGCGGTCATGGCCAACCCCAGGTCTTGCACGCGGGCTCGTGCCAAGTGGTGCGGATGACCAGGCCGCCCGGGGACAGGTTTGTTCGCTGGACCAGGTCCGGCAACACCCCCCGCCGCGCGGCCGAGCCTGGCCCGGCGGCGCAGCAGAGACGGGCATGGCGGGCGCGGCCGGGCGGCGGCGCCGTCGGCGCCCGGTCGAGGAAGACATCGTCACGCCGAAGGCTCTGCCCGCCCGGCCCTGGCGCCGAACCCCACAGCCACTCGGACGGAGCAGCCCCGGTGACCGCCCGATCCGAAAATTCACCAGGGACTGGGCTGGAAACTCACCAGGAGCCCCGGCTGGGCCGTCGAGGGTTCCGCCGGCGGCGAGGTAGGCGAGCAGGCGACGGTAGGAGCGGTTCCAGTCCGGCTCCATGCGCCACAGCTCGTCCAGCGCGTCCAGCTTGGCGACCTGGTCCTTGGTCAGGTTGTCGGCCTTGCGCTGGCGGCGCATCCACGCGCCCACCGCGTAGTCGTCGAGCTCCACGGTCGCCGGGATCGCGAGGTGGCCGTGCTGGCGGTGGAAGGCGGCGGCGTACTCAGCGCCGCGCTCCCATGCGTTGGCGTTCTTCGACCAGATCATGCCGAGCGCGCCCGACTCGGACACCCGGGCCGGGTCGAGCAGGCCCTGGCCGTTCAGGTGGCGCTGGCGGGCGAGCCAGGAGATCAGCTCCGCATGCTTCGCCTTGTCGGTGGGGTCGAGGTGGCCGTGCTCGATGTGGAACACGGCGGCGACGGCGTGCATCCGCTGCCACTCGACCGCCCGTGGGTTGAACACCCGCAGCTTCACCGTCTGCAGAATCTGCGCCGCGTGCTGCTTCGCATTGATCCGCAGCCACTCGATCGGCGACTCCACCAGCGCCGCCGACTGCTCCCCCTCCCCGGCCTCTCACCGTCAGGCAGCTCGACCGGCTCGCCGAACTCGGACTCGACTGGCGGTGATCCGGGCAGTCCGGAAGGCCGGGGCGGTCAATGAGATGGGCCCGGTCATCCCGGAGGAGGTCTGAGTACTTTCGGCACGCGCAGTTGAGTATCTGTCCGCTGCCGGGCGGTCAGGGCGGGCGTGAGGATCGGGGCGTGACCGATTCCGTGAACACGCCGACGACCGTCACCCCCTCCCTTCGCGGGGGCTGGTGGAAGGCGCCGATGATCTCCAGTCTGGTGACCGGGCTGTGCCTGCCGCCGGCGATGTTCCTACGGGGGATCGCTGAGATGGCGACCGATCCCTGTTCCGGGCCGGGCTCCTGCCCCTCGACGCTGTCGGGCCTGGCGTTGGCCGACCATCTGCTCGCGGCGGCGCCGGTACTGCTCGTGCTGCAGTGGCCGGCGGCCTATCTGCTGCCCAAGGCGCGGGTGCCTATCGCGTTGGCCCCGGCGATGGCG
Organism: Kitasatospora sp. NPDC056138; assembly: GCF_042264695.1. Taxonomy (NCBI): domain Bacteria; kingdom Bacillati; phylum Actinomycetota; class Actinomycetes; order Kitasatosporales; family Streptomycetaceae; genus Kitasatospora; species Kitasatospora sp. NPDC056138. Next base: position 13,291 of record NZ_JBHJVK010000076.1, on the reverse strand, counting down.
TTGCTGGTCATGGTCCTCGTGGTGCTTGGCATCAAGCCGGGGACGTGACGCCCGCCCGACCTCCTTCTGGACCGGCGGAAAGTCGACCATGTTCCAGCGCACCGAGTTGGGCAGACGCGGGTGGCATCGGCTCACCGCTCCGCACCAGCGGGCCGTGACACGGCGCCAGGCCGCTGACGACCATGATCGCCGGCCACGACACACCGGAGGTGCAGCGAAGATGTCAGCGAGAAAACACGGGAAACTGTCAGCAGAAGTGCGGAATCGCGTCAGTGACATCCACACCGGAAACACGCTCCGCCTGCAGATATGGACAGACATCAACTGACATCGAACCCGCATCCTTCGCCGACACCCACCCCGCACTTCACAGGTGTGTCGCTCGGCCGCGCCGCGATCTTGGATGGAGCCGGTTCGTCTATCCGGCGGTAGTGGCGAGAAGCGCGAGCGTCGCTGCTGAGAGCACCAGGAACGCGATTGCTCCTTGCTTGTCGGGGTCGCCGACGCGCACGTGAGCGATGACTGCGCCGACGAAGTAGAGGACGAGCCCGGTGGCGGCAGCGATGGCGAATGGGGTGAACCAGATGCCGGCGAGCAGTCCGACGGTCGCCGCGATCTGCAGGGCCCCCAGGATCTTCAGCTGTCCGGTCGAGAGGTGGACCGTGTGGGCCAAGGCGAGAATGCGTGCGGTCGGACGATGCTTCAGCGTGCCGGACACGAGCATGAGCAGGGCCAGGACGATGGACAGGACGATGGCGGTGAGGTGCACGAGGTTCCTTGGCGATTCAGTAGGGGAACAGGCCGGTGCGTGTGACGTGCCAACGCTAGGAAGTCGATAGGTACCGTTTGGTAACCTTCGCCGGGTGAGTGCATCGCAGGGAACGATCTTCATGGCCGACTGCCCGGCGCGAACCGCGATCGAGGTCATCGCCAACAAGTGGACCGTCGTGACGTTGTACGCGCTTGCCGACGGGCCCAAGCGTCCCGGCGAGCTTGTCGACCTCTCTGGTGGCATCTCGCGCAAGGTTCTCACCGAGACCTTGCGACGCCTGCAGCGTCACGGGCTTGTGGACCGGCAGAGGTACGCCGAGGCGCCGCCCCGGGTCGAGTACAGCCTCACTGCTTTGGGACGCACGCTTCAGGAGCCGATCACCATGCTGACTGCGTGGGCGCAGGAGCATGGCGCGGCGTTGGCCGATTTCCAGGAGGCCGCAGCCGACCAGAAGGGCTCAATCGGCGCGCCATGAGCCCCGGCTCGCTCTCCTCGCAGCCTGAACCACGGGCGTTCGCTGAACGCGGAGCACAGACACCGGGTCTGTTGATGCAGGCCTGGCGGAGGACTCGACACCGCCAGACCCACCTCAGGTACGAAGAGCCACTGGTGCTGTGACCGCATAGGTTCACCGGCTCGGTGGAGCGTCGGCGGGGCGAGCCATGTTCTCGGCATGAACGACGCTGAAGTCGCCTCACTCTTGGCCGGATGTGTTCGCTGCCCGTACCCCGGGACGTGGCAGAGCTCCCCGTTTGCGGAATGCACGAGACGAAGTCCTCGTCGTCAGGACTGAGCAGGCTGGGACGGCCTCCCGCCCGGCCGTCCCATGCCGGTGACGGGCAGGCAGGCGCCAGCCGGGCGCACCTTCCGCCAGCAGGAACTCCCCCAGGACTCCCCCAGGACTCCACCGTGCCGACGCCGCCCGGCGAATTGGGCACAGTGCAGCCGCAGGCCGCAGGCCGGCGCGGGTCACGGCGGCGTCGCTCAGCGGGCGGGCTCGGGGGCGGCGGCGCGCTCGTCGGCGGGGGCCAGCCAGAGGAAGACCGGCGGCAACCCCAACTCGATGGCTGCGAGCACGACCTGGAACCACTGCGGCCAGCCGTCCACGGCGAGCGAGATGAGCCGCCCCAGCCCGCCGAGCAGGAAGACGCCCGCGAGCCAGCGGACCGCCGTGGCCGGGATCGGCCGTTGCCGCGCGACCCAGAGCCAGGCCAGTCCGTAGCCGGCGAAGGCGGCGCCCATGAACCGGCCCCAGCTGTCGACCGTCGCGCCGGCCGAGCCCGCGCCCGGGATCGCCGCGTTGCCGAGCAGGAGGTGGAAGAGTCCGATCGCCACGGACGTCCACCCCATCACCTGCATGAGCAGTCGGAGAGCCTTGGCCATGATCAACACCCCGTCGTCTTAGTTGACACACGTCTACTGGGCTGAAGTTCAGCATAGGCGCGGCAAGTAGACGCGTGTCAAGTAGGGTGGCGGCGTGCCTCCCCGCCAGCGCCTCGATCCCGCCGACCGCCGAGCTCAGCTGCTCGCCGTGGGCGCGCGGCTCTTCGCCGTCCATCCGTACGAGGACGTGCTGATGGAGGACGTCGCCCGGCAGGCCGGCGTCTCGCGCGCGCTGCTCTACCGGCACTTCGCCAGCAAGCACGAGCTCTTCGCGGCCGTCTACCAGCAGGCCGCCGACCAGCTGCTCACCGACACCCGCCTCGACCCGGCCGACTCCCTGCTCGAGCAGCTCGTCCAGGGCATGGACGTCCACCTCGACTACTTCATCGCCAACCGCCACGCCGTCCTGGCCGCCAACCGGGTCCTCGCGGGCGACCCGGTGATCCAGACGATCATGACCGGCGAGCTGGACGCGCTCCGCGCCCGCCTGCTGACCGTGCTCCCCCTCGCGGACGAAGCCGCTCGCGAGGCCGTCTCGGGAGTGCTGAAGAGCTGGCTGGTCTTCGTCCAGGTCCTCGTCGTGGACTGGCTCACCAAGGAGACCTGCACCCGCACCGAGCTCCGCGACGTCTGCGTCGGCGCCGTCCTGGGCGCCCTGCGACCCTTGCTACCCGCCGGTCCAGCGCTCGACTGAGCCGATCCGGCCGCCGACGGCAGGCATGGAAGGCCGATGAAGACCTTGGTGTGATCGGGGCTGTCGCCCGTCAGGCGGCAGGTCAACCGGCACCGGTCACACCACCCATCCGACAAGGGCCGCCCGCCGTCTCACGTCGACCGAAGACACGGCACCCGGACCGGCTACGGCCAGGCGGGCGGCTGTGCTGCGGGGAGGGGCGGCAGGACGGTCTCGAACCGGACCGCCTTGCCGACTGCCTTGCGGGCGGTGGGCCGTGGCGCTGACATGTGGAGATCAGTCGGTCTTGTCAGCGAGCCGGTGGGGTGAGGGTGGTGCGGTCGAACGGGCCACCATGCGAGGCGGCGTACGTGACGGCGTCGTTGACGGCATTGAGGCCGAACGACCGGACCCGTTCGGGGGCGAGGTCCAGGGTGCCCGAGGCGAGGAGCCGGATGATGCCGACGTTCGCTGTACGCGGGTACATCCACTGGCCGCGCACGGTGATCGAGTTGCGCATGATCCATGGGTACGGGAGCGCGAGGTCGTCGCCACCGAGCATGCCGACGCCGCCCATGAGAACGACGCGGCCGTACTCGCGCACGGTCATGGCTGCCGTGCGCGCCGCCGAGCTGGGTGCGCTCGGCGGCAGCAGGTCGATCACCATGTCGATCGGGCCGTCGCCCGCCGCGGACATCGCCGCGCGGTCGCCGGCCTCGTCCCCGGTGAGCGGGACCGGGCGCACACGCGGACCGAACCGGTCGGCGAGGAGGTCGAGCGCGGCCCGGTTGCGGCCCGGGGCGACCACGCGGCCCGCCCCCATCGCGAGAGCGACCGCGACCGCACTGCTGCCGAGGTTGCCGGTGGCCCCGCTGACGAGCAGCGTCTCACCGGCTGCGAGCCCGCCGGCCAGCAGCCCGCCGTAAGGGATGACGTGCACGCCGAGCGCGGCCCAGCGGGCCGGGTCCTCCCCCGCGCCGGCGGGCAGCGGGAAGACGTTCTCCGTCGGAACCCGCATGAACTCGGCGAACGATCCGTCGTGCAGGTACCGGGCGAGCCGCGCGCCGCCCTCGCCGCGGGAGCTCCAGCCCTGGAGCGTGATGTCGGGCGTCAGGGCGTCGTCCCGCGAGCGCACCGTGCAGTCGCACCACACCAGGTCGCCAGGGCGCAGCCGGGTGGCGTCCGGGCCCGCGTGGACGACCCGTCCCACGCCGCCGATCCCGGGCACGACGGGCGGGACCAGGGGGTAGTTCCGCTCGCCGCTGAAGACCTCGGCCGCGTACGGGGCCACGCAGGTGGCGAGCACCTCGACCACCACCTCGCCGCCGCCGGCCTCGGGTTCTGGCACCTCCCGCACCGTGAGCGGGGCGCCGAACCGCGTCAGAACTGCTGCTCGCACGTGGTGACCTCCGTGTTCGTCCGTGTTCGTCGCGATCGACACTAGGAGTCCGGCGGGCATGCGGGAAGCGACGATCAAGCATCTGTGGTATGCGTATGCCGCATGGACATCTCCAGCACAGGCCTGCGGGTCCTGCGGCAGATCGCCGAGTCCGGCAGCTTCACCGCGGCAGCCGCCCGGCTCGGCTACACCCAGTCGGCGGTCTCACGCCAGGCCGCCTCCCTCGAACGAAGCGCGGGTACCGACCTGTTCGAACGCCGCCCCGACGGAGTGCGGCTCACCCCTGCGGGCCTGACCCTGCTGCGCCACGCTCGCACGATCCTGGACTGCCTGACGGCGGCCGAGCGTGACCTCACCGGCGCCGTCCCGCGGACCGAACTGGTGCGGCTCGGACTGTTCCTGAGCGCGGGCGCGGCCATCCTGCCTCCCTCTCTCGCCCGCCTCGCGGCAACCGACCCGCAGATCACGGTCACGACGACCGAGGGCACCACACCCGCCCTGATCCGGGCTCTGCGCGCGGGTTCGATCGACCTCGCCGTACTGACGTCCCGCCCGCCCCACCGGCCCTTGGACGGCGAGTCGCCGCGCCTGCATGTCGAGACCGTTGCGGACACCGAACTGGTCGTGGCGGCGCCTTCGACCGGAGAGTTCGCCGGCCGCACCGCGGTGCACGTCGACGAACTGGTCGACGCCCCGTGGATCGCCACCCCGGCGTCGAACTCCGAGCCGCTGCTCGGCGTCTGGCCCGGCCTGCCCGGACGGCCGCACATCGTCCACCGCGCGCGCGACTGGCTGACGAAGCTCCAACTGGTCGCCGGTGGCTTCGGGGTGACAACGGTGCCCTCCCGGCTCTCGCCGGTGCTGCCGCCCGGGGTGAGCCTGCTGCACGTCGAAGGCGCACCTCCCGAGATCCGCCGGGTTCTCGTGGCGCGACTCCCCGGCCGCCCAACCCCGGCGGTCACGGCCGTCACCCGAGCAATTACCTCGACCGCCTGATGCGTGCCGCCGGGGCCGTCGGATTCGGTGCCGCAACCTGCCGAGGGCGCACACCGTCACGTGTACCTCAGCATTGGCCAGGGCCCTTTCAGCAGGAGCACCCCGCGGCTGCTCATTGATCGCCAGCGGGAAGCCGACATTCCGGTACCCGGCTACTTGGGCCTCTCCGTTGCCGTGGCGCCGGCACAGACGGGGCGGGTGCGGGCGGCGTAGGAGCGGGCGGCCACGATGAGGCCGATGCCCAGACCGCCGAATGCCAGGCCGCCGAACTCGACAAACCAGGTGATCCCCGAACTGGTGGTGAACGGCGGGGACGGCTTGATCTCGGGCAGCACACCGGCAGCCATGAGCGGGGCCATGACGATGAGGGCGGCCCCGTACATCGTCAGGGGGATACCGGTCAGCCAGGCCGGGATCAAGGGCAGCAGGCGCGGGACCCGTCGTCCGGACAGGAACAGCGTCCAGCGGGGGAACACCTGCCCCCACACGTACAGCAGCCCCAGCAGCAGGAAGATCCCGACCATCGCGGCCAGCACGGTCACGTCGATCCCCGCCGACGCGGTTGCCTTCGACGGCCCCGACGCGTCGGCGATCGTCGTCCTCTGCCAGTCATCGCCCGCGACGCCGAGCGCGTTGCCGCCCAGCGTCCAGATGGTCTTGGCTCCCGCCCACGGCAGAAGTCCGCCCATGAGCAGGTACACCGCGATGCGGGTCCGCCTCGGGGCTCGGGAGGCGGCTGGGTGGGCAAGCGGGCCGTCGGCTGCGTCGGCGTGCGGCCGCCCGCATCGCGGGCAGTCTCCGCGCAGCCGCCGGCGGTACGACAAACCGACGAGGAGCAGAAGGGCCGCACCGGCCGTGTTCAGCAGCACCTGGGCCAGCCCGGTGGCGCTCTCGACCCCCGAGAGCGTCGCAATCGTCACGAAATAGATCGGCAGCCCGTTCATTCCCACGACGAACACCGGGAGCGCCACGATCAGCGCCGTCGCCACCGCAACCCGGCCGAGCTTGGCGAGAGTTCGGGTGCTGGCCGGGCAGGCACCGCCGGCCAGGAGCGCGAGGGCCGCCAGGAAGAGCTGGACCCCCGGCGCGTACGCGGAGTGCTCCTTCCACTGCACGGTGGTGCCCGTCACCGCCCAGGTGACCTCGACAGCGGCGTACGACACGCCCCACACTGCAGCGACCATGGGCGCCCACACGGGCCACCGCCGCCACCACAACATCCGCCCCGGGCCTGCGGTCGGCGGCTCAGGAACGCCACCTACCTCCGAGTTCGCAGGAACAACCACCGTGACCCCCGTACATCCGGATTGCCGACGCTCCAGGATTCCGCGCCACCCGCGCTGATCACATCCATCCCACGGATCATCCGGCTTCCCCCGCGCGGGGGAGGCCGGATCGTGAGTGTCGACCAGGCCGGGCCCGCTGGCAGCCGGAACAGGGTTGCGTCACCAGCAGCCGGTGACGCAACCCCCGGGCCGGGCCCGGCGGAGAACCCGGTCCCGACCAGCAGGCCGGGACGGCACCACGAGCGGGCCGGGACAGGACGGGACGGGCAGACCGCCCCTACCCCATTGCCCGGGAGGCGTGCAGCAACGGCCGGCCCCCTGGCGCCGAGGGAGGACCCGGAGGGCCACGTCGGAGCCCTTCGGCTCGGCCTTCGACGGGTGCTTTGAACGCAGGTCGGGTGTGGGCTTTTCAGCCCACACCCGACCTATTTTTACGCGGATCGGATGACGTACACCTTATTCGGGGACCCGAGGTGCATCCTTTCGATCTTGGTTGTCGTGGTTCTGCTCAGGGGACCGCGGGGAGGCTGGCGTGCTCCTTCTCCAGCAAAACGGTGATGTGGCGGTGCAGGCCCTGCACGCTCTCGGCGCTGGCCCGGGCGACGATGGTGCGCTGGGCGGGGGTGAACGGGGAGTCGGGGCTGTAGAGGGTGCTGCGGGTGAAGCTGGTGGTGCCCTCGCCGTCCTCGGTGAGCTCGTACTGCAGGCCCGCGCCGAGGCGGTCGTCGATGAGGAGGGAGGACTTGGCGTACTCCTGGGCAACGACGCGCCAGAAGAGGTGCTGCTCGCTGCCGTCCTCGAGGATGCCGTACTCGTAGACCACGTCGTCGATGCGGTAGGGGCGCTCGGTGACGCCGCCGACGCCGTGGCTGGCGACGTGCCACTCGGGCCAGAAGCGGGCCTGGGTGACGAGGTCGAAGACGAACCTGGCGGGGGCCTTGAAGGTGACGGTGTTGCTGTCGCCCACGGTCCAGTCGTTGTACTCGGTGCTCATGTCGTGAACCTCCTTTGAGGGGAGCCTGCGCTCTCAAAATGAGAGTACAAGCGATATGGCAGTACACGCAAAGTTTGTATGCTTGGTCGCAGAACGGAAGGGAGCCGGCAGCGATGGGCGACGAACGACGGCCGGGACGCCAGGTGTCGGTCAACGAGGTGCTCGCGCGTGCGGGCGACGTGCGGGAGGCCTTCGACACCATCGCCAACACCTGGTCGCTACTCATCCTGGTCGCGCTGCGGGGCGGCACGCTGCGCTACAACGAGCTCAAACGCACTGTGGGTGGAGTCAGCGAGCGCAGGCTGTCGCAGACGCTGAAGATGCTCGAACGCGACGGAGTGGTGGACCGGAAGCTGGTGCGTTCCATCCCGTCTCACGTCGAGTACAGCCTCACTCCGACAGGCGAGGTGGTCGTCGCCTCACTCGGCGAGCTGTTGTCCACGATCATCAAGTTCTCGCCTCAGGTCGCGGCCGCACGGCAGCGTTACGACGAGAAGCATGCGCAGGCCCAGGAAGACCCGGAGCGGCAGGCCTGAGCCGCATGCTGGAGCACCTGCTTGGGTGTCGCCTGAGAACGTAAGACGGCCATCGGCTGGTTCTTCGAGAACGACCAAGCTCTTGAAGGAGATCCGCACGATGACCGCACCCGACAGTCTGCCCTTCGCCGCCCTGCTGGAGGAGAACCTGGCCTCGGCGAGTCCCGACTTGTTGCGCGCGATGGTGAAGACCTTTGCGGAGGCGATGTTGTCCGCCGACGTCGACCGCACCTGCGGCGGCGAGTACGGGCGCCCGGGCGAGGAGCGGGTCAACTCCCGTAATGGCTACCGGCATCGGGGCTGGGACACCCGCGTCGGCACGATCGACCTGGCGATCCCCAGGGTCCGCTCCGGCTCGTACTGAACCTTCCTGGTCACAGCACCGGCGATGTCTGGAGCGGCGACCGCGACACCCCGCCACCGGCCGGCCCCGGCGGCCCGGCGGCCCTGACAACCAGGGCGCAGCCGGGGCCGCCGAGTGCTGCACTCACACCGGACATGGGGAAAGCGCACCAGGTCCCGCCGCCATACGCCGGCCACCCCGCGCCCCCCGGACCGCTCCGGCCCAAACCCGGTGACACGCGTGTGCCGTACAGGGAGACTGGCGACAGACACATACGAGCAGCCGAAGGCCGAGGGGCAAAGAGTGGCACTGGCGAAGAAGGGTTCCCGCCGCATCGTCGTCGACGGCGTCGAGTACCGCTGGCGAGTGAGCAGGAAACACTGGTGCTGCGACCATGACGGCAGCACCTTGGGTTACATGGTGGAGGACGCGGCCTGTCCCGGAACGACGCTCGTCGTGGAGACCGGTCGGCCGGCCGTTCTCGAACCGAACACGGTGCCGGCCGAGGTCGTCCTGCCGCGCGAAGTGGCCGCAGGCATTCGGGCCGCGCGGTCGAACGGCTGGACGCCCGGCTCCAACGGTTCGCCGTTCAAGCTGCACCTTTCCGCTGTCTGACCGGGCCGTACCGCAAGAGGCGCGGCAGCGCGGGCGGGCAACCCGTCTCCCACGGGATCCGAGCGTGGCGGGGCCTGGCCACGTGCTACGAGGAGACGGCTGCATGGCGGGGCTCCGGCCGCGCGGATCGCGTGGGTCCGGTACCCGGGCCAGCGGCTCCAGCAGGCCGGGCTCCTCCCCGGGAGCGGCGTCGGACTGCTCGTGTAGCCGGTCAAGGGCAGGCGGGATCGGGGCTGCCGCGTCGGCAGGCACGGTCTTCCAGGCGGGTCACGGGGCGTCGAGGACTCCATGGCCAGCGCGCCACCGGCTCCCGCTTGGTGGGCAGCGGGAGCATCAGCGGGCCCAAATCCTTTCGCAGCACGGGTGTTCACGTATCCGGAGCACTGAAGCCGCTTCGGGCCGACCTTCCCCCGCAACTCCAACACCGAGCCCGCCGGCGGTCGGATTGCGGGCCGGTGAGCGGTTCGGATCGCCTTGGACCGCCCACCGCGAACGCGTGCCCGGTCTACGGGTGGTAGGCCTGGGTGATCGAGGTGATCACGTTCTGGCTGTTGGCCGTGACGAGGTACTGGTTGCCGAAGCAGCCCCCGGGTGCGGCCACGACGCTCGGGTTGTGCAGGCAGTCGTCCTGCTGCTTCATGAACGCGTCCAGGCTGACCGGGACCGGTGTGGCCCCCTTCAGCACGTACGTCTTGACGTCGTTGCTGAACGTGTAGACGACCGGGCTGCCGTAGCTCTCGTGGTAGCCGTCGTCCGGGACGTCGGAGCCGCAGACGAACTTGGTGGGCTTGGCCTTCATCCACACCGAGGTCTGGTAGCCGTTGTCGGTGGCCTCCACCACCACCTGGCCCGCGAGACCCTGCTTCGCCGCCGCAGTGCAGTCCTGACCCGCAGTGGCACCGCCCGACGGCTTCACACCGGCCGGCTTGCCACTCGGCTTCGCCGTACCGGTCGGCTTCGCCGCACCGGTGGGCGCGGTCGAGATGGCGGGGACCGGCTGGGCACCGCCGCCGGTGGAGGCCGCAGCGCCGGCCGTCGGCGAACCGGCGGCACCGTCGACCCCGTCCGGGCCGCAAGCGGTCAGGGCGAGACCGACGAACACGGTGGCGACAGCAGCTGCGGCAAGACGGTTGGCCTTCATGGCGAGTTCCCCCAGAGCGGTGAGCGATACTGACCGGCCGTCACGGCCGACCACTTATCTCTACAGAACAAGCGCCGGCACAGATAGCCCTGTTGCGCGCCTGTGACGAGGACCGGACAACTCCGGAGCGTTGTCGCACGCGGCCTCCTCGGTGAACCTGCCGTGGACGCAGTTTGCGTGATCGTCGCGGATGGTGCCGCGCCGCTGTCCAGGTGCGTGCCCGGGTGACGCGCGGCAGGATTCCGGGCACGGTGCCAGCCGCGCGGCGCGTCGTGTCCACCGCGCGCGGCGCGCTCTGCAGACTCTGTCCACAGACGGCGTCCGCACCCGCCTCGCACTCCTGACCGGGCATCACCGGCCCTCGGCGCTGAGCGGGTGTTCAGCGGTGTGATCGGCAAAAACGTCCGTGCGGTTGATGAGAGTTCGCCACCAGGGCCAGAGCTGGACGGCGCCGAACGCCACCTCCATGAGGAAGAACAACCACAACAACCGTGTGGCGCCATGGCCCAGCGCGTACGCCTGCCACATCGCGAACAATGCGCGCCGTGCACCGGCAGCGGTCTGACGATGCGCAGGAGAGCCCAGACCACCACGACCGAACCCATCAGATTCGCGTACAGGGTCTGCACCGGGTCGAGGGGCGGCAGGACGCCCAGCCCGGACGCGGCGCCCGGCGACGACACCGCGCCGTGCACCAGCGCGCAGGTCCACGGCGTCGCGAATCCGGCTGTGACGACGAGGTCGTACCAGCCGCTCGCGCTCACGAGGCGAAGATAGGCGTAGCGGGAAGGGGCGAAGAGACCGATCACGCCAGGGCTCCTGGTGGTCTGACGGCGGCGGACGCCTCACCGTAGACACCGGCGCAGCACTGGCGTGCCGATGGGCGCGACCGGAACGTGCCGCTACACGTCGCGGGCGGATGGGGCTGCGGGACGGCTCGGACAGGCGCTCGCCGGAGGTGCCTGGCGGGGCTCCAGCTCCGGGAGCTGAAGAATCGTCAGGTCGATCATCGTCTTGCGCTTACCTCGGTTCGCCGCCGGACCGCTCCGCGCGGAGCATGGAGAAGATCACCTGATCGTGCCACTGCCCGCCACGCCACTGCGCGGACCGCAGCACACCCTCCCTGGCGAAGCCCGCCTTCTCCAACGCGCGCTGCTCGGCGAGGTTGGCGCAGTCCGTCCATGCCTGGATCCGTTCGGCCCTGGTGTGGTCGAAGAGGTACTCGGCCAGCAATCGCTGGGCCTGGGTGCCTATGCCCCGGCCGCGCGCAGCGGGCGCCAGGCCGATCGCCAGGGTCCAGCAGGTGGAGGTGGCGGGCCGCCCCCAGGTGCTGGCGAACCATTCGACCCGGCCCACCGTCCGGCCCGCCTCTGCGACGGAGAGCATGCCACCGTCGGGGCCGAGCAGGCCGGTCTCCGCGAACTGCCGGCGCAGGCCGGCCGGTGAACCGAAGCCGAACCACTGGTACTGACCGGTCCCCTCCGGCCCGTTGAACTCGCGCTCGAACAGGTCGAGATCCTCGGCGGTCGCCGGGCGCAGCGTGATCTCATCCGGCATGGAACGGCTCCTGATCCTCTCGGCCACACGGTTCGCCCCCGCATGGCCGGCGTGGGCAACGGTTTCTGACCTTCCCATACATCGAGCCGCGGCCTCGAAGCCACCTCCGGCTCCCAGCACCATCCCAGGCCACCGGAACCCCCGGCAGGCACCACCAGGCGCAGCGGCCCGGCAGGCAGGACCGGCGGCCGGTGTCCCGTGCCACCGAACCTTGACCGCCCAGGTCAGCTCCCTGAAGGACCGTCCGGCGAAACGGTGGCACGACGGCTCCATGTTCAGGAACCGGCTGCCACGATGCGCGCTCGGGGCAGGTGCCGGCGCCGGACGCGCTCCACGCAGAGGGCGGCCCGACCGTCCTTGTCCGGTTTCGGTGAAGGTGGCGGATCCGCTGGCTCCGGCCTGCGGTTCGCCGTGATCGACGAGACGGATGGGCCGCGGGTCGTTCGTTGATCACGGCGGTTCCGGGGCTTCCGGCTGCGACCGGGTCCTCCAACGTGGCGTCGGCGTTCTCGCGGGAGGCGCCCACGTCGGTATCGACGGACCTCCTGCCAAGTGTCCTGTCAAAGCGGCCTGCTGGGGGCAGGGCGAGCGCTAACGTGAGCGGCGACGCGCTGCGACTCGACGGAGGATCCGGATGCCCAGGCCCACGACCATCACGGAGTTCCACTTCACCGCAGGGCGCTTCCCGAGCCACCCGACAGTCTGATCATGACGAACTCAGGCGGCGTCCCGCACTGCCCGCACTGCGGCGTTGCGGGCGAAGACGGCTACTGCCCCTACTGCGGCGCAAGGGTTGAGTTCGGCCCGGCAGGGACAACGATCCACGTCGAAGGCAAGGACCACACGGAGGTCGCCGAAGTCGCTCGGCAACTCGCTGCCGACGCGGCGGCTCGGCAGAGCGCGGCCGACAAGGCAGCCGGCCGCCTGGCGGAGCGCGAGGCGGAGATCCGGCAGCACGTCGGTGACGGGCCGGGCCACGGCACGGGCCTGCGCACAGCCGGGGCAGGGGCAAGCCGTGGCGGGCAGAGCCCTCGGACGCCCTGGGCTTCCGGCTCGTTCTATCTTGCCTGCGTCACGGTCGTAGTCGGATTGCTCCTGGTGGCCGGCAGTGTTCTCCCCGCTTGGACGCTTCCCGTCGTCATCGTCGGCGCCGTGATCACCGTCGCCGCAATCGGCGCGCTCCAACTGCGCCATGACGACCGACTCAGCGAGCGTGGCTTCCTCGGACTGATGGGCGACACGCTCCGCCACCTGCCCAAAGCGGCAGTACCCAGGCGCAGGCCGAAACCCTGAAGCGGGATGGAGCAGCATTCCTCGCGGATCCAGCGATCGCGAGCTGCAACGGCCAGGGGCACGACGGTCAACGCGCGACGACACGTGCCCAAGGTCGCACCGAGACGCCCGGAGCGAGGACCGCCACCTTGCCCGGGATTCCGCCAGGTTCGCCGAGACCGGACAGTCCTATTGTGCTGCTGGGCCTGCGGGGAGCGTGCCCGCGTCAGCGCACCGCCGCATCCACCAGCGTCCCCTCCCCTCCCCTCCCCCGCGCCCCCGCCCGAGGAGCGCAGAAAGCCGCGCGCCGGGCGGGTAGGGGGT
>NZ_JBHJVK010000075.1:0-41044 GCF_042264695.1 Kitasatospora sp. NPDC056138 | reverse complement strand
GGTGAGGTCGTCCTGGTCGAAGGGTTCGCTTTCGTGGGTGCGCCAGAAGTTCGCGATGCCCATGAGCACGCCGCGGGCCCGCAACGGAACGGTGACCAGGGAGTGGAACCCGTAGTCCAGCATCTCCTGCGTCCGCTCGGCGTCCTGCGTCTGCCAGCCGGCGGCGTCCCCCAGCACGGGGACGAGCACGGAGTTCCCGCTGACGAAGCCGACGGCCATCGGGGTGGGGCCCGCGAACGTCACCAGTTCACCGGCCGCGTACAGGGGGGAGCTGCCGGGAATGCCGCTGAGCGCCACCCGCCGCAGCTCCGCGGCCGCGCCGACCACCAGGGACCGCGGCTCGTCGCCGCGCAGGACCGGTTCGGCGAGGTCGACGGTGGCGTAGTCGCAGAACCGCGGGGTGGTCACCTCGGTGAGTTCCTCGGCGGTCCGCTGGACGTCGAGGGTGGTGCCGATGGACACGCTCGCGTCGTACAGCAGCCGCAGCCGGCCCTGGGCGACCTCGGCCTTCCCGGCCAGCGCGCGCAGCTCGGTCGAGTCGCGCAGCGTGGCCACGCTGCCGGCCGGGCCGCCCTGCAGGTCGGTGGGGCGGATGTTCACCGCCAGCAGCCGGTCGCCGAGCGGGACCACCTCGTCGCTGACCGCACGGCGGGAGAGCAGCAGATCGGCCGTCCGGGGCTCCAGGCCGAGCTCGGAGACCAGACGTCCCTCCGGCTCCGAGGAGAGCCCGAGCAGGCGGCGCGCCTCGTCGTTGGCGAGCAGCACCCGGCCCTCGCCGCCCATGATGACCACGCCCTCGCGGACCGCGTGCAGCACCGCGTCGTGGTGTTCGTACATCCGGGTCATCTCGGCCGGGCCCAACCCGTGGGTCTGCCGTCGCAGTCGTCTGCCGACCAGCGCGGTACCCGCCGTCGCCAGCGCCAGCGCGGCCGCACCGGCACCCAGGATGAACGGGAGCTGACGGTTGATCGCGCTGCTCACCCGGCTGACCTTGAGCCCGGCCGACACCAGGCCCACGACCGCACCGTGGTCGTCCGTCACCGGGACGACGACCTGGAGCTCCTGGCCGAGCGGGCCGTGCACGCTCTCGATGGTGGTGTGGCCCTGCAGAGACGGGCCGATGGTGCCGACGAAGCGCTTCCCGATCAGCTGCGGCTCGGGGTGCGTGTAGCGGATGCCGTCCCGGTTCATCACGACGATGAAGTCGACCCCGCCCTCCATCCGCGCGGCCTCGGTCAGCGGCTGGAGCACCGCACTGGGATTGGGGCCCTCGATCGTGGCCACCAGGCCGGGGCCGTGTGCGAACGCCTCCGCGGCGGCGAGCGACCGGTCCCGGGCCGCCTGGAACCGGTCGCTCCGGGACTGGACCAGCAGGGTGGCCACCGCCGCCACCACCAGCAGCAGCACGATCAACACCTGGAGGAGGATCATCTGACCGGCGACACTGCGGATGCTCGCCACCGACCGCAGGCGCCGTTTCGGCGGTTCCTGCGGAACGGACTGCGGCTGTTGCCGCTCACCGCGGTTGCCTGATCGACGCCAGGGCAGCCAGGAGGAGCGGCCCAGGAGTCGGGCCATACCCATGTCTAACCCGGCCCTGCCGCGAGCGACACACACCACGCTGTGGATCTCGCGCAACCACACCACGGGCTCTGCCCTCCGTGGACGATCGGTGAGAGCTCCTCCGGCACGGTCCCGCCGACGTCGTCCGGCTCGTCCGAGGTCCGCCGGGCAGCGGGATTTGGCGACCGACCCGGAGGCGGTCCGTCGGGCTTCTCGGCGTTCGTCCACGGACGATCGTTCAATGCGTTCAGCCTACGGCCGCGGAGGCCCGTACGCGGCAGATCGGAGCCCGCGGATCACGACCGGCCGTCCGGTCCCGGGCGGTCGGCTCTCCCGCTCGTGGGGGTGTCCGAGGGCTCCCCGGCAGCCGTTCCGGGGCCGGTGCCGACGTTCTTCGGAACGCGGGGCGTCCGGTGTCGGCGTTCTTCGGAGCACGGGGCGTCCGGTGCCCGGCGGGCGGCCGCCACGCCGTGGCCGGGTGCAGGGTGCTGCGGCCACGGAGCCGGTGCGCAGATCCCCGTCGGCACCGGAGGGCCGAGCGCCTCCGTCGGTTGCGCCGAACGGGTGTGCCACCTGCTCGACGACGAGCCCGAGGCCTGGCTGTCCCCTTGCTGCCTGCCTGTGCTGTCTGCCTGCGACACCCTGCACGCGCGGGGCGGCGCCAGCGCGTTGTCCGAGGGCGGTTGGGCGGGCCGCTTCCCGACGCCGGCCCGGCGGATCCGGGGCGGATGTCTTCGGCTCCTGCGCCGACCAGGCCTGTCCTGCTCCATTGACGGCGCCGAGAACCTGCTCCGGCGCGGCGGGCGGCGCAGTCGGCGGCCGCGCGGCGCACCGATCCGCCCGGGGGTCAGGAGGCCCGGCGTTCCCGGCCGAGGTGGGGCCGTGCGGCGAAGGGCAGCTCGGCCACCGGTGCCGGGGCGACGGCGCGGACCGCGCGCGGCGGAGCCGCCGGGACCGCCGCGGCGGTGGCGGCAGCCTGGGCGTCGCGGATCCAGCGGGTGAAGGCGTGGACGAATTCGGGGCCGAGCTGGGCGGCGTTCTGCAGTTGGTCCAGGTCGCCGCCGCGGATGGGGATACCGGCCTGGGTGAGCGCGGTCAGCAGCGGGTGGACGAGGGCCCGGTCGGCGCGAGCGGCGGACGGGCGGCAGAGTTGTTCGGGATCGTTCACACCTCGACCCAACCACCCCTGCGGCCGCAGGTCACGGAGTGGCGCCGCTTTGATACCAGGGTGGGACAATGTCCGGCTGGGGTCGCCGCCGCCCGGCTGTCCTGCCGCCCGGCTGCCCGCCCGGCTCCCCGGCGGATCGGCGGAAGTGACACCTTGTCAGGTACGTGTCCACGTGTGAGAATGCGGCATCCCACCGGCCGGTCGCCCTAGCCGGGGGTTCCCTCACACACCCCTCAGGACAACAATGAGAAAGCTCGTGTCCCGGGCCCTGGCGGCGTCCGCGGCCATGTCCGCACTCCTGGCCCCGGCCCCCGGCGCCGTCGCGGCCGAGCCGGGCCGAACACCCCCGGTGACGGCCGCTGCGGCGCCGAAGGCGCTGACCGGCCCTGAGCTCGCAGCCTCCTGGACGGGTCCGCTGAGCACCCGGGGCCGTTACGTCGTCGACGCCGGAGGCAACCGGTTCAAGCTGCAGGCGGGCAACTGGGAAGGCGCCCAGGGGACCTGGACGGGCAGCGGGGCCACCGGCGACCCGGCGAACAACCAGTCCGGCGAGCCGTCCTTCGACATACCGCTGGGACTCGACCGGGCGCCGATGTCCCGGATCCTCGCCGGGTTCCACTCGCTGGGGCTCAACAGCATCCGCCTGCCGTTCGCGGACGCCATGATCCAGGACACCACGAAGGTTCCCGACGCCGCCGTCGCCGCCAACCCGCAGTTGCGCGGCGACACCCCGTTGCAGGTGTACGACGCCGTCGTCGCGGCCCTGACGGCCGACGGGTTCGCGGTCGTCCTGAACAACCACACGACGAGCTACCGGTGGTGCTGCAGCCTCGACGGCAACGAACGGTGGAACAGCGGTCAGACCACGGCCCGGTGGGAGGCCGACTGGCTGTTCATGGCGAACCGGTACAAGGACAACAAGCGAGTGGTCGGCGCGGACCTGCGGAACGAGATCCGCCGTGACCTCACCGACGACCCCAACTGGGGCATGGGCGACAGCCACGACTGGTACCAGGCCTCCGAGGAGGCCGGAAACCGGATCCTGGCGGCCGACCCGGACCTGCTCGTCATCGTCGAGGGCATCAACTGGCAGGGCATCCCGCTCGCCGGCCTGC
The DNA here is from genome assembly GCF_042264695.1 of Kitasatospora sp. NPDC056138. NCBI lineage: Bacteria > Bacillati > Actinomycetota > Actinomycetes > Kitasatosporales > Streptomycetaceae > Kitasatospora > Kitasatospora sp. NPDC056138. The sequence goes on along the minus strand of NZ_JBHJVK010000075.1, from coordinate 37,198 downwards.
CACACGGCAGGCCCACGCTCACCCCCGTCGCCACCCTCTCCAACACCCTCATCGACTCGGGCAAGCTCGTCTACTCCGCCCACTTCTACGCCTACACCGGCCCGGCCAACAGCGGCGCGAGCGGGCTCGGCGCCACCAGCGACCCACGGTACGAGGACTTCACCCCGGAGCAGCTGCGCTCGGTCGTCGACCAGCAGGCGCTCTTCGTCACGCAGACCGGCCAGCACTTCACCGCACCGGTGTGGATCAGCGAGTTCGGCGCGGCCGGGCGAGGCGCGAGCGACACCAGAGAGCAGGCGTGGCTGGACAACTTCACCGACATCCTGATCGCGAACGACACCGACTTCGCCATCTGGCCACTGGTGGGCTGGCAGACCGGGGGAGTACCGCAGGACAGCTGGGCGCTGCTCGCCTACGACGGCGCGGGCCGCCAACTGAGCATCGAGGACCCGGGCGACTGGCGCGCCACGGACTTCAACCGCCTGGTCACCGCACCTTCGTACACGGGGCAGGTGCCGCAGTCCGCCCACTGGAACATGCTCGACCTCGACCACGCGGACAACGTCGCCTCCCGCCGGATGCTCGCCCAGCCGGACTGGAGCCCCGGCAACCGGAAGGGCAACTGCCCCGACGGACAGCGGCTCGTCGGGCTGGGCCGCGGCAGCAGCCGAGGCCTCTGCACCGACGCGGCGGAGCCGGTCGGCACGGGCACGGCCTGGGAGGCGGTCAGCGACGAGCGGTACGTCACCGACGGTGACTGGGCGTCCGGCTACAGCAAGCTGCAGTGCCCGCACGACAGCCTGGCCGTCGGTTACAGCGTCCGCGGCAACGCCATGGCCGCGCTGCTGTGCGCCCCCGTCGCGCAGCACCTGCCCACCAGCGGGCGGGCCGTCTGGTTCGACCGGGGCGACAACCGGCCGCCGGCCTCCACCGGCGCCGACTCGGCGGCCAGCGACTGGGCGCCCGGTTCCTACAAGGGCCAGTGCGCCGCCGACGAGTACGTCGCCGGTGTCGCGATGACCTGGGCCCGGCTCCAGGCCGGCCGGCCGGACGCCCTCCTGTGCCGCCCGCTGCGGTGACGTCCCCGTCACCCGGTGGCCTCGGTGAGGCTCCCCTGCCGGTGACCCGCGCGAGAGCGCGAACGCGCTGTCCGACCACGTGAAGGAGGCCCGGTAGCAGCCGGGCCTCTCGGTTCTCCGCCGTCGCGGAGCAATGTGTTCGGATCCGTAGATCCGCCGCTGTCAGCGGCTGGGGGCGCTCCGCCAATGCGGAGCGTACTTCTGTGGCACCGATAAGGTGCGGTGACTGGCTCGGCCGAGCCTCGCCAGTGTGGAAATACGCTGATCAGCTCCACCTCCAGTCTGCGCTTCGCCCGGCCCGTATGCCACCCCGCGCCGGCTCGTCTTCGGCAGGCCCGGTCGGCCCGGCAGGCCCGGCCGACCGGCGTCCCGGCAGTGGACGATCGGTGGCCGGTCCGTGGCCATGGGCAGGCAGGCCGGACGCCCGGGGCCAGCCGGTCCCCGCCAGGTCGCTACCCCCAGGAGTGAATCGGCCGGGGCTGCGGCTGACGTGCCGTCAGCTCCGGCAGACGGTCCATCAGCTGGACGCCTGTTCGGCCGGGCGGCGCGGTGCGAGCGGCAGCAGGGTGGAAACGGCCTGCTCCGGTTGCGCAGTCGCGATGCCCGGCGGCCGCGGCGGCAGTAGATTCCGCGCTATGACCAGCGAGAGCGCACAGCACGAGAGCGAGGTCTGCGAGGACCTCCTCGACGACATCGACGACCGGGAGAACCGCCTGGTGGTCTTCGGCTCGTACGACGACTACGAATTCGACTGGCGGCCGCGCTGATCCGGCCCGCCACACCCCTCCCGGCTGCGGTCCGCGAAGTCGGCCACGGCGGCCTGAGGCCGCCCGGCGACGGCGGGACGACGAGGCGTGGGTACGGCCTGCGGCAGACCCGCCCACCACCCGGCCGTGCTGAAGCCCCGGTCCGGGGCCGTTTCGGCGGCGTCAGCGGCCCTCGGCCGGGAGGGTGCGACGGGCGGAGCAGGGCTGCACAGGTCGGAGACGAGCGGGACGCAGGTGCTGCGCCGTCGGCTGGCCGGCACCGTCCTGGCCGGCTGCGACCGTGCACGTCGCCACCCCGGGCCCCGGACGTTCCGTCGTCCGGTGCCGCGTACCTCCCTGCGGGCGGCTCGTCGGTCCCCGGGGTGCTGGCCCGCGCCGCGTCGGCCCTCCCGATTCCTCCGGGCGTCCGCTTCCTCCGGGCGTCCGCCGAGCCGTGGCAGGCCCGGGTCAGGCCGGTGTGCGTTCGATGGCGATCAGGACGCCGTCGTCTCTCAAGGGGCCGCCGACGTAGGTCTGCAGGTCGCGGTGGGCGTTCTTCAGCAGGACCTCGGGACTGGACCCCGGCCAGGTGCCGAGCCGCTCCGCGAGCGGGTAGAAGACCCGGTCACGATTCCTGGCCTCGGTGATGCCGTCGGTGTAGAGCAGGAGCACGTCGCCGGGCTCGAAGGCGAAGGTGTCCGTCTCGTAGGTGAGGTCCGGCATCTCGCACATGCCCAGCGGCGGCGAGGGGCGGGAGGCGTGCAGCGTGGAGACCCGGTCGCCGCGCAGCAGCAGGGGCGGGGGGTGCCCGCAGTTGGTGATCCGGACGACGGGTTCCGCGTCCGGCACGTCGAGTACCAGGGCGGTGGCGAACCGCTCCCGCACGTGGCCGTCGGCGCCCGCGAGTTCCGACAGGTGGCGGCAGAAGCTGGCCTCCAGACCTGCGGCGAGGGCGGGCAGGCCGGTGTGGTGGTGGGCCAGCTCGCGGAAGGCACCGAGCAGCAGCGCGGCATCGCCGATGGCGGGCAGGCCCTTGCCCCGGACGTCCCCGATGATCAGACGGGTCCCGGTGGTGATGCGGGCGGCCGCGTAGAGGTCGCCGCCGACGCGCGCCTCGTCCTCGGCGGCCAGGTACAGCGCCGCCACCTGCAGCGGACCCAGGCGGTCCGGGAGCGGGCGCAGCAGGACCTGCTGCACGGCCTCCGCGACCGACCTGACCTGGGCGAGCTCCAGGCGGCTCCGTTCCCGTACCCGGCAGTAGAAGACGATCACGGCGGAGACCACCGTCAGGGCTGCGATCTGCGCCTCGTGGTTGGACGTCCCCAGGCCGCCGTGGAACACCCCGATCACGACCTGCGCGGCGACCGCCACGGCGCCGATCAGGGCGGTGAGCCGGGAACCCGCGAAGGACGCCGTGATCGCGGGAGCCACCACCAGCAGGGGGCCGAGGTGGATGTAGGGCGGCGAGGAGATGTCGACCACGGAGATCAGCACGATGAACGCAAGAGGGAGCAGCACGAGGAGGTGCCCCGTGCGCCACGACTTCCGCAGATCGCCCAGAGTTCGCCGTGTTCCCACGCCTCCCACTCTGCACCGTCCGCCCCCTCCCCACACCCGGCCGTACGCCGGAGTGACCGCCGTCGGACCCCGCGTGACCGAGCGGCCGAGCGGCCGGAGTCGCCGCGGGGCCCTCGGCGGGCCGACCACCGGGGCGTGGCGGTCAGTGACCGTGGCCCCTGTACGGGAAAGGGGACCGGCGCCGGGTGGGACGGGGTGTGCGGCTCCCGGGGGGCCGGGACGGTGGGCGGCCGTGGGGGACAGCGGCCCCGGGGCCGGACACCGGGGTTCTCAGGCGTCCACGCCGTCGTACCGGGCGGGGAAGCCGATCACGTCCGTCGAGCGCGTCCGCCGAGCGCGGCAGCGGTCGGTTGCCGTCGCGTGTCCGGGGGCTCACCGGGCCCTGAGCAGGTCGCCGACCGCGGCGATGCCCGCGGTGACGGCGTGCTCGCCGACGTTGCCGAACCCCAGGACCAGCTGCGCCGGTGCGGCCGAGTGCGCCGAGCGGCACGTGCTCATTCCGTAGAGGCCGACCGAGCGGGCCCGGGCAGCGGTGACGACGGCCTGTTCGTCGGCCGATGCGCCGAGCTGCGCGACGGCGTGGAAGCCGGCCGCGAGGCCGGTCACCCCGACGTCGGGAGCGTGTTCGGCGAGTGCGGCCACCAGGGCGGTGCGCCGGGCCGCGTAGGTGGCCCGGGCCCGGCGCAGGTGCCGGTCGAAGCGGCCGGACTCGATCATCCTCGCGAGGGCGAGCTGGTCCAGGGTGGGTGAACTCCGGTCGCTCAGCCGCTTGTTCTCGATGATCTGCCCGGCGAGTGCGGGCGGGCAGAGCAGCCACCCGATGCGCAGCGCAGGTGCGAGGGACTTGCTGACGGTGCCGATGGCGATCACGCGGTCCGCCGCGAGCCCCTGGAGCGCGCCCACCGGCTCCCGGTCGTAGCGGAACTCGGCGTCGTAGTCGTCCTCGATGACGTACGCGTCCCGGCGCACCGCCCATTCGATCAGCGCCAGCCGCCGCTCGGGGGACAGTGCCACGCCGGTCGGCCACTGGTGCGCGGGTGTGACGACGACCGCACGGGCGTCGGTCGCATCGAGCGCCTTGACGTCGAGGCCCTGTTCGTCGAGCGGTACGGGGATCGCCGACAGGCCCGCCCAGGCTGCCGTCGAGGAGGTCGTGGCGGGCGAGCCGGGATCCTCGTACGCCACCGTGTGCACCCCGGTGCGGGCCAGTGCGCGCAGGGCCAGGCCGAGGCCCTGGGCGTAGCCGGAGCAGATCACGATCCGCGCCGGATCCGCTGCGGCGGCGCGGACCCGCCGCAGGTAGCCGGCCACGACCTCGCGCAGGACGGAACTGCCGCGCGGGTCACCGTAGTCGAGTGCCGACGTCGGCATGGTCCGGGCGGCCTCGCGCGTCGCCCACAGCCAGTCGGCGAGCGGGAAGCCGTTCAGGTCGGGGACGCCCCAGCGGAAGTCGGCCACCATGCGCGGACTCGCCGCCGGAGGAGGGCCGGGAGCGGGGGTCGGCGGTGCGCAGGCACCGGCCGCCACCCGGGTGGCGGAGCCGACGCGTGCCACGAGGTATCCCTCGGCGTGGAGTTGGGCGTAGCAGTCCTGCACCAGCCCCCGTGAGAGCCCGAGCCGGCGGGCGAGTTCGCGGGACGACGGAAGCCGCTCGCCGACCTGCAGCCGCCCGGTCCGGATCGCCGTGCGGATCTGGCGCTCCAGCTGCGACCGGAGCGGCTCGGCGCCGGTCCGGTCGATGACCAGCAACAGCTCCGGTGACAGACCGGACCACTCCAGAGGCATGGAAATGGAGCTTACCGGCGATCCACTCGGCACCTTAGCGTCCATCACATGACCACAACGACGAACTCCCAGGCCCCCGCGGCCGGTGGGCGGCCGCCACTGGTGACCCGGCCGCTGCTGCTGCGCTTCGTGTCCGTCATCGGCGCCTCGGCCAGCTTCTACCTCCTGCTGTCGGTCGTTCCCCTCTACGCCAGGGCGTCGGGCGGCGGCAACGCGGCCGGACCGGCCACCGGAGCGCTGATGCTGGCCACGGTCGTCGGCGAGCTGGCCACGCCCCGGTTCGTCACGCGGTTCGGCTACCGCCGCACGCTGGTGGCGGGGTTGGTCCTGCTCGGCGCACCCGCACTGGTACTGACCGCCTCCGGCGGCACGGTGTGGATCGTGGCAGTCTGCCTGGTACGCGGCCTGGGCTTCGCGCTCACGATCGTCGCCGGTGGAGCCCTGACGGCCGCGCTGATCCCGGCCGAGCGCCGTGGGGAGGGACTGGCGCTGGTCGGTGTCGTGTCCGGGGTGCCGTCGCTGGTGGCGCTGCCGCTGGGCGTGTGGCTGGTCGCGCACGTCGGGTACGCGCCGGTCGCCGTGGTTGCGGCGGTGGCCGCGCTGGCCGCGATCGTCGCGGTGCCGGGACTGCCCGATCGGGAGCCGGTGTCCGGGCGGCCGGTCGGCGTGGTCGCCGGGCTCCGTACGCCCGATCTCGCCCGGCCCGCCGCCGTGTTCGGGGCCACCGCGTTGGCAGCCGGGATCATCGTCACCTTCCTCCCGCTCGCCGTCCCCTCGACCTCCGTCGGAGTCGTTGCGTCGGCCCTGTTCGTCCAGCCCGCGGCGGCCACCGCGGCGCGCTGGGCCGCCGGCCGGTACGGCGACCGGCACGGGCCGTCCGGGCTGGTCCTTCCCGGACTGCTCGTCGCGGCCGCGGGAGTGCTCCTGGTGGCGCTGACCGGCAGTCCGACAGCGGTGGTGGCGGGCGTGGCCCTGTTCGGCACCGGCTTCGGGGCGGCCCAGAACGCCACCCTGTCCCTGATGTACGCGCGGGTGCCGTCCTCCGGTTACGGCACCGTCAGCGCCCTGTGGAACTTCGCCTACGACGCGGGCATGGGCGTCGGTGCCGTCGGCTTCGGGGCACTCGCCGGCCGGACCGGCTACCCATTGGCCTTCGCCCTCACCGCTGTGGCGATGCTCACCGCGATCGTCCCCGCCCGGCGCGACCGCCGGCACGGCCACGCCACGCCGTGACCGTCCGGCCGTCCCGACGGAAGCGGAGATCGCCGTCTCCGCTCGCCGTCTCCGCTCGCCGGCCGCCCGGACGGTGGCCGGCGCCAGGTGGCTGCCGTCCGGTGGCGCCGGCCGGACCGGCCCGGAAGCCGGACTCCCGCCCTGGGGTGACGGCCTGTCCGCCGTCCGGGCGGTGCCCCCGTACTCGGCGTCCTCAGCGGGCGGTGGTCGCGGCCCGGGGCGGGGTGAGCAGCGCGGCGATCAGGCGGTTGGCGACGGCGGGGGAGCCGCCGTTGTCGGCGGTGGAGGTGCCGACGGCGTAGACGGTGCGCAGCGTCAGGTCGCGGGTGGCGAAGACGCCGCTGGCATAGCCGAGATCGTGCCCGGTCTTGCCCCACAGGACGGTGCCGTCGGGCAGTGAGACGTTCTTCAGACCGGCGCCGTAGCAGGCCGTGCCCTTGGCGGGGCCGGTGTCGCAGTCGCTGCCGTCCTTGTAGTGGAGGGGGTTGCCCGCGCTGTCGCGGGGGAGCGCGAACATCTCGTTCAGCTGCTCGGGGGCGAGCAGCCGGCCGCTGAACAGGGCGCCGATGAAGCGGTCGAGGTCGGGGGCGGTGGAGATGACGGCGGTGGTGTCGTCGCCCTGTTCGCTGACGTCCACGGGTCGGCCGGTGGAGTCGGTGACGTAGCCGTGCAGGGTCGGCCGGGGCATCCAGGTGTCGCCCTCGGGGACGGAGGTGTGGTCCAGGTGGAGCGGTTGGAGCACCCGGGTGGTCACCTCGTGGCCGAAGGAGTGTCCGGTCACCTGCTCGATGATCTTGGCGGCGACGCGGTAGCCGAGTGAGCTGTACTCCTGTTCGGTGCCCGGGGTGAAGTGCAGGGCCGGGGCCGAGCCGTCCGCCGGGTGCAGGCTGGACCGGATGACGTCGTCGAGGGTGAAGTAGTCGAGGCGTTCGCTGATCAGCTGGTCGGCGGTGGGGTTGGGGATGCCCGCCTGCATGTCCGGCAGGCCGCTGGTGTGGTTGAGCAACTGCCTTACGGTGATGGGCTGGTAGCTCTCGGGCAGGAGGCCGGGGAGATAGTGCTGGACGGTCTGGTCGAGGTCGATCTTCCCCTCGGCGGACAGTTGCAGGACCACCGTGGCCTCGAAGGTCTTGGAGATGCTGCCGACGTGGAAGTGCGCGTCCGGTGAGATCGCCCGGCCGGTGAAGGCATCCGGGGAACTGCCCCGCCAGACCTGGCCCGGGGTGCTGACCCGGGCCAGCTGGCCGCCCGCCCTGTCGCCGGGCTGCAGGCCGATCGCCGCGTCGAGGGCCGCGGTGTTGAGCCCGGAGGCGCCGATCGGCGCTGCGCTCCGCGCGGTGGCGGCCGGCCCGGGGCGGGTGCTGCTCGCGGGGGCGCCCGCGGCCACGGCCGGTGCGGCGGTGGTGGCCGCCAGGGCGGCGGCGGCCAGGGCCAACGGGGTCAGGCGTCGCGGGAAGGCGTTCATCGGTCAACTCCGGGTGAATCACATCGGGCGGCCGGTCGAACGCCCTCGGACATGGTGTCGGCCGGTCGGCGGACGGCACATCAGGAACCACCCCGGCTTCGACCCCTGGCCGACCCTGACGTGTGATCAGGGACGCCCCGGGCCGGGGATCAGGGTGTCCCGGCCGGGTGCCGGGTTCACGCCGGTCGCCCGGCCGGGACCTCGGCGGACCTGCTCCGGGACCGCCCGGAGCCCGGTGCGCTCCGCAGCGGCCCGGGTCCGGAGCCCGGAGGGCGCGGCGCGGGGCGGGCGCGCCGAGGGGTGGCGCCTGTGGGACGTTCGTCCGCTCCTCGTGGTCGAATCGGGGAGTGCCCACGCCCTCGCGGGTCGAGATCCGGATCACCGTGGTCCTCACCGTCCTGACGGTGACGAGCGGTGTGATCGACGCGCTCAGCTTCCTCGGGCTCGGACACGCCTTCGCGGCGCTGGCCACGGGCAATCTGCTACTGCTCGCCTTCGGCATCGCCGGGGCGCAGGGACTGCCCGTGGCCCGGCCCGCGGTGGCGCTGGCGGGCTTCCTGCTGGGGGCGGCGGGGGCGCAGGTCCTGGTCGGTCACCGGCTGGCGCGTGGGCGGCGGTGGTTCATGGCGGCGCTGCTGCTGGAGTCCGCGACGATCTGTGCGGCCGGGCTGTACACCATCGCCACCGCGGGCGCGGCCGTCCCGCAGGGGTGGCACGCCACCGTTGTCTTCGTCCTCCTCACCGCCGCCATGGGGTGGCGGAGCCGGGTCGTCTTCGAGGCCCGCATCCCGGACATGCCGACCACGCTCGCCCAGACCACCCTCGTCAAGATGATCACGGATATCGCCTTTCTCCACGGGGCCGCCGCGGCACCGGGCCTGACGAAGGCGCAGCGGCTGGCGACCGTCCTGGGGATGTTCGTCGGGGGAGTGGTCGGGGCGGCGGCGCTGCCGTACGGCCTCGGGGCGGTACTGCTCGCGGTTGCGGGCTGCATCGCCCTGGTGGCGCTGGCGTACTCCCGTCATCCCCACCTGCGTTCCCCGGCGGCTGCTCCGCGGAGCGTCGGAGGAAACCCTCCGGGTCGCCCTGACGACCGGTCTGCCTGACGTCGTCCACTCCGCGGTCGCGCTCGTCCGCAGCCGTCCGGAGCGCAGGATGCCGCTCGTCCTGCCGGCCCGTGAACCTCTCCAGGGGTGATTCGAGTGCGACGACTGCCGGGCGCCCGTGGGCGTTCCGAGGTTGTGCCCGGCCTGCGCCGGTACCGCGACGAACCCTGACGTCGACTGGGCTGTGAGGGCCGCCCCGCGGGGTGCCGCGCGGGTCCGTGCGGAGATGCGGGCGGTGAAAGGCTGAGACCCCGCCAAGCGGTGCTGACGGGGTCTCTTGGAAGCGGTACAGCTGGCTGTCAGGCGTCGCCGAAGTCTCCGTCAATGACGGCTGTGACGAACGCCTTCCAGGCGCCGGGGGAGAAGACCAGGGCCGGGCCGTCGGGGTCTTTGGAATCGCGAACAGGCATGGCACCCTCGTAGCCGTCGGCGACCTCCACACAGCCGTTCTGTCCGCCGCTGTATGTACTCTTCCGCCAGGCAGCGTTGGTCAGGTCAACGTCCATCTTCCAATTCCTCCCGTACGCGGCGGATCATCGCCACGGATGCGGCCTGGTTCAGCGCTTCAATCTGAAGCCGATCGTAGTCCCTGACGAGCGGAGCGACCGACTCCGCGGCCCTGTCCAGGTACCCGCGTTGCTCGGTCTCGGTGTACCCGAGCACCTTGCGGTCCGGCATCGTGAGCAGCGTCACGGGGTAGCTGTACGGCCGGTCTTCGCCCAAGGAGTACGGCGCCAACTGAATGACCACGCTTGGCTGCTTGGCCAGGTGTTCAAGATGTTGGAGTTGCGCCACCATCACATCCGGGCCTCCGATCGGTCGCCGTAGGCAACTCTCATCCAGGACCGCGTGGACGAGAGGCGGGGGAGTGCGCTCAAGGCTCTGCTGTCGAGCTATCAAAAAGCTGACGCGTTCGTCAGCCTCCTTCTGGTTGGCGCTGCCTCGTCGAACGTTCCCGGACTCCCATGCGGTGGCGTACTCCGTGGCCTGCAACAGCCCGGGGACGACGCCGATGGCGAAGAGTCGGATCTCTGCAGCCTGAGCCTCGTAGCCGGCGAACTCCGGAAACCCTTCCAGGAGAGCCGTGTTCTTGTGCTGCCACCACATCAGATTCAAGGTTCCGCCCGTCTCCAAGTGCTTGTCGGCCAGACGGGCGAACTTTGCGCTAGGCGGGCGTGTAGCAAGTTCAACGTACGAGACGTACGAGGGGTTACATCCAACCAGCTTGGCGAGCTGAGCTTGCGTGAGCTTGGCAGCCTCGCGCGACCTGCGAAGTTGCACCCCAAAGGGTGCCCACTCCGATGATGTCGGATCAAGATCCTTGATGTTGACCACAGTTGCTCCAACTTGCGCTGCTCTGATGTCAAGTCGAGATTCGCTTCCGATCGTAGCGCCGTAGCGCCACGCTGTAACCACGGAACGTGAGGAGCGAGAACGCCTCCCCGTCTGATCGGAGTACTCCCATGCCTGTCGCCGTCCGCCCGCCTTCGAGGACGTCACTGGTCACGCAGATGACCGAGGGTCCACGGCGGGACGCGGCCGTGGCGGTTGACAACCTGGCGGATGCTCTGGCACTTGCGGGGATTGTGCTTCCGTCCGTTGCCGTCGACTGGCAGACCGCCCGGGGCTCCGGCCCCGTCCTGGTAGAACTCGGCAGGGCTCGGCCCGATGTGGTTGAGCAACTCGCGGAGGTCATAAGGCGCGGAGTTGAAGCGCAGCTGACGGAGTCGGGTGCCGCGGGCAGATGACTGAGGAAGGTTCGCTGCCGTGCGGCAGACAAGATTACGGCAGTCAGGTCGAGTTGAGCGCGGCGGACGGGAGTGGTGTTCGTCAGTGGCGTTGCCCCGGCTGTGGGTCCTTCGGCTGGACGCTCCCGCCGGAGTATGCGGCTGCGCACCCGGAGGGGGAGTTCCTCCAGCGGGTTGGCTGCCTCAGGAAGACCAGGAGGAAGGTGCAGGCGTGAGTGCCGAGTTGGAGCCCGTGGATCCCTATGAGTGGCTCAAGGGGCATGGATGGCCGCTGACTTCGTGCAGTCAGCCCGTCGGCGACTGGGACGACGAGGAACAGGCGGGCCCGCAGTACCTGGGGAGCGGCGATCTCCTGCGCCAGGGGAGCCCGGCGGACCGGGATCGGCCGGCGGAGCAGTGAACGTGAACGAGAGGCCGTGCCTGGCCCTGCGGTTCGCCGCCATCATCCTGGCGATCAGCGCCACGGGCGGAGTCGTCAGGGAAGTGCGCTGGCTGGAGGCCGCCGAGCTGGACGACCTCTGCGTACCGAACGAAGCCCGCCGGATCCGCGCGGCGCTCGCCCGTCTCGCCGACTCGTCCGCGCCCGTCTACCACGTCGAGGGCTACGCCTTCGCGGCCTGACGATGACCACTGAACTCCCGTACCGGTCTTGACGCATGGGACCGGGCGGGTGCTACGGCGGGCCCTTCTCGGGTCGTACCCGCCGTGGCGGGCCGGTACAGGGATTAGGGCCCCCCTGGGACCGGCCGCTGTCCCGACCGGTCGCGCTCTGCTGACGGCTGGTCGGGACAGGCCGTAACTTTGGCCCGACTACAGGAAGGAAGCGGTAATGAGCACTGCTGCACCTCCGTGGGGTACCACCCGAATGGGGCCGTTCGTTGAGTCCGGTCCCGTGCCCGCGATCACGGCGGTCATCGACCCCGGAACGCAGGTCGCCGTGTACTACGACGACCAGGGGCGCGAGATCGAGATGGGGGCGCACGGAACGAGCACTAACACCAGTACCCCGACCACCACCGGTGGCGGTGGCGGTGACGGGCAGAGCGGTGGCCAGGCGCAGCCCAGCGACATGGACAGCATGCCCGCGAACGACCAGGACCAGGGCACCGGCTGACATGAGCGACGATCGACCCGGGGCCGTACTGGTCCTGACCAACTCGTTCGACGTCACGGCGGACGTGGTTCTTCGCATCCTCGCTGAGCGTCGGGTCCCGGTAGTGCGCGTAGACCCCGGTGCCGATCTCTACAACGGCGCCTCGCTGACCGCCAGGTTCGGAACCGGTGGTCAGCGAGGCGCACTTGTGACACCGAGCCGCGCGCTTGACCTGGAGCACGTCCGATCGGTCTGGTGGCGCCGGCCCACGGCCTACAGCGGACCGGCTGAGTTGGACGGCCAAGACGCCAAGTTCGCTGGCTCACAGATGTTTTGGGGAGTCGGCGGCATCTTCGCCTCGCTCCCCGGAGCCCACTACGTCAATCACCCGTGGCAGATCAGGAACGGTGAGTACAAGCCCGCGCAGCTCGCTGCCGCGCTGCGGGCCGGGTTCCTTGTGCCCGAGACTGTCATCACCATGGACCCCGCCGAGGCCCGGCAGTTCTGCACCGAGCGGCCCGCCGTGTACAAGCCGCTGTGGAACACCCCGTACCGCAACGCGGACGACAAGGCGCAGCAGGTCTGGGTTCGGGACGTCGATCCGGCTGACATCACCGACGCCGTGTCCGCCTGCCCTCACCTGTTTCAGGCGAAGGTCGAGAAGTCGTTCGACGTACGGCTGACGGCTGTGGGTACGAAGCTGTTCGCCGCCCGGATCACAAGCCCGGAACTCGACTGGCGCAGAAGGCAGGACCTGCTCAGCTACGAGCCGATCAGCGTCCCGGACGAAGTGGCCGCCTCCGTGGCCGGCTACCTCACGGAGATGGGACTCGTCTTCGGCGCGTTCGACTTCGCCGTTGACGCAGCAGGTGCCTGGCACTTCCTTGAGTGCAACCCCAGCGGCCAATGGGCCTGGTTCCCTCCCGGGATCACCATGCCCATCGCCCGTGCAATCGCTGATGAACTCCAGAAAGGAACTTCCTGTGAGTGACGCCATCGCCCTGCGGGCGGCCCTGGTCCGACAGCTCGTTGACGACGGCACCCTGACTGACCCAGCGTGGCGAGCTGCCGCAGAGGCCGTGCCGCGCGAGGCGTTCGTCAGCGCGTACTTCCGTGAGGTTCCCGGCTCGTTCCCCACGGCCTACGAAGCGGTCAGCGAGGGCGGTGACGGCTGGCTGGAGACGGTCTACAGCAACGAGACGCTGATCACCCAGCTGGGCGGCGAGCTGCTGCCCAGCGATGCCAAGGGGCCTGTCGTCGGCTCGCCCTCGTCCTCGTCCACTCTGCCGTCCCTCGTCCTCAGGATGTGGCACCGGCTCGACGTCGAGGACGGTCACCGCGTCCTTGAAATCGGTACCGGCACCGGGTACTCGACGGCTCTGGGGGCGCAGCGTCTCGGCTCCGAGAACGTCGTCAGCATCGAGGTTGACCCGGGCATTGCGGAGCGAGCCAAGCGCGCTGTCAGCAGGGCCGGATTCAGTCCGACGCTGGTTGTCGGTGATGGCCTCATGGGCCACGGGGACGGCGCACCCTACGATCGACTGATCGCCACGTGTTCGGTCCGCCACGTGCCCATGCCGTGGTTGTACCAGGTGAACCCGGGTGGCAAGATCCTGGTCACGCTGACCGGTTGGAGTTTCCGGTTCGGTCTGGCGCTGCTGACCGTGACCGAGCCCGGACGTGCCACCGGGCGGTTCCTGCCCGGGTACACGAGTTTCATGGTAGCCCGCCCGCACGACCGGCCGCCCCGTCAGAGCCTCTGGCCCATGCCCGGCGAGGAACGCCCGACGCGGATCGACCCGGCGCTGATCAACGACTGGACCGGTGGATGGGTGGCCCAGCTCGCCGCGCCGTCCGCCGAGCAGATCGGGGCAGCCGGCCAGCAGATCCTCTCGGACGTGGCCACCGGTTCGCAGGCCCGGACCATGCCGCACCCCGACGGCGGATGGACCGTGGTCCAACGCGGCCCGCTGCGCCTCTGGGACCAGGTGGAGTGCGCGGTGGAGGCGTGGCAGGCGGCGGGTTCCCCGCACCAGGAAGGCTTTGGCATCACGATCACCGAAGCAGGACAGCGGGTCTGGATCGGAGCGGAAGCCGGGCCCGGCTGGAACCTGCCCATCTGATCCGGTGGCCCGTGTCGCCCCGCCCCGTCGACGAGAGACCGGCGGGGCGGGGCTCTGTGCTGGTCAGAGCCGGTGTCGGTCAAGTGCGAGTCAGGTCGACTCGCGGTCGCGGGCTGCATCGCCCTGGTGGCGCTGGCGTACTCCCGTCATCCCCACCTGCGGTCCCCGGCGGCTGCTCCGCGGAGCGTCGGAGGAAACCCTCCGGGTCGCCCTGACGACCGGTCTGCCTGACGTCGTCCACTCCGCGGTCGCGCTCGTCCGCAGCCGTCCGGAGCGCAGGATGCCGCTCGTCCTGCCGGCCCGTGAACCTCTCCAGGGGTGATTCGAGTGCGACGACTGCCGGGCGCCCGTGGGCGTTCCGGGGCTGTGCCCGGCCTGCGCCAGTACCGCGACGAACCCTGACGTCGACTGGGCTGTGAGGGCCGCCCCGCGGGGCGCCGCGCGGGTCCGTGCGGAGATGCGGGCGGTGAAAGGCTGAGACCCCGCCAAGCGGTGCTGACGGGGTCTCTTGGAAGCGGTACAGCTGGCTGTCAGACCTCGCCGAAGTCTCCACGAGCCGTGGCAGCTGCGAACGCCGCCCAAGCCTCCTGCGAGAAGCAGAGCTGTGGGCCCTCGGGGTCCTTCGAGTCACGGACGGGGACGACGCCGGGAAGGTTGGCAGCGACCTCGATGCAGTTGCCGCCATTGCTGCTGTAAGAGGACTTGAACCAGTCAGGTTCGGTCACCGGAGTTCCTTTCGTGCCTTGCCGATCAGCGCCACGGATGCGGCCTGCGATAGCGCTTCTACCTGTAGCTGATGGTAGGCGGTCAGCAGTGGCCGCACCGCGTCGGCATCGCGCTCGAAGTGCCCCCGCTGAGCTGACTCCGAGTAGGCAGCCACAGACCGATCCGGGAGCGTGAGGACGTTGATCGGCAGATCAAAGGCGCGGGCCTCGCCTATCTCGTACGGGGCGATCTGAAGGACCACGTGCGGCAGCTCAGCAAGAGACATGAGGGAATCAAGTTGCGCGCCCATGATCTCGGTCCCGCCGATCGTCCGCCGGATGCAGCTCTCATCAAGGACGGCATGCAAGAGCGGAGGGGGTTGCCGGGAGAGGAGCATCTGACGGGAAGCAAGGAAGTTCAAGCGCTCGGTCGCCTGGGCCTGAGTGATGCTGCCCCGACGGACGGCGCCGGTCGTGATCGCCGCCGCGTACCCCGGCGTTTGCAGCAGCCCGTGGACGATGCCTAGCTCGAACAGTCGGAGCTCCACCGCCCTTGCTTCTTGAGCGACGTAGTCGGGGAACCCTTCGAGAAGTGACGTACTCCGCACATCCCGGCACATGTCTGCGAACAGGGTTCCGGTCCCAAGCACAGCGTCAGCTCTTCGCGCAAAACGAAGAGTTGCGGATTTACGAGAAGTTTCTACGGCTGAAACGTGCGTCCCTGAGTACTCCATTTGTTCGCCCAGTTGGTCCTGAGTCCACCCGCGTTCCTCGCGTGAGCTGCGAAGGTGGGCTCCGAAGGCAGCACTTGGAGATGCGTGGGGGTCTAACTCCAGGCGGTTCAAGATCTAGTCTTCCTTCCGATCTGACACGTTGAAGACGCCCCGACTGTACGGGACAGTGAGTCGCCCTGGTAGTGAAAGCACTACGGAGAGGAGCGGGCGGTGACGAGGTGCAGAACGGTCCCCAGGTCGGTGTATCGGCCCCAAGTGGGGGAGGTGGTCCGAGATCTCGTCCACGGGGGCGCGGAAGGCACCTACATGGGCTCCGTGGGAGGTGAGGTCTATTTGCGCCCCCGGGGTGGTGGGCAGGAGTGGACGACCTACCCCGGCGAGATCGAACGGCTGACCACTGGCAAGCCGGAGTTGGTGACCGTCATGGTGCCCAGCACGCCGCGCGTACCGCCGCCATGGCCGGGGCGCCCTGTCCTGGGTAGTGAAGCGGGAGAAGTGGCATGACCGGTCCGAGCACCGTAGTTGAGCGGTCATCCCAGACGCCCGGCATCGTGATCGGTGAGGGGCGGGACGGTCGGTACGTCGTCGCCCTGATCGGCGGAGGGGTCCGCCACAACCTCACTCAGGCAGAGATCCGTCCGGCCGACACCGCCGAGGCGTTGCGGGTGCAGATGGCCGTGCAGCGAACCGTCTACCGGATCCGTCACGCCGGAACCTGACCAGGAGAAGACTCCCGAGCGGTCGTCCGGGGAAGCTGACGACGGCCGCACGGGTGCAGGGTCCCGTCCGTGGGCGCCCCCGTTGTCGACGGGCGGGACCACCCGCCAATCCAACTGCCTAGGAGCAGAGTTGAGTCACTCGACCGATCTCATGTCCATGCCGCCGGTCCGCTGGTCTGGTCCTTGCCCTGAACAAGGCGCAGGAGGTGCTACTGGTGGACCGTAGTACCCGGACCGGCCTGAGCCTGCCCGGCGGCAGCGCCCGCGCGGGTGAGGCGCCGAACGAGGCTGCAGCCAGGTGTTTCATGATGGATACCGGTCTGGTGATCGACGTGTGGGAGATGCTGGCGGGGGACTTCGTCTACGAGGACACGTACCCTGAGGGCTTCAATGTCGTCTTTTCCGGTGGCGTGCTGACCGACCGTCAGGTTGCCCGGATCGACACCAGTAACCCGCAGTCGCGAATCAGCGGACACCAGTTCGTGGCAATGGCTGAGCTGCACCTGCACGTGGCGCCACATCCGCTGGCGCGCATCAGGCAGGCGTGGACAGCCCTTCAAGCTGGCAAGGGGCTGCCCCTGCTGGTCATGGGCGAGCCGGTCGGCTGACGGTGAAGGAACTTCCCGTACACCTTGCCCGCCACGCGGACCCCTTCCAGCGCAAGGACTACGCGGCAGTGTGGACGGAATCAACCCGCGCCGCACGGCAGATGCACCGCGAAGACCGGCAGGCGATCGTGGATCTCTGCACCACGGAGTAGTCCCCGGCATGCCTGCACACGGCGAACATGAGAAGGACACCGCATGAGCCACACACCACCGGCCGGCGCGGGCTCACCGGTCCCACGGCGCGCCCGTGGACCCCGGGATGGCCGAGGACCGCAGAAGGGCGTCAGGCCGCCCGTGCTGGGCCCTGGCGATGTCAGAGAGAAGGCAGCGGATATGGACAACCCGCAGCGCCCGGGGACTCCGTACCCCACCGGCCCCTCCGCCCGGGCCGTCCACCCCGCCCCCGCCCCTGCCGCCGAATGACCCGCCGAGGTCGTAGCGGTAGAGGGGTTGCCCCCACCCATTGGGGGCGTGCAGGGGACTCGCAGTAGCCTCAGCCCCGGGGCGTGGGGGCATCGCCACCAGAAGCGGTCCATGCCTAGCCCTCACACCCCTAAAGCCCCGTCCTGCTGGTCACTTGCCGACGGGGCGGGGCTCTGTGCTGGTCAGAGTTAGTGTGGTCAAGTGTGAGTCAGCCCAGCTTTCGGTCGCTGGCTGCATCGCCCTGGTGGCGCTGGCGTACTCCCGTCATCCCCACCTGCGGTCCCCGGCGCCGGCGGAGGTGGACGCGGGACCGGGCCGGGCGGGCTGACCCGCGGCAGCGGCCCGGAGCCGGTCACCGCCGGTTCCCGGAGGCCGTCTGTCGTAGGCGTCTGGGAAGCTGTCGGTGTGCAGGAGGCGGCGGGCAGCTTGGGGAGGCGGCGGATGGGCGTCGAGGGCAGGGTCTGGCGGCTCGTCCGCGCGGACGAAGTGGTGGGCGAGATCGTGGTCGAAGAGGCCGACTTCCCCTGGCTGAGCGGGCGGTTCACCCCGGGGCCGGCCTTCGCCGAGGTGGAGCCGTGGTTCGACGAGTCGCTCGCGCTGCTGGAAGCGGAGGACTACGAGAGGTTCGAAGACTCGTACGACCGGATCGCCGAGGTCCTGTCGTTGGTGGCCCCGTCAGGTCCGGTTGCGGAGTTCCTCCTGCACATCGAGGACGGCCGTGCCCGGTTCCGCTGGAGCGACGAGCCCTTCGACAACTCCTGACAGCAGAGCGGCCCTTGAGTCGAGCCCCGGCACGACGGCTTCCCGGCACGCCGGCCGGGCCCCGGAACGACGTCCTTCGACAGCTGTCAGGAGGTCAGGACGGAGATGCCGTCGCCGACCAGCTTCAGCCCGAGGACGAAGAACAGGGCCGCCATGACGGCGACGTTGTTCCGTGCGGCCCAGTCCTTCCAGTTGCCGAGGGTCTTCGCCGCACGGTCGCCCATGAACAGGTACACCACCAGCGGCGCCAGCAACCCGAGTGAGCCGATGACCACGAACACCGCCAGCGAGGCGATCTGCTGGGCGAGGGGGATCCCGGCCGAGCCGATCGCGGCACCGGCGGCCAGGGTGAGCGGGGCGTTCTTGACATTGGCCGCCGACAGCACCAGCGCGAGCCCGAAGACCTTCACCGGGGTGAGGCGGTCGATCGCGGCCATCCACTTCGGCAGCTGCGCCTGCGAGGGGTCCGTGGGGCGCCGACGCCACTGCCGGGCGGCGAACAGGACGAGCAGTGCCCCCAGGACGAGTTTGAGGATCCCCACCCAGGTGGCCGGATGGCCGTGGGTGGAGGCGTTCGAGGGCTTGGCGATCGCCAGCATCACCGCGCCCAGGGCCGAGAGGCCCACGATCCAGCCGGCCGTGAACAGCAGTCCGTTGAGACGTCCTCGCGGCGTGGCCAGGACCAGGATGATCGCGATGATCGGGAGCGGACTGATCGCGACACCGGCCGCGAGGCCCAGCACGTCACCGAGCACCTTCCCCATGGTGTCCTCCGGTCGGAAATCGGGGCAGCCGGACTGTCGGAACCCGGCCGAACTCACTCGCCGGCTCGGACGCCTTCGATGTCTCGGCGACACCAGCGGTGGAACGGGCGGATGGAACGGGCGGCAGACGCTCCCGGCCTGCGGAGGGCGGGCGTTGCCTTCCTCACCGTAGGCATGCCGGGAGCTCGGCTGCGCCCTGGAGGCAGCCATTCGACGATCGGTGGTGGCGACGACCGCCGACGCCGCGCGCGAGCCGGACACCTCTCGGACCGGCGGGGCCTGATCGGCCGGGCGGCGGTGGAGAGGGCCACCGGGCCCCGAACCTGCCATGTCTGGACGGGCCACAGCGCCACAGCGCCAGAGCAGCCGCAGGGCCTCGCCCCGGGCCAGGTGCCCGGTCCGCCCGGTCCGCCCGGCCCACGGTCGCCGCCCGCAGCCACCACCCGGGATGGCTGCGGGCGGGAGGAGCACCCGGTGGGATCAGCCCTCGGCGATCTGGCGGAGTTCGGCGGTGACGGTCATGTGCTCGTCGTGGACCTCCAGGAAGCGCTTGGTCCACTCCAGGGCCTCGGCCTTGTCCTTCGCCTGAAGGATGGCGTAGCCGCCGACGACCTCCTTGCCCTCGGTGAACGGGCCGTCGGTGTAGCTCAGCCTGCCGCCGGACCAGGTCACCCGGGTTCCGTCGGAGCTCGGGGTGAGGCCGGCGGTGTCCAGCATGACCCCGGCCTTGGTGATCTCCTCGAACAGGGCGCCCATGCGCTGCTCGAACTCGGGGTTGGGGGCCTGGGCAGGAGTGTGCTGCTCGTCGATGCGGATCATCGTCAGGAAACGCGGCATGGTGATTCGACTCCTTGATCGGGAGAGCGGGGGTCTTCCCCGCCTCTCACCCTTGCGTCGAACGGCGGACGGCAGTCTCGACAGCTCCCCCGAGATTCTTCCGAGGACTTTCCGGAGCGGCCGCCGGATCCGTCGCGTCACGGGGGAGTTGCCGGGGCTGGAGGGCTGGAGGGCTGGAGAGCTGGAGCTCCGGGGCGGTCGGTCAGGGGATCAGGGAGAGCGCCTCGCCCTGGTAGCGGGCGCCCGCGTTCCACAGCAGGAACGACGGCATGCTGTCGTGGGCTGCGGCCTCGATCTGGTCCGTGACCTCCTTGGGCCCGTAGTGGACGCCGAGGGAGAAGTCCTGCAGCCACGGGATCACCTGGGCCTGGGTGCCGTCGGTCTTGCGGGCGAAGTCGGCCAGGGAACGCTGGACGATCTCGTACGGGTGGGAGTTGGGATCGGACACGTTGTACTCGCCCGGTCCCCAGTGCGACGGGTAGACCATGGGGGCTATGTAGTCCGCCTGCTTGGCCAGGGCGCCGATGTCCTGGGCGATCTCGTTCGGGCGGGTGGCCGCTATTCCGAAGACGGACACGCCCAGGAAGGTTCCCCTGTCACTGATCCTGCTCCGGGTCTCGGCCACGAAGTCCGCGATGCTCTGTTCCGGGGTCGTGCTGCCCAGGGAGGGAAACGCCATGGTCGACAGGGGTCCGTCGGGGCGGCGCACGTAGTCGTACAGGATGTCGTCGAATCCCAGCCCGGCCGCCTCGGCGGCGAGGTCCTGGTTGTAGCCGCGGACGGCTTGGTCGGCGAAGTTGGTGAAGGAGAGCTGGCCGTAGTTGCCGCCGTCGTAGGCGTCGCCGCCGGGGGTCTGGATCACGCGCTCGGGGTGGCCGCCCTGCCAGGAGGCGGTGGCGAGGATCGGGTCGCGGAAGGCGACGATGCGTCCGACCACCTGGGCCCCGGCCTTGTGCAACTGGTCGATGACCGCGCGGGCGTCGTAGTAGCCCTTGACGGCGCCGATCTCCTTGGCCAGTGGCACCTGGGAGGCGTAGCCGATCTCCCCGTTCTCGTCCTTGATGTCCAGTTCCACCGCGTTGAGCTTCTTCTGCCGGATCAGGTCGAGGATGCCGTTGCGCAGCGGGTCCGACGTCCACCCGATGGCGGTGAGGTGGGCCGCGCGGAGCAGCGGGTGGACCCGCGCGGCGCGGACTTCGCCGGTGGTGGTGTTGCCGGCACGGTCGGCGGCGGTGACCTTGATCAGGGACGGCGGATCGGCGACGGTCACCGAGAACGTGCCGTCGGAGCCCACCTTGGCCGTGCGGCCGTCGACCTCGACCCGGGTGGCGTCCTTCGCGGTGCCGTGGACGGTGACCGGCGTGTGGGGCCGGGTGGTCGTGACCTTGTCCAGCTGGAGGGCGGGCGAGGTGGTGGCGACGGTGAAGGTCCGGGAGACGGTCGTGGTGGTGAACGGCAGCGGGCCCTGGGTCCGAAGGGAGAGGTGGTGTTCGCCGTCGGTCAGGGCGGTCGGCTGCACGTGGAGCTCACGGCCCGTGCGGTGCGCGGGGACGGGTTTGCCGTCGAGCGTGGCCTGGAGGGTGTCCAGGGCGGAGTCGTCGTCGGCGGTGACGACCAGGTCGAGCGACCTGGCGGTGGCCGCGTTCAGCCACTCGTCGTCGCGGATTCCTTGCAGGTGGATGTCGGTGGAGGGGGTGCCCAGCGCGAATGCGCCCAAGGCCGCGCAGGCCACGGCTATGCCTGCGGTCAGCGCCAGCCGGCTCTTTCGGGACCGGAGGACGGGGGGCTTCCCCCGTGGCTGGAACCTGCGGATCCGCCGGAGGAAGCGGCTCCTCGGTACGGTCCCGCTGGCGAACGAAGGGCACATGGGTGTACCGCCTGTCATCTGATGGAGGGATTCCTCCGAATATGTCCCTATATGTCTCTCAAGGTGTTTGACTCCGCAACGCGGACTCGTGCTGATTGACGGGATTTCACCCGGCCTGGGCGGCCCCCGGTCCGTCGGCCGCGTGCCATCCGCGCCCGCGCGGCCCGCCGTGCCCCGATCGGCGGAACGCTGGGCTGTTCGGACCGCCGGGCTGTTCGGACCGCTGGGCTGTTCGGACCGCCGGGCTGTTCGGAACGCTGGGCCGTTCGGACCGCCGGGGTGCGCGTCCAGCCCCGTCGCGGTGACGCTGAGGGCAGCCATCACGTCCTGGAGGTCCCATGCGTCGTTCCGCCGCGCTGCTGTCCGCCACGGTGCTCCTCCTGGCCGCGACCGCGTGCTCCGAGCGGACCCCCGGCAGTTCCGCGCCCGTACCCGCCGCACCGGCGGCGGCCGGCAGCGCGCCGCCCGTGTCGCCCGCGCCGCCGGCACCCGCGTCCGTCCAGGCCAACGAGCTCGGCAGCATTCCGGTCCTGATGTACCACCAACTCAGCGACCACCCCGCGAGCGTGTACGACCGCACCCCGGCGGACTTCCGCGCCGAGCTGGAGCGCCTCGCCCGCGAGAACTACGTACCCATCACCGCAGCGCAGCTCACCAGCGGCCGGATCGACATCCCGGCGGGTGCCCACGCCGTCGTGCTGACCTTCGACGACTCCACCAACAGCCAGGTCCACCTGGACCCGAAGGGCGATCCCACGCCGGACAGCGCACTGGGGATCCTGCTGGACGTGTCGAAGGCCCACCCGTCGTTCCCCGCCAGGGCCACCTTCTTCGTCAACAGCTCGCCGTTCTCCACCAGCGGCTCCGACAAGGCCCTCGGCTGGCTGGTGAAACACGGCTTCGAGGTCGGAAACCACACGCTCCACCACTCCAATCTGGCCACCCTCGACGCGGCCGGCGTGCAGGAGGCGATCGCGAGCGAGCAGGCGGAGATCACCAAGGCGGTCCCGGGTACGCCCGTGCAGTCCCTGGCCCTGCCCTACGGGGTGATGCCCAAACCGGGCTCACTCGCCGTGCACGGCAGCGTGAACGGAGTGGCCTACCAGCACCGCGGGGTCTACCTGGTGGGGTCCAACCCCGCCCCTTCGCCGTTCGACGCCTCCTTCGACCCGACTGCGATCCCCCGCATCCGCTCCGAGGCGGCCACCGGTTCGGAGGCCGAGTTCGGGTCCACCGTATGGCTCGACAGGCTGGCGAAGAACCCCGCCGGCCGCTACACCTCCGCCGGTGACCCGGACCATGTCACCTTTCCCGAGGCCCAGGCGGCACACCTCGCGGAGTCCCTGCGTTCGCGGGCCCGCCCCTACTGAGCACCGGCCGCCCGCGCGGGCGGCCCGACCGTCCGCACGGATCGAACCGGCCTGTTCGGCACGGTCGTTGAGGTGATCACGGAGGCGGTCCGTGGTCCGTCGGCGACCCGCCCGCGGGGGAGCTGACGGGCGGCTCGCGGTGCGGACGGGGGCGCGCCCGGTGGGCAGTGTGCGCCTTCCCACCCCTACCTGTTCCGCGAATCGCTCTCGAACATCAACGTCCTGACGCATCATCGGACAAACACCCACCACCGGCTTGGAGGCCAGTTGATGGACTTGGACGAGATCGCAACCCTGGACGACGCAGGGTTCCGCCGTCTGATCACGCGGCACGTGCACTACACCGTCGGCGACCCGAAGGTGTGGGAACTGCTGCACAGCCCGGAGTTGATCGAGCGGACCCGGACCATGCTCACCACGGTCTACAAGCAGTTGAACGCGACGATGAGCCGCAAGCGGCAGGAGCGCGAGGAGTTCCAGCAGGACTGCTACAGCCGTGGCGCCGCGGGCAAGGCGGACTGGTTCGAGACGAAGACGGAGTACGAGCGCGACCGCGGTCGACTGGTGAGCCTGCACAAGGCGCTACAGGGGCGCCTCGCGGACGCAGGCAAGATCCAGAAGGACGTCAACCGGGCGAACAGCATGGCGTTGACCAACCACGCCAGGGAGTCGCTGCGGGTCCTGTCGATCGCGGTGCAGAAGCACCAGGCGGCGCACGCGCGCAGCGGAACCATGGCGGAGCAGTGCGACTACGAGCTCTGGCGTCTGCTGGACCGGCTCACTGTCCCGGTCGGACCTGCGAACGAACGGGTACCACTGCGGACGATGCTCGACTTCTACTGGACTGATGTGGAGCCGGTCACCGAGGCGCAGGCCCGCGTCGAGGAACTGGAGCCGCTGGTGCGCCGGACGCCGGTGGGCGGTGCCCAGGCGTTCGCCGGGGTGCCGAAGGCGAGGCACGTGGGGAACGACCGGAAGCTGGCCTGACCGGAGCCTCGCCTGACCGAAGGCTCATCCGACCAGAAGGTCGTCTGGCCCCGCCGGGGCGCAGCGGCGGTGAGGCCGTCCCGCTGCTGCGCCCCGAAGTGGTCGGCCGGCACCTGGTGAACCGTTCTGTGGCCGGTGCGGCCGGTGGATCTGATGGCTTGGCAGGACACGACGGACCCGGACGGACCCGGTCGCGGACAGCCCGGACCGTGCGGACATCCCGGGCCGTGCGGGCCGGAAGCGCCTTCGGTCACAGGGGGAGGGTCAGCCCTTCGTCCGCGGCGGTGACCTCGCCGGTGAAGGTGCCGCGCGCCTCGGCGATCGAGCGCTCCCGATCGCTGCCGGGCCAGAAGTGCGTGAGCAGCAGGTGCCGCGCCCCGGCGCGGTCTGCCCAGGCCCCGGCGTCCGCGGAGCTCAGCAGGTAAGGGTCGGTGCCGTCAGGTGGGGTGCCGGTGCCCTGGAGGGTTGCTCCGGCGATGAACAGATCGGCTCCCGCGGCCAGCCGGGCGAGCGCCGGGTCCGGGCCGGCGTCGCCGCTGTAGGCCAGGGTCAGCCCGGGGGCGGTCAACCGTAGACCGGCGTGCGGGACGTGATGGGGCAGCAGGAGACTGTCGAGCCGGAAGGGGCCGATCCGGTAGCTTCCAGGCAGCGGGTGCACGTCGAACACCCCGTGCAGATCCTCGGTCGGCTCCATCGCCTGGACCCGGCCGACCACTCCCGGGGTGCAGTACAGCGGCAGGAGGCCGCCGCGGTCCGCCCCGAAGTGGAGGGCGCGGCACAGCGCACTGAGATCGGCACAGTGGTCGGGATGTTCGTGGGTGATGACGACGGCGTCGAGGTCCTGGCCGGCGCAGTGCTCCAGCAACCGGGGGAGCGTCGCGTAACCCAGGTCCAGGACCAGCCGGAACCCGTCGTACTCCAGGAGGAAACCGCTGGCGCCGCGCCCGGCCTCCGGCCAGGCCCCGCATGTTCCCAGCACACTCAGTCTGCGCACCGGGCCATGCTCTCACGGGCCTGGTACGGCGGTTCGGGCGACGGCCGGTGCCGGGCGTCACGGCCGTGATCAGGAGGAGCGACCGGGAGGGCCGGCTACGGAGGCCGGGGCGGCAGGCGTCAGCGCCACGAACCGGTGACCGCCCGGCGAAGGGCGGCAGCCTCCACGAGCGCGACGAGAACGACCAGGGCGTTGAAGGACCCGTCGCCCAGTACGCTGCCGACGCCGGTGGCGACCAGCGGGATGACGGCGGCGGGGGCGGCGACCGTCAGGGCCACCGTGGGGAGCGCCTGCGAGCTGTCGAGGGGGTCGGCCCACGGCTGGAGGGTCGCCCAGACGGCGAGGGAGATCAGCAGGACGGCGTACGCCGGGAAGAGCACCCCGGGGTGGGCGGAGCGTCTGCGGGGAATTGTCACTGCCGGATCCTGTCACGGTGCGCGTGACCTGGGAAAGTGCGCCCGGCCTCGGCTGTCGGTGGCTCAGTGCGGCTGCGCGCGGTACAGGTCGCGCAGCAGGGCGATCTCGGCTCCGTGGTGCAGCAGTTCCTGATTGACCCACCAGACGGTTTCGACGAACAGGTCGTCCGGATCGCTGCCGTGCGGGTAGGTGCTGTGTCCGACGGTGTCGAGCGCGGTGTCGTCGGCGCCGAGCAGTGCCTCCCGCCACGCCTCGGCGCCGGCGTCGAAGGCTGCGACGGCGCCGGCGGCGTCCCCGCTGATCCGGTAGTCGTCACGGGTCAGCGTGTGGCTGCCTACCGTGTGGTCGGCGCGCAGGGTCAGCATTTCGCTGAGGTGGGTCAGGCGCCACGCGATCGAGGTGAAGGGCGGGGGCGAGGGGTGCGGGGCGGCTGTGGCGTCACGGCCCCAGTCGCCCGCGCCGGTCAGGAGGGTGGCGCGCGGGCCCGGCCCCTTCGATCGCTGCCGGACCGACCAGCAGCCGGGCACCGGCTCCCAGCGGTACTCCTGGTCGGTCATGGGCCCGACCTCGACGTCCGTCCCGTTGCCACTGTCCATGACGGGGCCGGTGAGGCGGTCGGTGAGGCGCTTGCGCGCGAAGTCGAACTGCTGAAGTAGCGGGACCAGGCGGGGCGGTGTCGTCACCGGACGCTCCAGTACTCGGCCGATCGGCGTTGAGGGGGGACTGCTCCATCGGTCCGCAACTCTCTCGCGGCCGGCTCTTGAGCGCACCTCATTTTCGGTGCACGCGATTTTCGGAGCACGCGCGGGAAGGGACGAGGCGATTCAAGCCAGGATCGCGACGGCGATCAGCGCGAGGAGACTGATCAGTGTGGTGGCCGTGACCGTGCCGAACCGTGCCGGGGCGTAGACGCCGCCGTCCAGTTGCCGTCCGACGGAGCGGTACCTGGCCGTGCCGTACGCACTGACCAGCAGGCCGGCGCAGATCAGGATCGCCCCGGAGACCAGGGCGTGGAGGCCCCGGTCCGGGGAGAACTTCGCCACCGCAACGCCCAGTGCCGCCATGCTGATACCGGTCCGCAGCCACGCCAGGTAGGTACGCTCGTTGGCCAGGTGGTCGCGGGCGCGACTGCCGGTGTTCGGGGCCGCACCTCGGGGAGTCTCCCGGCTCATGTGTCCCTCCCGAGGCGTTCGGTTCCGGCGGCCCGCACGTGCACTCACCTCGGGGGAACGGTTCCTGAGGAGGTGTGGGAACCGCCGTCGCCGGGACGGTACGGGCCGGGTGACGGCGGCGCTCCCGGCAGCCCAGTGTCGGAAGGGCGGTGCGCCGTGGCACCACGACCGGTGCGGACGGAGCCGGGCCGGGCCGAGTTGGGCCCGAACCGGTGCGGGCCGGCAGGTGATGATCCGAATCGGTGCGGGCCGGCAGGTGGTGATCCGATTCGGTGCGTGTCCTCGGCGATCCCGGCTCGTTGACCGGATGTGACGACACCTGCCGTGTTGCCGGGCCCACACCAGGTGCCTCGTGCAAAACCCACTCCGGTCCGCAACCTGTCGGTCCACCGAGGGCCCGGTGCGGCTGCCGTGCCGGCGCTCGCCAGGCGCGGGCCGGCGGTGCGGTCGGCGCTGCGGGTTGCGGCATGCCCCTGCCCGGTGCCTCGCCCGGTCCCTTGTCCGGACCGCTGCCTGCGATGCGGTGGTCTCTGGAACGCTGGTCTGTGATGCGCTGGTCTGTGATGCCGGCCCCGGGGGACGGCGGCCCGTGCCGGTTTCCAGCAGACCGGCGCTACCGGCGCGGCCGGTGGGCGGCCGGGCTGCTGCTCCTGGCGGCGGTGCTCTACAACGACTGGCTCCTGGAGTTCGCCCTGCCCACAGGGCTGGACCCACGCCACTCCTACGTCAGCGAGCTCTACGCGGCCGACCAGCCCTTCCGGGTGCTGTTCAGCACGGTCGAGATCACCTGCGCCGTCCTGGTGACGGCCGCCGGGCTGCTCGCGCACGACCGGACGGGCAGCCACTGGGCCCGGACCGGCTGGGGCTTCCTGGCCGCCTTCGGCGTCTTCTCCGCAGCCGACGTCGCTCTCCCGATGAGTTGCGCCCCCTCGGTGTCCCACGGCTGCCAGGCCGTGCACCCCTGGCACACCGTGACCAGCGCGCTGGTCCACTTCGCCCTCTTCGCCTCGATGACGCTGCTCAGCGTGGCGGGTCGCACCGGGCGGCAGGGCCTCCAACTGGTCGGCCGCTGGGGGCCGAGACTGCTGCCGTGTGCCCTGGTGAGCGCCGTGGCCACGGTCGGCCCACTGCTCGGCCACCCCGGCTGGCAGGGGGTGCCGCAACGGCTGCACCTCGTCCTGGTGGGCCTGTGGTTCGTTCTGCTGGCCGCAGCACTGCGCAGGTGGCGACCGTGGGTCGGTCGGTCGGATCTGTCCGGTAGGGAGTCGGACACCGGTGTGAGCGCCGGGGTCGGCTGAGCGAACCTGTCGGCTTTCTGGTGCCGATCTGACGACAACAGCGTGTCCCATGCGGTGGTCGGATCGTTGGATCGGGCACGGGGAGCGGTGAGTGGGGTTGGCTCGTTCCTGATGGCTTGTGGGATTTGGTGGAGCCGTTGCTGCCGACGGCTCGGGTGCGGCCGCAGGGCGGCGGGACGGCGAACCTGGACGACGAGGCGGTGTTCGCCGCGATCGTCCACGTGCTGACAGCCGGGTGCGCGTGGCGCCATCTGCCGCCGTGCTTCGGGCTGTCGTCATCGGACTTGACGTAGAGTGCGGTGACGAGGGAGTCCAAGTCGGGTTTCGCACATCGACGTTGGACTCCCTCCTCCTGCGCGCACAGGCACCGCTTGAAATCGATCGACTTGCGGTGGTGCGCCAGAGGGGCAGTTCCTCGCCTTCCTCGGGCTGAGAGGCTGCGCAGTCGACACGTGGGGGAGGCAGGTTGTGGACGTGGCACGCAAGGTTGTCACACGTGATCATCTGGCAGGAGTGGCGCGTGCGGCTCTGGGAGCCGAACGTCACCTCGTCGGGGTGTCACGGCTCCGAGGCGGCAGCAAGAAGGGCGTATACCGCCTCACCTTCGACGATGACTCCACCGTGATCGTCTACATCTGGGACGACGCCGAGAACTACTGGCCCAGCGTGCAGGGCGCCGAGGACCATACGGACCCGTTCTCGCCCGCCTCCGGCATCGATCTGTTCGAGGCCGCCAACAGGCACCTGGACGCCCTCGGGATCCGCACGCCCCGGATCCATCTGGCTGACCGGAGCAGGAGCCACTACCCGGCGGACATCGCCGTGGTCGAGGACGTGCCCGGCGAGAACCTGGAGACCCTGCTCCACCAGGACCCGCACAGCGCGGAACCGGCCCTGGCACGGCTTGCCGAGGCACTCGGCGTGATGCGGCGGCACACGGGGCCGGACTTCGGCAAGGTCGCCCTGATCGACAACGGCGGCATCTCCCGGGGCCGCTCGTGTGAGCAGGTCGTTCTCGACCGCGCACTCGAAGACCTCGCCGAAGCCTCCTCGCGTGACGCGAGAATGGCACGTGCCGGCGACCGCTTGGAAGACGTGGTTCGCCGACTGGCTGCCGCAGTGCGCCCGCGCACGGAGTACGGGCTCATCCACGGGGAACTCGGGCCGGACCACGTTCTGGTGGACCAACACGGGGATCCGGTCCTCATCGACATCGAGGGCCTGATGTTCTTCGACGTCGAGTGGGAGCACGCGTTCCTGCGCATCCGTTTCGGCGAGCACTACCGGTGGCTGAACAGTGGCGGCCTCGACCAGCAGCGCCTGGACTTCTACACGTTGGCGATGCGCCTCTCGCTCGTCGCCGGACCGCTTCGGCTCCTCGACGGCGACTTCCCGGACCGCGACGCCATGATGGGGATCGCCGAGTACAACCTCCACCAGGCGCTTGCCTTCCTGCCCGCAGATGACTGCTGAACCCCTTTGAACCCCTTGGAATCGATCATCCAGCCCCAATACCGCTGACTTTGGTGGACTTTGGTCGTTGGACGGGTCGTGCCAAGGCCTGGTCAGGTGAAGTCGTCGGTTGGTGAGCGGTTCTCGGACCGGATCGCGTCGGGGTGTTGACTCGTGCGTTTCCGCCGGAGCTGGTGGATGAGGTGGTGGCGGAGTGCGGCCGGGTCGAGCAGCGTCACCGGCTTCTGCCGGCCAGGGGGGTCGTGTACTTCGTCCTCGCCATGCGCCTGTTCTCGGGCCAGGGCTACGAAGAGGTCGCGCGCCTGCTCACGCACGGGCTGGAGAGAGCGCCGCTGGCAGGACTCCTGACGGGTCCCGACGACGGCCGCGATCGGCCGGGCGCGGCTGCGGCTGGGCCCGGAGCCGTTGCGAGCCCTGTTCGCCCGGGTCTGCCGGCCGGTGGCGACTGCGCAGACCCACCAACACCCCCTACCAGCCGTAATTCGCTTGACCCGGCCACGGGTCAACGCTGCACTGTGGGCCGGACACCACCAGCCGTGGTGCCCGAATCCCAGGGGAGGCAGCAGCAACAATGGAAATCCGTCCCACGACCGACCAGGACCTCGACGTCTTCGTCAACACACTCCATTCCGCGTTCGGGCTCTACCCGGAAACCCCGAACGAGGATGGCGGTGGCCTCTGGTGGTCGGCGTTCGAGATGGACCGCGGCCTGCTCGCCGTGACGGCGGACGGGCGGCCGGTCGGGACCGCCGCTGCATACTCCTTCGAACTCACCCTGCCCGGCGAGATCCTCGCCCCGGCCGCCGGCATCAGCGCCGTCGGCGTCCTGCCCTCGCACCGACGCCAGGGCGTCCTCACCGCGATGATGCGACACCAGCTCACCGAGCTTCGGGCACGCGGGGAGTTCATATCCGTCCTGCTTGCCACCGAGGCCCCGATCTACGGCAGGTTCGGCTACGGACCTGCGACCTACACGGGACGGCTGACCGTGGCACGCCACCAAGCCGCCCTCGCCGCCCGGCGGGCGCACGGACCGGCAGACGTCCGGGCCGCCGATTCGGGTACTGACTCGGACAACGGCTCGGTCGAGGTGATGCGGCGCGCCGAATCCAGCGAGATCCTCGAAGAGGTCTACGACCGGTACCGCCGCGCACAGCCCGGCGCACTGTCCCGACCGCCCCGCTGGTGGGCCCTCGGTGCAGGGCAACCCCCGATCGCCCGGGCACCGCGCTACATCGCCGTCCACCGCGACGCCGACGGTGTCCCGGACGGCTACGCCAGCTACTCACTTGACGACGGCACATTGACGGTCGACGAGACCATCGCCGTCGACGACACCGTCTCCACTGCCCTGATCCGGTTCCTGCTCGGCCACGACCTCGTCACTCAAGTTGCGTTCAAGCACTTCCCGCCCGGGCACCCGCTGCGCTGGCAGCTGGCGGATTTCCGTGCGGCCCAGGTGAGCAGCGACTCCGACTGGCTCTGGGTGCGGCTGCTCGACGTACCGCAGGCACTGACCGCGCGCGGCTGGTTCACCGACGGCGAACTCGTCCTCGACGTCGACGACCCGTTCCTCGGCGAGCACCACCGGTACCTGCTGACCGTCCGGGACGGCAAGGCCGACTGCGTCCCCACCGAGCGTGACCCCGACCTCTCCCTGGACGTGCGCGACCTCGGCTCGATCTACCTCGGCGGCACCACCCCGAGCACCCTCGTACGTGCCGGACACATCCGCGCCCACCGCCCGGACGCGGCCACCCGCGCCGACATCCTCTTCCACGCCGAGCGCCCCCCGCACTGCCTGCACTGGTTCTGACCCCACGCTGGCCACTCCACCCACGCCTCGACCGGATTCGTACCCCGGACCCGGGGGCGCCGACGCCGGACTGTCATGTGGCCGGTCCGCCCGAGCCGCCGGTCGGTGCCAGCCGCTCACCGAGTCGGCCTGCGAAGCCTCCAGGACAGCCGTCCCGGGGGCTTTCGCGTGACACGTGGAAGCGGTCGGCCGGCGCGCTGGCGCTCGACCGGATCGGCCGGGTCCTGCTGGTCCGACGCGCGACCGGTACACCGTCGGGACTGCCGTGGGAACTGCCCGGAGGCGGGACCGGACCTGGGGAGGCCCCGTACCAGGCGGCGTTGCGGGAGCTCCGGGAGGCGACCGGCCTGGTCCCGGGCGAGCACGGGTACGCGGGATTCATCGACTACGCCGACGTCGAGAGCGGACCGGGCTCCGCAGCTCCAACAGGCGTTCCCTGACGGCCGGTCGGGCGATGCGCACGCGCGCCTGTGCACGGCCGGCCGGACCCGGTGGGTGCCGAAGCCCGCCCGTGTGAAGTGGCCCAATATTCCACTCGGTCAATGGCCCTGATGCTGGGGCCATTTGGGTCGTAGTCTCATCGGTGTGACGAACACTGTTGACTTCTACTTCGATCCGATCTGCCCGTTCGCGTGGATCACCTCCCGGTGGATCCTGGAGGTCGAGCAGCAGCGCGACCTGAACCTCAGCTTCAAGGTGATGAGCCTGTCGGTGCTCAACGAAGGCCGCGAGGGCCTGCCCGAGCGGTACCAGCGACTGTTCGACATCGGATGGGGTCCGGTCCGCGTGTGCATCGCTGCGGCGCAGCAGCACGGCGAGCACGTGCTGCGCGATCTCTACACCTCGCTCGGTACCCGCCTGCACAACCAGGACCGGCCCGTCGACGACGATCTCATCAGGGAGGCGCTGGCCGAGGCCGGCCTGCCGCTGGAACTGGCGGACGCGGCCACGAGCACCGACTACGACGACGCGCTGCGCAAGAGCCATCACGAGGGCATGGACCCGGTCGGCGAGGAGGTGGGCACGCCCACGATCCATGTCGACGGGGTGGCGTTCTTCGGTCCGGTGCTGACCTCGATCCCGCGCGGCGAGGAGGCCGCCCGCATCTTCGACGGCGTCCGGGCGCTCGCCGGGTTCCCCGACTTCTTCGAGCTGAAGCGGACCCGGACCGGCGATCTCGACTTCAGCTGAGGCGCCGATCCGCCGGCCCGCCGACCGCTCGGGATCGAAGGAGGTCCGGCGTCGCGATGGCGGCCGGGGTGACTGCGACACGGGCCGGGGGGCGGGTGCTGCGCGGGCTCCCCGGCTCCCTTGCCCGGCCGGGCGCGGCTGCGTGCGGGCGGCTCCGTCCCCGCCGGTCCGGTGGCCGAGTGGAAGCAGAGGGCTGCGGTGGAGGTTCGAGCCCCGGCACGGTCTCCGACCGCAGGCCGCCGTGTGCAGCACGTGCTTGTGGCCCGTCATCCCTCGTGCAGGCGCGGTCCTTGAGTACGGGGAGGGGCTGGGGCTCGGTTCGGGGCGCGGGGTTTTGGGGGGCTGGGGCTGGGCCGTGGACGTGGCGTCTGGGCGGCGTCGACCGTCGTCGGTGCCGGCACGGCCGAACACAGGATCTCCGGCCCTACCGCGACGTCAGGCGGGAGCCCGTGGTGACGTTCGGTGATTGCGCGTGTGCGCTGTGGGGCTACGGCGATGTAACGTGCCTTGTCCGCTCGACGACTGACGGAAGGTGAACCATGGCCGAGCAGCTCTACGCCACACTGAAGACCAGCCTGGGTGACATCGAGCTCCGGCTGCTGCCGGACCATGCGCCCAAGACGGTCAGGAACTTCGTTGAGCTCGCCAAGGGCGAGCGTGAGTGGGTCAATCCGGTGACCGGCAAGAAGTCGACGGATCCGCTCTACGACGGCACGGTGTTCCACCGGGTGATCGAGGGCTTCATGATCCAGGGCGGTGATCCGCAGGGGGACGGCACCGGCGGCCCTGGGTACGAGTTCGCCGACGAGTTCCACCCCGACCTCGCCTTCACCAAGCCCTACCTGCTGGCCATGGCCAACGCCGGTCCGGGCACCAACGGTTCGCAGTTCTTCATCACGCTGGCACCGACCGCCTGGCTGACCGGCAAGCACACCATCTTCGGTCAGGTGGTGAGCGAGGCCGGCAAGAAGGTCGTCGACACGATCGGGGGGACCCGGACCAACCCGCGTACCGACCGTCCGGTGGACGATGTGGTCATCGAGTCGGTCGTCATCGAGACGCGCTGACGCGCGGGCGTGTTGACGTTCTGACGTTCTGACGCGTTGACGTTCTGACGAGTTGACGCGCTGACGCGCTGACGCGTGGCACCGGTTACTGGCGGGTGGGTCGGCCGGGCCGGCCGACGTGTCGACTCCGCGCCCTCCCGTGGATCGTTGGGAGGGCGCGGAGTCGCTGCCGGTTGCAGGACAGCCGGTTGCAGGACAGGACGTCGGCTCATGCGTCGGTGCTGTGCAGTGCGTCCTGTGCCTTGCTCAGGCCACGGGCGACGAGTGCCTCGACGGCGTCCGCGCAGCGGTCCAGCAGTGCCGGCAGATCAGCCTGCTCCGCTTGCGAGAACTCCTTCATGACGAAGCTGCCGATGGTCTGGCCTTTGGGCGGGCGTCCGATTCCGAAGCGGAGGCGGATGTAGTCGTGGGTTCCCAGTGCCTTGTTCACGGAGCGCGGTCCGTTGTGTCCGCCCGGTCCGCCTCCGCGCTTCAGCCGGACCGTGCCGAACGGGAAGTCCAGGTCGTCCTGCACCACGAGGAGCCGTTCGGTGGGGATGCCGTGGCTGCGCAGGACGGTGGCGACGGGGTTGCCCGACAGGTTGATGAACCACTGGGGCTTGGCCAGGAGCACCCGGCGCCCGTCGATGTCGATCTCCGCGACACGGCAGCGCGCGCCGTGGAGCCTGAACTTCGCGCCATGGCGCTCGGCGAGCCGGTCGACGGCGAGGAATCCGGCGTTGTGCCGCGTCCTGCGGAACCACGGTCCCGGGTTTCCCAGGCCCGCGATCAGCCAGCGCTCATCAGACTTCATCCGTTCAGAACCTCCAGGCCCCGGCCCGAAACCGGTTTCGAGCCAACCGGCCTGGAACGGTACCCGCTGGCCGATCACCGGTCGGACCTGGGGCTTCGTCCACGCCGCGTCCATGCGGGCTGCTCCGGATGGTCACCGATCGGTCGGCCGGGTGCCCCGCAGGGAGGAGCCGCTGCCGTGAGGCGGCGGTCGATGCCTCGTCAACCTCGGTGCGTGCAAACATCGTTCGGGGCTCCCTCCTTCATGGCGGAGCCAAAGGGCCCGGTCGACGCGAGGACGGAACTGCCGGAACTGCTGGAGCTGCAGGGACAGCCCGGTCGGGACCGCGGACTCGGTCGCCCGTTGCCCCGTCGGTCCGTTCCCGCAGGAAGTCGGCGTGGCCGTTGTGGCGGGCGTACTCCTGGATCGGCATCACGTAGACCCAGCGCAGAGTGAGGGGCAGGCCGCGGGAGGACACGAACGTCTCGTCGAGGTCGTGACCGGTCGCCACCGCGTCACAGGCCCGGGTCTCGGCCACGAACAGCAGGCGCAGCACCCGCACCTGTCCGGGGCCGAGGAGGCGGGTGGCTCAACTCCAGTGGTAGCGCAGCCGGAGGTGGTCGATGACGAGGTTGAAGCCGGCCCGGTCGAGGGCGCAGGCCTCGCGGCGCATGCCGTGCGGATGCACCCGCAGGATGCGTTCGGTGGAGACCCAGGAGTCGCGGCCCGAGCGGTCCCAGGGACCGGAGCCGAGGGGCACCCAGTCGCGGTCGCCGTCGTGGCCCTTGCTGGAGAGCATCACCGTGAGCAGGGTGCCGCCCGCCTCACGGGCAACCACCAGCACCGGCCGGTCCTTGCCGCGCCCGTCGTTCTCCTCGTACGGCACCCAGGTCCAGACGATCTCGCCCGGGTCCGGGTCGCCGTCGTGGTCGGGCGCGTACTCGGTGCGCACCGGTCCGATCCGGTGAGGATCGATCTCCACCGTTGCGCTGGGGCCGAAGCGGCCCGGGTTCTCGTTCTGGTCGGTCGCGGTCATGAGTGCATCTCATCAGAGTGGTACCCGGACGGTCCACCCGGGAGGTGCGGTTGCCCTCGGAGCTGTACGAGGCTTCCTTCGGCGTCGACTTCACCCGGCTCCGCCCCGACGGGACGGACCTGCGACAGACCGTCCTGACGATTGGTGAGCCGGCCGTGCCGGCAACGGGACGGCGAGGCGGGGGTGCGGCTCACGCCCGGCCCTGCCGGGGATCCGGAGCACGGTGCCCGCACCGACCGGAAGCAGTCGGCAGTCGGCGCGGGCGCAGGCGGGCGCAGGAGGCAGGTGGTCGTGCGCTGGGCTCCCGCACCGGCTGGGCGCAGGAGTGGCGTACCCACCTCCGCGCCCTCCGCCGTCACCCCCACCCCGACGTCCGGGAGGCGGCCCTGGTCCTGACCACGGCGGTCGAATAGCAGCGCACCCGCCCACGGCCCCGATGGATCCGATCGGCTTGCGCACCTGTGGACCCGCAGTTCGCCGCAGTGTGCTGGGAAGAGCAGGGCGTCACCGACTCGGGCCGTCGCCGAGCGCGGGGCGCGAACAGGTTCGCGTTCCGGTCCCGCAGAAGGGGCCGCGAACGGGGCTGCGGAGCGGGCCGCGGAAGGGTCGGTGAGACCGCCTGCCGATGGACGGGAGCACGGGCAGGCATGCACCCAGGCCGTCTCGTGGCGGTGACCCCGGTGCTTCGGTTGGCGGGGTCCGTCAACCGAAGCACCAGGCCGGAGCGGGGCGAAACGCGGCGCGGGGGCCGCGGACGCGCGCCGCCGGGGCTACGACCGGCGGCGGGGTTTGCCGCGCTTGCCGCCCTTGGGGCTGCCGGCACCGCTGCGTGCGCTTCTGCCGGTCGGCTTGCCGGTTGCGGCCTGCTTGCCGGGTGCGGGCTTTCGCCGTGCACCGCCGGTCTCGGGACGCTTGGCCTCCGGCTGGGCCGGAGCCGGGGCCGGGGCGAGTCCGCGCGAGCTGTTGACCGTCCGGCCCCGGACGATCCCGATGAACTCCTCCACCAGTTCGGTGGTTTCGTCCTCCGGCCAGGACAGCGCGACGCGCGACTCGGGGGTGTCCGAGATCGGCCGGTACGTGAGGTCCCTGCGGTGGTGCAGGCGGGCGAGCGACTGCGGTACGACGAGCACGCCGACTCCGGCCGCCACGAGTTCGATGGCGTCCGCCGTGGTGGCGGGACGCTCGTTCGCGGGACGTCCGGGCGGGCGCTCCCAGTCGAGGGTGTCGTCGAGCGGATGCAGCACGAGTTCGTCGTCCAGATCCTCGGCGGACACCTCGTCGACCGCCGCCACGACGTGGTCCTTGGGAACCACGACCACCGTCGTCTCGGTGTAGAGGGGGATCGCGCTGAGGTCGGTCCGGTCGATCGGCAGCCGGACGAAGCCCGCGTCGGCGCCGCCGGCCCGCAGCACGTCGGGTGCTTCGGCGGCGGACACCGGGATGAGGGCCAGCGGGGTTTCGGGCAGCCGCTCGTTCCAGATCCGCACCCACTTGGTGGGCGTCACCCCCGGAACATAGGCGAGCCGGAACGAAATGGGTACTTCCGAGCCTGTCACCCGGCCAGGTTACCGGTCGTGGTCAGAGGTAGCGCACACACTCGATACCCTTGACACCATGACGTCGCACCAGAGCACCCAGACGATGAAGCCCGCAACCGCGGCAAAGAAGCTGGGTGTGTACCTTCAAGCCACCCCCGCCGAGTTCCAGGAGGGTGTCGTCTCGCGCAGCGAGCTGAACGCGCTCCAGGCCGATCCGCCCGAGTGGCTGCAGGAACTGCGACGCAACGGCCCGCACCCCCGGCCGGTGGTCGCCGCGAAGCTGGGCGTCTCCATCGCGGGTCTCGCGCGTGGCGGCGTCACGGAAGCCCTCACCACGGAGCAGATCGACGAGCTCAAGCGGGAGCGCCCGGAGTGGCTGGAGCGGGAGCGCGCCACCCAGGCCGAGGTCCGCAAGGAGACGGTCCGCATCAAGGAGCGGAACGCCGAGCGCGCCGAGCAGGCCCAGCGCTCGCAGTCCTGACCTCTCTCCCCCGGTTGTCCCCGGGCCGTCTCTCGGCCTCGCCCGGCCGTGTCCCGGCCTTCCCCGGTCGTCCCTCGGCGATGCCGATTCCGTCGACGGAGACGGCCCGGGGCGCCCTGTCCGTGGCGTAGCAGCCCTCCCGGGGCCCACCACGCCGGCGGTGGCGGCCGGGCCGAACGGGAACGCTCAGCCACAGCACCTGTGGCTGTGCT
>NZ_JBHJVK010000074.1:0-41272 GCF_042264695.1 Kitasatospora sp. NPDC056138 | reverse complement strand
CACGGTTTGTTGCTCACGCCATCACGAACGGACGAATCGTCACATCGGTCACGCCCCACCAGCAACGATCAGCAAGATCGTGTTACGAGTTCTTAGAACTCGTAACACGATCGCTGTGACTGGGTGTTGAGTCGTCGCCGGCAGATGAGTCCGTGGGCGAGTGAGACGAAGGCGTTGTGGAGGTCGAGACGCCGTTCCCAGCGGACGGCGAGACGCTCGAACTGGTGGAGTTGGGCGAAGGTCCGCCCGACGGCGTAGCGGAGCTCGCCGAGGTCGATGATGTCGCGTTCCCCCGGTTGCGGGAGATGACCGGCAGGATGCCTCGTCTGCGCGGCTCACGGCGGTTGGGGTTGCTGTCGTAGCCCTTGTCGCCGAGCAGGGCGTCGGGGCGCTTGCGGGGGTGGCCGATCCGGCCGGCGAGCGGTGGGACGCTGTCGACCAGGGCGAGGGTCTGGGTGACGTCGTTGACGTTGGCCGCGGTGGTGATCACGTGGAACGGGATGCCGCCGCTGATCAGGTGGTGTTTGCTGCCGGTCCTGCGGTGGTCGACCGGCGACGGGCCGGTGGCCTCGTCCCCGTTTTCGCGCGCACGTGTGAGGCGTCCACACAGGCGCGCGTCCAGTCGATCTGCCCGGCCGCGTTCAACTCGGCCAGGAGTGTGCGGTGCAGGGCCTCGAACGCCCCGGCTTCCTGCCATCGACCCGGACGGCGCCAGCAGGTCTGCCCCGAGCCGAAGCCCAGCTCCATGGGCAGCTGCTGCCAGGTGGTCCCGGTGTACAGGACGAACAGGATGCCCTGCAGACAGCACCGATCGTCCACCGGACGCGGCCCCGGCGACCGCTCCGGCCAGGCCGGCAGCAGCGGCTCATTCCGGGCCCACAGCTCGTCGTCCACGATCCACGGCTTGTTGCTCACACCCTCACGAACGGACGAATCGTCACATCCGTCACGCCCTACCAGCAACGACCAGCAAGATCCTGTTACGAGTTCTATGCGGTCACAGCGCTAGGCATAACTTCAGGTCGCGTCCGGATCATGATCGGAACGGTCTTCCAGCGGGCTCACGGGGCGAAGAAAAGTCCACGATCTTGGAAGACCATGCCTGCCTTACGTCTGGGTCGACCAACCCGCCGCAGACAGTGGCGCTAATCGGACGATCCGTCACTTTTCCTAGCCTGTCCAAGTTCTGAGTGGAAGTCATCAATCACTGTGCGCGCTGCTCTTAGCTCTTGAGCATTGCTCCCTCCCGCGCGGCCAATACCCGATTGGGCTACTTGGATTGCCGTCCCCGGTGGAATGCGTCGATCATAATCGTGCAACGCTCCCGGCCAGAATTCTTCGCCTACTACCCCGAAAGGGAGCGTCCTCGCGCACGACAGCCAGCGTGTCGGCGTGCCTCAGTCGACTCTCAGTGAACGGTCAAAGCGTCGACGACTGCGGGACCAACACCATGAAAGGATGCACTCGGCATGGCGAATGCGGAACTCAGGAAGGTCCTTGTCACGGGAGCGGGCACCGGCTTCGGGTTCGAAGCCGCTATGCGCCTGGCAGAGAAGGGCTTCGACGTGATTGCGGGGGTGGAGATCTACGCCCAGGTGCAAACACTGAAGTGGCAGGCGGCTGAGCGCGGAGTCAAGCTTCAGGTCGAGAAGCTCGACGTCACGAACGACGGTGACCGTCGCAAGGCTCTCAACTGGGGTGTGGAAATCCTCGTAAACAACGCCGGAGTCGGCGAAGGCGGCTCCACAGTTGACATTCCCGAGTCGAACATTCGGCACCAGTTCGAGGTCAACGTCACCGGGCCCCTGGTCCTCACTCAGGGGATCGCCAAGCAGATGGTCAAGCGCGGGGCAGGCCGCATCGTCTGGGTTTCTTCGAGGGAGGGCCTGAACGTCAACCCGTTCACCGGCATCTACTCCGCCTCCAAGCACGCAGTCGAGGCGATCGCCGAGACTATGGCCTACGAGCTGCAGGAGCACAACATCGAAGTCGCCACGGTCAACCCTGGGCCCTTCTTGACCGGGTTCAACGACCGCATGTTCCAGACCTGGGAGAGCTGGGAAGATGACCCGTCCCAGCGGCTCTTTGACTACTCCAAGCTCTCCTTCCCCCGCGCGCAGTTCGACCCTGAAGCGGTCCATGCGACGTTGACGGCCGTCGCTGCCGGCGAAGTGGACAGTTACCGCAATTTGGAGCCCAAGTCGATGCTTG
The DNA here is from genome assembly GCF_042264695.1 of Kitasatospora sp. NPDC056138. Classification (NCBI taxonomy): domain Bacteria; kingdom Bacillati; phylum Actinomycetota; class Actinomycetes; order Kitasatosporales; family Streptomycetaceae; genus Kitasatospora; species Kitasatospora sp. NPDC056138. Next base: position 39,061 of record NZ_JBHJVK010000074.1, on the reverse strand, counting down.
AAGAGACCAAGCATCTTCAGGAGGTTCCGTGGGAGCGCAAGATCACGGACGGCCTTGGGACCCGACACCCGGCCATCCGGCATTCCTACGAGATGAAACCGGAGACTCCTGTCGCCGAGTGACCCCCGCTCCGCAGGTGACCGCGGGCAGAAGAGGTTCCTGAGTTGCACCGGCGGTCGCGCACCGCCCGTCCTCCCCTGCTGCAGGAGTGCTCGTGCCCGAGGACGGCCGGGTTGTGGAAAGCAACAGCAGTCATTTCGTGAAGACCAACGGTGGACCGGGCGGTCACACTCCGAGCCATGCACTGCCACGAGCGCACGACACTCACGAAACGCCGAAAGGACATCAATGTCTGTCAAGCCGACCGTGCTGCAGGATCGCTATCGCAATCGCGGCACCGCGTACACCCTGGAGGAGCGGGCGAGGCTTGGGATCACCGGGCGACTGCCAGCAGCTGTCGAGAGTCTCGACGAGCAGGCCGACCGGGCCTATACACAGCTCCAGCAGCAGCCTTCCGACCTGCACAGGTACATCTACCTTAATGAGGTCCACGACCGCAATCAGGTGCTGTACTTCAAGTTGCTCGCCGACCACCTGCACGAGTTGCTGCCCGTGGTCTACGACCCCACCGTCGGCGAAGCGATCGAGAAGTGGTCCGTCGACTACCGCGACTCGCGCGCGGTGTACCTGTCGATCGACCGTCCCGAGGACGTGAGAGCTTCGTTCGAGTCGCTCGGCCTTGGTGCGGACGACGTCGATCTGGTCGTCGTATCTGACGCCCAGGAGATTTTGGGTATCGGGGACTGGGGCGTCAACGGGACCGACATCTCCATCGGCAAGCTTGCCGTCTACACCGCCGCGGCTGGCATCCACCCGAACCGGGTCATCGCCGTCAACCTTGACGTGGGGACAGATAACGAGCAGTTGCTCAACAGCCCCTCCTATCTGGGAAACCGGCACGCACGGGTGACCGGAAAGCGGTACGACGACTTCATCGCTCTCTACCTCAAGACAGCGTCCGAGTTGTTCCCGAACGCGCTCCTGCACTTCGAAGACTTCGGGCCGTCGAACGCCCGGAGGATCCTGGTGGAAAACGCCGACAAGTATCGGATCTTCAACGACGACATGCAGGGCACCGGCGCGATCGTCATGGCATCGGTCTTCTCGGCTCTGAAGGTGACCGGCGGACGCTGGTGCGAGCAGCGCCTGGTGGTCTTCGGCGCAGGAACCGCTGGGACCGGTATGGCCGACCAAATCCACGCAGCCATGCTGCGTGACGGCGCATCGCCCGAACAGGCGAAGAGCAACATCTGGCTCGTGGACATCGACGGCTTGGTGACCGACGACATGCAGGACCTGCCTGACTATCAGCAGGTGTATGCACGGCCGAAGTCCGAGGTCAGCGAGTGGTCCGACGGTGAGATCGATCTGCTCACCACCGTCAAGCACGCAAAGCCAACCATCCTTATCGGTACTTCTACCGCTCACAACGCGTTCACCGAGGAGGTCGTGAGGGCGCTGGCCGCCAGCGTCGAGCGCCCCATCCTCCTGCCGCTGTCCAACCCGACGAGTCGCATCGAGGTCATGCCGTCGGACGCGTTGCCCTGGTCCGAGGGCAGGGCTCTGATCGCAGTCGGCATCCCCGTCGAACCGGTGGAGTACAACGGCGTCTCCTACGAGATCGGGCAGGCCAACAACGCCCTCCTCTACCCCGGACTCGGCCTCGGCACGATCGTGTCCGGTGCCCGCCACGTGACGGACAACATGCTGCTCGCTGCCGCCGAAGCGGTGGCAAGCCAGGTCGATGTGTCACGGCCTGGGGCATCACTCCTGCCGCCGGTCTCAAACCTCAGGGCCTCGTCCGCGACGGTCGCGCTCGCCGTCGCCCGCGCCGCAGCGAAGGACGGTGTCGCAACGAGGTCCCCCGCCAACCTCACTCAGGCCGTCCAGGACGCGATGTGGGAGCCGGTCTACCCCGCGAGCGATCCGGAGGACCGGCGATGAGCGACAACCAGTCAACTCCCGCGATGAAAGACCTGCCGATCAGGATCCAGGCCAGCGGAAAGCGACAGGAATTCGACAGCATGGGCACGGTCGAGGTGCCGGCGGACCGGTACTGGGGGGCACAGACGCAGCGGTCGCTCATCCACTTCTCCATCGGCGATGACCGAATGCCGAAGGAGGTCTACCACGCCTACGGCTACGTGAAGAAAGCGGCAGCACTTGTCAACGCCAGCGCCGGGCGGTTGCCCGAGTGGAAGAAGCTGGCCATCGTGCGGGCCGCGGAGGAGACCATCACGGGAGAGCTTGACGAGCACTTTCCCCTCTTCGTGTGGCAGACGGGGTCCGGCACCCAGAGCAACATGAACGTCAACGAGGTCATCTCCAACCGTGCGTCGTATCTGCTCGGCGGCACGCTCGGGACCCAACAGCCGGTTGCCCCGAACGATGACGTCAACATGGGGCAGTCCAGCAACGACAGTTTTCCGACCGCCATGCACATTGCCTCCGTGCAGGAGGTCGACGACCATCTCCTTCCCCAGGCCCGCGATCTTGCCGCTTCCATCGAGGCAAAGGTCGAGGAGTGGGCCGAGGTCGTCAAGATCGGCCGTACGCACCTCGAGGATGCAGTACCGCTTACGGTCGGGCAGGAGTGGTCCGGTTATGCCGCGCAATTGCGCGCCTGCATCGCGGAGATCGAGCACTGTCGCCATGGCCTGCTCGAACTGGCCCTAGGCGGAACGGCCGTCGGCACGGGACTGAACGCGCCCAAGGGATTCAGTCGTGACGTAGCAGCGCAGATTGCCAAGCTAACCGGCAAACCGTTTGTCACGGCCGAGAACAAGTTCATGGCACAGGGGTCGCTGGACCCGATGGTACGGGCGCACGGGGCACTGCGCGGACTTGCCGTGGCCTTGATGAAGATCGCCAACGACATGCGATGGCTGGCCTCGGGTCCGCGCACCGGGCTCGCCGAACTGCTGCTTCCCCAGAACGAGCCCGGCTCCTCGATCATGCCCGGCAAGGTCAATCCGACCCAGTGCGAAGCCATCGTGATGATCGCGATTCAGGTACTCGGCAACGACTCCACGGTGGCCTTCGCCGGCAGTCAGGGCAACTTCGAGCTGAACGCGATGCGCCCGGTGATCATTAAAAACTTCCTCCACTCCGCGCGCATCCTCGCCGACGGGATGCAGAAGTTCCGGACGTTCTCCGTCAATGACACGAAGCTCAACAAGGAAAAAATCGCGCAGTACGTGAACGAGAGCCTGATGTTGGTCACGGCGCTAAGCCCTGTCATCGGCTACCAGAACGCCGCACACATCGCCGAGTCCGCGCTGGCCAATGACCAGACGCTGAAAGAGGCCGCTCTGGCAAGCGGTCACGTCGACGAGAAAACATTCGACTCCATTGTCGATCCGCTCTCCATGGTTGGCCAGGGCCCTTCCGGTGCCTGATTCCAGCGTGCCCCGGGTGGAGGCTGAACTGTTCCGAGGTCTCTGGAGGCTTTGACCTCGTTGTTTCATCACCGCGGTCGCTGTGGGCGGGACAGGGCTCCGGCAAAGTGACAGATCGTGCGATCAGTCACGGTCTGCGGTGGGTGAGTCAGCCCGCACATGAGACAAGCACAGACTTCCAGGATCACGGAGTTCTCGACGCCCCGTGCCCCTGCTGGAAGACCATCCCTGCCGCCACCTCATCACTGATCCCACCTGCTCTTGACCAACTCCGCGGCCGATTCCCTCCCGATCGCGACCTGAACCGCTCTCGCTGGCATCAGATTCCTCCGACCTTCAAAGGCGTGCTCTCATGGCCAAGATCCTTTTCGTGATGACCGGAGCAAGCTACTGGACGCTCAAGGACGGTCACCGCCACCCCACCGGGTACTGGGCTGAGGAGTTCGCAAGTCCGTACAGAGTGTTCACCGGGGCCGGCCACGAGGTCACCATCGCCACCCCAGGCGGTGTCGTACCCGTCTGCGACACCATGAGCCTGCGCCCCCGCTTCACAGGGGGAGAAGATGCATCCGTCGAACAGGAAGGCATCATCGAAGAGGCCGAGCAGCTTCGCCACGCCATCCCGATCAAGGACGTGGACCTCCATGACTACGACGCGGTCTACTACCCAGGAGGCCACGGCCCCATGGAGGACCTCTGGTGCGATGCCGATTCCGGGCTGCTGCTGAGGAGAGCCCTCGCGTCCGGCAAACCACTCGGCCTCGTCTGCCACGCCCCGGCGGCACTGCTCGCCACCCGGGACGAAAAGGGTGACACACCGTTTGCCAACTACCGCGTCACCGGCTTCACGAACGACGAGGAGGCGGGCGTCGGCTTCGCCGACAAGGCCAAGTGGCTCATGGAGGACGAGGTCAGGAACCTTCCCACAGACTACTCGCGCGGCCCGATGTGGGAGTCATACACGATGGTTGACCGCAACCTGTACACCGGGCAGAATCCGGCGTCCTCTGGCCCCCTGGCCACGATCATGCTCAAAAGCCTCTCGTAGGCACGGCACCAATCGCGTCGCCGCGCGCCAGCACGCACTACCGACGCAGCCTTCCGCGTGTCCTTTCAGTCCCGATGCCGACGAAGCGGTGTCCTTGGCAATCGACTGCTCGAGATACTCCCCTAGAACTCGTAACAGGATCTTGCTGGTTGTTGCTGGTGGGGCGTGACGGATGTGACGATTCGTCCGTCCGTGAGGGTGTGAGCAACAAGCCGTGGATCGTGGACGACGAGCTGTGGGCCCGGAATGAGCCGCTGCTGCCGGCCTGACCGGAGCGGTCGCCGGGGCCGCGTCCGGTGGACGATCGGTGCTGTCTGCAGGGCATCCTGTATGGGGCTGCCTTCGGGTTGTCTGTCCAGGCCGCGGGCCATAAGGGCCATCACGTGCCGCCGTTCGATGGATGCGGCAGTCGGGTCCGATGCGGCCGGTCGTCCGGCTGGGACACCTTTTTCGCAGGGGTACTGGGGGATACGCCCCTGCCCGAAGAGGAACCCAGTGTCGTGCGGGTTCCAACCGCGCACCTGTCGTGCACTTGCACGATCACAGAAAGGGATGGTCGACGTGTCTGATCCCGTCGTCCTCATCACGGGCGCACTCACCGGTATCGGTCGTGCCACCGCCTTGGCTTACGCCCGTCAGGGCGCGAACCTTGTGGTCTCCGGCCGCCACGAGGACGTGGGTGAGCAGTTTGCCAGGGAACTGGCCGACCTCGGCGCCCAGGCCGAGTTCGTGCGTGCCGACGTCCGCTTCGACGCCGAGGTGGAGGAGCTCGTCGACCGCGCGGTCGCGCGGTTCGGACGGCTCGACGTCGCCTTCAACAACGCCGGCACCGAGGGAACGCCCAGCCCCGTCAGCGAGGTGACCGACGAACGCTACCAGGCCGTCTTCGACACCAACGTCAAGGGAACGCTGCTGTGCCTGAAGCACGAGTTCCGGGTCATGAGGGAACAGGGCGGCGGCAGCATCGTCAACGTCAGCTCCTGCTTCGGCCTGATGGGTTACCCCGGGGCGACGTTGTACGTCGGAAGCAAGCACGCCGTCGTAGGCATCACCAAGGCGGCCGCGCTCGAAGGCGCCGCTCACGGTATCCGGGTCAACGCGGTCGCGCCCGGCTACACCCGGACCGCCATGTACGAGCGGTTCACCGGCGACGACACGGCGCGTGAAGCGGTCGATTCGGTGCTGCCCATGCACCGTGCGGGCACCCCGGAGGAGATCGCCCAGGCCGTCCAGTTCCTGGGGTCGGACGGGGCGAGCTATGTCACCGGGCACATCCTCCTGGCCGACGGCGGCCTGATGGCGGGCGGTCCCCTGTTCCCGAGCTCGTGAACCGCGAGGCTGGCCACGGCGTGCATGCGGCCATCGGGGGCACGGACGGCAGCTCTTGGCTCCTCCTACAGCCGAGGTATGACGTTGGGTGAATCCGCTGTGAACGGAGGCTTCGGGATCAATGCTCCTCAGGCATCTGAAGCAACCTGCGGCGCGGGCGACCGATCCTCACGTCGTCCTCACCGGACCGCCTCGCCCGGCCCGAGATGGACGGGATGCGACGAATGAGCGCACGACCGATCAGTGACCACGCCCTGCTCTCCGACTGCCGTTCGGCCGCCCTGGTCACCTCCGACGGCTCAGTGGACTGGCTGTGCCTTCCCCGATTCGACAGCCCGGCGATCTTCGCCCGCCTCCTCGACGAGAGCGCAGGCCACTGGTCCATCCGCCCCACCGAACCTGCCGACACCAGCCGCCGCTACCTCGAAGACACTCTCGTCCTGGAGACGACCTTCCGCACGGCCGACGGCACGGCGGTGCTGCGCGACGCCCTCGCCCTGGGACGGCGCGAACGCGGCCACGCACTCGGCAGCACCTCCCCGGGAGTGCTCCTGCGCCAGATCACCTGCACCGAAGGACAGGTGACCATCGAGATCGCCTACGCGCCGCGCCCGGAGTTCGGACTGGTCCACCCGCTCCTCTCACCCCTGCGGGGCGGACTCGCCGCGCACGGGGGCGCCCACATCCTGCTCCTGTCGAGCCCCGTAGACTTGCGGGTCAGCGGCTCCACGGCACACGGCCGGATCCCGCTGCGGGCAGGGCACCGCCTGGGATTCGCCCTGAACGTCGTGCCGGCCTGGGAGCGCGAGCCGATGCGCTGGCGTGCCGGGCGTATCCGACGCCGCCTCGGCGACACCGTCAACGGCTGGCGCTCGTGGTCGCGGCTCCATCGCGCGTATGTCGGCCCCTGGCAGGACGAGGTGGGCCACAGCGGACGGGTGCTGCGCGCCCTGACGTTCGCGCCGACCGGCGCCATCGTCGCGGCGGCCACCACCTCCCTGCCCGAGCGAGTGGGCGGAACACGCAACTGGGACTACCGGTACACCTGGGTCCGCGACGCGAGCTTCACCCTTCAGGCGCTGGCCACGGCCGCCTGCCACAAGGAGAAGGAGAAGTTCTTCGACTTCCTCGCCCGAGCCGCGGTGAACCAGCTCGACCGCGGCGTCGACCTGCAGATCATGTACGGCATCGGCGGGGAACGCGATCTGAGCGAGCGGCTCCTGCCCCACCTGACCGGCTGGCGCGACAGCAGCCCCGTTCGGAGCGGCAACGACGCGTGGCGCCAACGTCAACTCGACGTCTACGGCGAACTCCTCGACGCCGCTCACGAGACCCTCCCGCCCGGCGAGCGTCTGGACCCAGTCACCCGCACACTCCTGGTCCAGGCGGCGGAGACAGCCGCCCAGCGGTGGTCCCAACCGGATCAGGGCATCTGGGAGCGACGCGGGCCCAGCAGACACTTCCTGCACTCGAAACTGATGTGCTGGGTCGCCTTGGACCGTGCCATCGCCATGGCACCCACGCTCCAGGCCGAAGCCCGCGCACCCTACTGGCGGCACGAGCGCGACCGGATCCGCGAAGCCATCGAAGAGCGCGGCTGGAGTCCCCGCCTGGGCGCCTTCACCCAGGCATTCGGCACTGAGGAACTCGACGCCTCGACGCTGATGCTGCCCATCGTCGGCTTCCTGCCGCCTGACGACCCCCGCGTCCAGTCCACCGTGCTGGCCATCGCCACCCACCTGACCGACCGCGGCGGCCTGGTCCGCCGCTACCTCAGCGACGAGCTGCCGGAAGACGAAGGCGCCTTCCTGCTGTGTACCTTCTGGCTTGCCCATGCCCTCGCCCTCACCGGCGACACCACCCGCGCACGGCACGTCTTCCAGACCGCCCTCGCGCATGCCAACAACGTCGGGCTGCTGGCCGAGGAAACCGACTCCGCCACAGGGGAGGCCCTCGGTAACTTCCCGCAGGCCTTCAGCCACATCGGCCTGATCAACGCCGCCCGCGCCATCCGCGATGCCGAGAGGCAATCCACGCACATGCAGCCTCGATGAGCGTGTCTGGAAGATCGTGTAAGACCGACCGGCACATGGATCACTTGAGGCGGCGGGCGGCGGTCGGCTGACGCCTGGGGCCAGATCTCGACCAAGTACTCAAAGGCTCCGGGGGGGTGGTTATGGTCACCGGGCGACAGCTGATCACCGCCGAGGTGAAGTCGGCGGCCGCGGTCTACAGCAAGGTCTCGTCGGACCGGGAGACGTACAGCGATCCGCCGGCTTCGCCCCCCATGAGGACACGTGGAACTTCCGGCCGATCAGCGTCGCCACCCGCGCACCGGTCCACACCTGGTCCTCGTCCCATTGGCAATGTCGCCGGCCGGAGCCAGCTCAGTGGAACGCGGGCGGCGAGCCGGCGAGCGTCGGGGTCGTCGTGTCGCGGTGCCGGGTCCGCCCGGCGACGTCTGCGTTCCCCCCATAGGGTTGGGGTCGCACCGTCCGTCGTCTGTGGCTGGAAGAAACCGTGACCATCACCGCTCGTCTCGTCACCACCATCGCCGCTCCGCTGGAGCCGGCGGCAGCAGAGGCTCCGCGGGTACTGCACTGGCCCGACCGCAGGATCCTCGTGCAGCGTGGTGACACCGAGGTGGTGGCCCTCGACCTGGACGTGCCGGGTACGGGTCGAACGTCGGAGGTCCGCTTCCCGGCGCCCTGGCCGCGCCACTTCGGATCGGTGACGGTGTCACCGGAGCGGGACGCCGCGGTGTTCGCCGGCGTGCACGCGGTGCGTTCGGTGAAGGCGACCGGTACGACGCGCTGGGAAGTGCAGCACGGCTGCTGGTACGGCGGCTGCACCCTCCTGCACCCCTCGTTCGACGAATACGCGCACGACCAGGACCACCGCTACGCTGACAGCGGCTCAGTCGCGGTCAGTGCGGACGGCGGGCTCGTGTGGGCCCACGTCCGCGCTCCGTTGGGCGGCGACGGGGACACGGAGGACTACCAGGAACTGTGGGTGGTCCTGGACGCCGGGGACGGAAGGGTCCTGGGACGTGTGGACACCATGACCGTGGCCTCCGAATCCGAGCACACTCCACACCCGGACCCTGCGCAGATGGGGCTGAGTGTGGGCGAGGGCGAGGAAGGGTCGCCTGCGCTGTGGGGCCGCTGGGACGGGCAGCAGCTGACCACCGAGCAGATCGGGATCGAGCAGGTCCTCCTGGCGGTGAGCCCGTCCGGCCGGCGCCTCCTGACCGTTGACATCGGGCAGTGGTCGCTCTCCCTCCACGAGGTGGGGAACGGTTCGGTCCTGCGGGAACTGGACGCCCAGGACACCGTGCCGGCACACCCGGGGAGCACTGGCGAGTCCAGGACCTACTGGGACTTTGACGCGGCCTTCGTCGACGAGGACACCCTGGTTGCCGGGACGTCCGAGTGCGACGCCGAATACGGCACGGCCCGTCACTGGCTGGTCGACGTGCACGGGATGACCCTGCGTGGCGAGATCTCCTACCCCGTTCCCGTCTCGGGGCCTGCCCGCGGAGCGGGGGGCGGCACCTGGTACACGATCTCCGAGGACGGAACGTCCGTGCATCTGTGGGAGCTGGCCGAAGGGAACTGACCTGGCCGGGTGGCGCCCTGGTCGTTCGACGAACAGCAGCGGCCGGGGCCCGGTGGTCCTGGGATGTGGGGCACGCGCAGGGCGGCGGGTCGACCGGCGCCGGGAGGGCCGCACGGGAGCGGATCCGGCTGCAGGCCGTGGGGGTTGGCTCCGGCACGGGTGGATACGTTGATCGGCAGGCTGGTCCTGATCTCGGGCTGCCCACACAACCGGTGATCACGCCGTACGCATCCGTCCTCCGGCGCCCGCAGGCAGGATCCCCGCCGCCCGGCGGAGCATCAGGACGCGCTTCCTGGATCTTGCCGCACCTGGTCGAGCAGGAGGTCGATGGCTGCCTTTGCCTCCGTCACGGGCGCACCGGTTGCCTTCCGCCAGGTGTTGATCGCCTGGATTCGGTCGCCCGCACGTGCGTGGGCGACGGCCAGCCTGGCATGCAGCGGGTGGCCCGGCAGCCGAGCAGGAACGGGTCTGCCACGTGTCGCACCGTCGCGGCCACTGGGGTCGAGCTCATCGAGCGAGGAGTGCAGCCCGTGGATCGGGGACCGTCCTGCCGGCTCCTCGGTGCGGACCGCCACGAGCTCCCAGCGGAAGTCCGTCGGCTCGGACCAGTCCTCGTCCAGCCCGATGCCCAACAGTCCTGGATCGTCGATCAGCTGGCAGACTCCGTAGAGGAGGTCGTGTTGCATCTCCCGCACGACATCGGTCAGATCGTCCGGGTCCACGCCGCACGCCAGGACCCGCTGCAACGCGTCCGTCCCCCCGTCGGCGGGAACGCCGCCCCGCCGGCTGCCTCTGGAATCGATCCACGACGGGTAGCCGTCGGTGTAGCTGTCCTCGTCGACGACCATGCTCCACACAGCGGTCAGGAACGACTGGAGCGCATGCGCCGACCAGTCGTCAGGGTTGGAATCCTCGCGCTCGGCCATCCGCCAACACTGCCAGACGAGGCGTCCCGGGAACCAGTGGCCCCGAGGGCACGATCCACGGTCGGAATGACGGGGTCTGTTCCAGAAGCGGCCTCGGCGACTCGTTGACGGCGGAGCCGGTGTGCGAGCGGCAGCGTCATGGCGGGTCGCCCGCCGGTTCGGCCGTGGGCGACAATCGTCCGGTGACTGAAGTCGGCGTGGTGCACGTTTTCCTCTCGCGCGGCCGGTTCTCCTCGGAGGAGGCCGTCCGCGACTACATCGACCAGAGGTGGTCCGAGAACGGGGACGCAGAGCCATCCGCTTTCATGGGGGAGGCGGGAATCGCCGAGTTCAACCCGATGTGCGTCGAAGTCATCCACGCCCAGGACATCGGCCACCTCGCCCCGGTTCCCCCTGCAGTACTCCTTCGGGAGGCCTCGTACGCCGACCAGTGGCTGCCACAGGTCGAGTCAGCAGAGCCGGCCGACGCTGCGATCTGTGTCTTCGCTCCCAACATCGTCACCAACCCGTACGGCACCTCTCTGCGCTATCTCGGCCAGTTCGCCATCCGGGGCTGACGGTCTCCCGCTCTCCGAAGCCGGCCGGCCGGTGACCTCGGCCGACCGACATGGCGTCAACTCCGGCAGCACGGCGGCCAGGAGCAGCGCCGTCGACCGAGCCACCGCGACCACCCCCACCGGATCTGACAGAGCCTCACTCGGTGCGGCACTCCGGCGCCACCTCGACGGCGATCAGGCAGGTGTCGTCGTCGGTTTCGGCGGTGCTCCGGGCCAGTAGGCGGTCCAACAGGTCGTCCAGGTCGCCGCCGGGCCAGTTGAAGCCGTCCACCAGGTCGCGCAGCGAGTCCTCGACCGGGCGGTCCCGGCGTTCGACCAGTCCGTCGGTGCAGAGCAGCAGGATGTCGCCGGGGTCGAGGCGCAGGGTGAACTCCTCGTACTGGGCCTCGGGTCCGGCGCCCAGCAGGATCCCGTTCGGCATCGGCAGCAGCCGCCCCCGGCCTTCCCGGACCAGGATCGGCGGCAGGTGCCCGGCCCTGGCCCAGCACAACTCCCGACGGGCGGGCTCGTAGCGGGCGCAGACGGCGGTGGCGGTGTTCGGGTCGGTGAGTCCGGCGGCTGCGGAGTTGAGCCAGCCCAGCAGCCGGGCCGGGCCCGCCCCGGTGACCGCCAGGCCGCGGAGGGCGTTGCGCAGCGCGACCATGCCGGTGGCGGCCTCCACGCCGTGTCCGGCCATGTCGCCGACCGCCAGCAGGACGGCGCCGTCGGGCAGCAGCGCCACGTCGTACCAGTCCCCACCGACCCGCTCCTCCTGGGCGGCGGGGCGGTAGCGGACGGCGGCGCGCAGTCCGGCGGCGTCCAGCGGCGGCGGTTCGGACGGCAGGATGGCCTGCTGGAGGCGCAGTGCCAGGCGGTGGCGCTCGGCGGCCTGCTGTTCGCTGTCGGCGAGCCGTTCGCGGGTGGCCGCGAGGGCGATCTCGGTCCAGTGCTGGGTCGAGACGTCCTGGTAGACCCCGCGGACCGCGATCAGCCGTCCACCGGAGTCCGAGTCGGAGTCAGCGCCGGTGCCGGTGCCGGTGACAGGTTCGGCGACCACCCGGGTGTAGCGGGTCGGTCCGCCGGGCCGGACGAGGCGGAAGACCGCGGAGGACTCCCGGTGCTGTTCCAGAACGCTGCGCACCAGCCGTCGGACGGTCTGCTCGTCCTGGGGGTGGACGTGGGCGGGCAGGGCGGCGAACGGGACCGGGGTGGCGTGCGGCGGCAGCCCGTGCAGTTCGTACAGCCCGGAGTTCCACCAGATGGCGCCGCTGACCAGGTCTTCCTCGAAACCGCCGAGGCGGGCCAGCCGTTGGGCGTTGCGGACCAGGGCGGTCTGCCTGGCGTCCTCCTCCGCGAACCGCCAGCTGAGCAGCAGGTGGCCGTCGAGGCGGACCACGGCGATCTCCGGCCGGGCCGGCAAAGGCAGTTCGCCGCCCCGGAAGCTCAGGCGCAGTTCCGCGCCACGGATCGGCTCACCGGTGGCGTGCACCCGGTGCAGCCGTTCCAGCAGCCCTTCGGCACAGGCGAGCGGGTAGGTCTCGACCAGTGAGGCGCCCTCCAGGGTGTGGGCGGGCCGGCCGGCCGGGTCGACGAAACGGCTGTTGACGCGCAGGATCCGGAAGTCGGCAGGCTGCTCGTCCGGCCCTGGAACCGGAGCGAGCAGCAGAGCCGGGTCGAGAACGGCGTCGAGAACGGCGTCCGGGACGGTGCCGAGCCCGGTGCCGAGGTCGGCCTCGGGCACACTGCCGGGCGTCGTCCCTGCCACCTGCCGGCCGGGCCGAACGGACAGTACGGGCGGCGCAGTCGGCGCGGGCGGAGCGGACAGCGCGGACGGCGTCGGCAGCGTCAGCGCGCAGACATCGGCGAGCGCCCGCAGCTGGCGGCGTACTGCTTCGGTCGGCTCGGACGGGCTGCTGGGCCAGGCGAGTTCCAGGGCACCGAGCAGGCGGCCGTGCCGGCGGATCGGCAGCACGGCGCGGTAGGGGGCCGCCGCCTGCCCGAGGGTGGGTGCGCCGCCTACGGCGAGGGCGTCCGGCATGAGTTCCCGACCAGTACGGACAGCCTCCTGGGCCGGGCAGGCCACTCCGGGCGGGATGTGCCGCCAGCCTCTGACCGCAGCCTCCAGGAAGCCCGCGGCCCCGGCCAGGCCGAGCCCACCACCCGGCTCGACCGCCCAGACCACGACGCCGGTGACGCCGAGCAGGCTGCCGACGTGTTCGAGCACCGCCCCGGCGGCGGCCTGCGGATCGGTACCGGCTGCCGCAGGGGCGGCGACGGCCCGGCCGTCGACGGTCGGCGCAGCCGCGGGCGGCCCGGCGGCAGTCGGCCCGGCGGCGGTTGGACCGGCAGCGGCCAGACCGGTGGCCGGCGGTGCGGAATCGTCGCCGGACGGTCCGGCCCCGGTCGGTGCACCGGTGTCCGCGTGCTCGCCCAGGATCTCGGCGGCGAGCTCGGGTACCCGGACGTGCGCCTGCCCCGCGAGTACGGCGAGTTGCTCGGCGGCGTCGGCGGGCGGACAGCCGAGGCGCTCCGCCAGGATGCCGGTGGCGACCTCGACGAGCGGCCGGGCGGCCAGCGCGGAGCGCAGGCCGGCCAGCTCGGCCTGGAGCCTGCGCACCGCGGCGGCCAGTTCCCGGGCGCCCGGCTCCGGCCCGTCCGGCTGCGCGGCCGTCATCGAACCGGTCACGGTCATGCGGCCCCCTCCCTGGTCATCTCCGTGGTCGCCACCGTGCCCATCACCGTGGTCGTCACCGTGGTCGTCACCACCGCTGCTGCCGTGCCCGTCACCATGGCTGTCACCGTGCTCATCACCGCTCCAGCCAGCGCCGGATCCGGCTGACCAGGTACTCCGCGTCCACCGGTTTGGTGACGTGGTCGTTGGCACCGGCGGCGAGGCTCTTGGCCCGGTCGCCCGGCATCGCCTTGGCGGTCACCGCGATGATCGGGATCGTCGCGAACTCCGCGGTGTCCCGGATCGCCGCGGTCGCCGCGTAGCCGTCGAGCTCGGGCATCATGATGTCCATCAGGACCAGGCCGATGTCGGGGTGGTCGCGCAGCAGTTCCAGCCCGGCCCGCCCGTTCTCGGCGTGCAGCACCCGGACACCGTGCAGTTCCAGGATCCCGGTGATGGCGTAGACGGTCCGGACGTCGTCGTCGACCACCAGTACGGTCCGGCCGGACAGCGGGTCGTCGCCCTGGTCGAGTGGCACCGGCCGACCGGGCTCGGCCGCCCGACCGGGCCGGGGCCGGCCGGGCCGGGCGGAGCTCGCGCTGCCGATCGCGCGGACGATCCGCTCGCGCAGGTCGTCGAGGCCGACGACCACGTCGAGGTGCTCGGCCTGGAAGGGCCGGAGCTGCTCCCCCGGCCCGCCCGGGTAACCGAGCACCGGAACGGTGTGGCCGCCCTCCGCCAGAGCGGCCAGCAGCCGCCGTGCCCCGTCGTCGGGGAGCGCGAGGTCGAGGACTAGGCAGCGGCAGGGTTCGGCCGCCAGCGCCGCGAGGGTCTCGGCCACCCCGTCGGCACTGCGGACCGTGATCGCCGGTTCCCGGCCCGCCGTGGTGCTCTCCGCGAGCAGGGTCAGCAGGCCGGGCGAGTCGGCCTCGACGACCAGGAGTCCGGGCGGCCCGGGCCGCTGCCCGTCGGTCTCCGGCCCGTCCTTCGGGCGGGTGCCGACGGGCAGGTGCAGGGTGAAGCGGCTGCCCCCGCCCGGAGTGCTGACGACGGTGATGGTGCCGCCGAGCAGATGGGCGAGCTCCCGGCTGATGGACAGGCCGAGCCCGGTTCCGCCGTACCTGCGACTGGTGGTGCCGTCCGCCTGCTGGAAGGCCCCGAAGATGGACTCCAGGTGCTGGTCGGCGATGCCGATGCCGGTGTCCGTGACCCGGAAGGCGAGCGTGCCCGCCGAGTGGCGGAGCTCCTCGGGGAGTTCGCCCGGACTGCTCGGCTCGATCCGCAGCTCCACCCGGCCCCGGTCGGTGAACTTGATCGCGTTGGAGAGCAGGTTGCGCAGCACCTGGAGCAACCGGGCCTGGTCGGTGACCAGTTCCTCGGGAACCCCGGGCCCGGTGACCACCTCGAAGTCCAGGTTCTTCTGCCCCGCGAGCGGGCGGAAGGTCGACTCGACGTACTCCAGCAGCTCGCGCAGCGGGAAGGTCTCGACGCTGACGTCCATCTTCCCCGCCTCCACCTTGGACAGGTCGAGGATGTCGTTGATCAGCTGCAGCAGGTCGGAGCCGGCCGACCGGATCACCTCGGCGTACTCGACCTGCTTGGGCGTCAGGTTGCCGACCGGGTTCTGGGAGAGCAGCTGGGCGAGGATGAGCAGACTGTTGAGCGGGGTGCGCAGTTCGTGGCTCATGTTGGCGAGGAACTCGGACTTGTACATCGAGGTCCGGGTCAACTGCTGGGCACGTGCCTCCAGTTCACGGCGGGCCTGCTCGATCTCCAGGTTCTTCGCCTCGATGTCCCGGTTCTGCGCGGCCAGCAGGTCGGCCTTGTCCTCCAGTTCGGCGTTGGAGCGGCGCAGCTCCTCCTGCCCGGCCTGCAACTCCTCGGAACGGGACTGGAGTTCGGCGGTCAGCCGCTGGGACTCCCCCAGCAGCTCGTCGGTGCGGGCGTTGGCCAGCAGCGTGCTCAGGTTGGCGCCGACCGCCTCGGCGAAGCGCTCCAGGAAGTCGCGGTGCAACTGGCTGAAGGGGTGCAGTGCGGCCACCTCGACCACGCCGAGCAGCTGATCCTCGACCACGATCGGCAGCACGACCAGCTCGCGCGGGGCGGCCCGGCCGAGGCTGGAGGAGATGGTGGCGTAGCCGGGCGGGAGGTCGGTGACCGCGATGGTACGGCGGCTGCGGGCGGCCTGGCCGACCAGTGAACTGCCGAGCCGGATCCGGGTCGGACCGGCGCCGTCCTGGCGGCCGTAGGAGCTGATCAGGACGAGTTCGGTGTGCTCGGCGCCCTCCTCGGCGAGGTAGAAGGCGCCGTACTGGGCCGAGAGCAGCGGCGTGAGCTCGTCCATGATCAGCTCTGCCACCACCGCGAGTTCGCGGTGGCCCTGGATCAGGCCGGTGAGGCGGGCCAGGTTGGTCTTGAGCCAGTCCTGCTCCTGGTTGGCCCTGGTGGTGTCGCGCAGCGATCCGACCATGGCGTTGATGTTGTCCTTGAGGTCGGCGACCTCGCCGGAGGCGTCGACGGTGATGGAGCGGGTCAGGTCGCCCTCGGCGACCGCGCTGGTGACCTCCGCGATGGCCCGGACCTGCCGGGTGAGGTTCCCGGCGAGTCCGTTGACGTTCTCGGTGAGGCGCTTCCAGGTGCCCGAGACGCCCTCGACCTCGGCCTGGCCGCCCAGCCGCCCTTCGCTGCCGACCTCGCGGGCGACCCTGGTGACCTCGGCGGCGAAGGCGGAGAGCTGGTCGACCATGGTGTTGATGGTGGTCTTCAGGGCGAGGATCTCGCCCCGCGCGTCGACGTCGATCTTGCGGGTCAAATCGCCCTGGGCGACGGCGGTGGTGACCTGGGCGATGTTGCGGACCTGGCTGGTGAGGTTGTGGGCCATGAAGTTGACGTTGTCGGTCAGGTCCTTCCAGGTCCCGGCCACGTTGGGGACCCGCGCCTGGCCGCCGAGGATGCCCTCGGTGCCGACCTCGCGGGCCACCCGGGTCACTTCGTCCGCGAACGCCGACAGGGTGTCGACCATGGTGTTGATCGCCCCGGCCAGTGCCGCGACCTCGCCCTTGGCCTCCACGGTGATCCGCTGTGAGAGGTCGCCCTTGGCGACCGCCGTCGCCACCTGGGAGATCGAGCGGACCTGGCCGGTCAGGTTGGACGCCATGACGTTGACGTTGTCCGTGAGGTCCTTCCAGGTGCCCGAGACGCCCTGGACGGTGGCCTGCCCGCCGAGGTCACCCTCGGTGCCGACCGCCCGCGCGACCCGGGTCACCTCACCGGCGAACGCCGAGAGCTGGTCCACCATCGTGTTGATGGTGCTCTTCAGGGCGAGGACCTCGCCCCGCGCGTCCACGTCGATCTTCTGCGTCAGATCCCCCTTGGCCACCGCCGTCGCGACCTGGGCGATCGAGCGGACCTGCGCAGTCAGGTTGCCGGCCATGAAGTTGACCGAGTCGGTCAGGTCCCGCCAGGTGCCCACCGCCTGCGGCACCTCGGCCTGACCGCCGAGCCTGCCCTCGGTACCGACCTCGCGCGCCACCCGGGTCACCTCGGAGTTCACCCGGGAGAGCTGGTCGGCCATGTCGTTGAAGACGGTGGCGATCTCGCCCAGCAGTCCCGGGCCCGGCGGCAGCCGGATGCCGAAGTCACCGTCCCGGACGGCGGTCAGCCCGGCCAGCAGCTGCCGCAGTCCGCTGTCGGACAGGGTCTGCGCGCTGTGCGGCGCACCGCTCTGCGGCCCGCGCTCGGCGGGTGGTGGGGGGAGCTCTCGCATCCTCGGACCTCGGCTGAACTCGGTATCCCTGCTGGCGACCGCACCGGACCGGGGTCGAGCCGTGCACCGACGCCTGCCCGATCCACTCTCCCACTGTTCCCGGCACGGCGTACCGACGCCCGCCGGTGCCGACGGCCGGTGCGGGGGGCAAGCGGCCGGTGCGGGCGGTGCCGACGCGGCAGGACGCCTACGGCTCGCCGCCGCCCGCGCTGCCGGCGCTGTCGCCGTACCGCTCGTACCAGAGCCGGGCGCTCTCGTTCTGCCACTTCACCGCGCGGCCGACCTGGTCCTTGGAGAGGCCGCTGGCCAGTGCGAGCGCCTCCAGCGTCAGCGCCTCGCCACTGTGCTCCAGTGCCCGGCACACCTTGCCGGCCCACTGCTCCTCGGCGACGTAGGGACGTCGGCGGTACTGCTCCACCAGTTCGGCCAGGTGGTCCAGACTGCAGGCGGTGAGCACCCGCTTACCGTCGAAGTCGGGGTCGAAGGCGTGCAGCGCGGAGGAGTCCGGGACGAGTGCGTAGAGCTCCTCCCCGTCGTCCAGCACCGTGCCGCACTCGTCGCACAGCTCGGGCAACTCCGGGTCCGGTTCCTGGTCGTTCGGGCCGGTTTCGTCCATTCCGGTCATACCGGACGCCTACCCGGGGCCGGGTCCGGCACACCCGCCATCGACCGGCCGGATCGGCCGACCCTTCGACCTCCTGCGGAGTCCGGACCGAATCCCGGCAGCTCAGCACGGACCACCGGCTCCAACGGCAACCGACACCGCGGGTCACCGGCACGGCGGGACGTCAGCACCGCGAGGCACCAGCACGGCGGGTCACTGCGGCTGCGGGGAGCGGACCTCCAGCCAGACCCGCTTCCCCGCCCCGTTCGGCTCACTGCCCCAGGCCCGCGCCAGCCGGTCGACCACCCTGAGCCCGTGGCCGCCCGGCTGGGAGGGCGGCCGGGTGATCTGGAGCACCGGCGGGCACGGGTTGTCGTCCGACACCTCGATGCGCAGCACCGGGCCGCTCCGGCGCAGTACCAGTTCGTTCGGACCACCCGCGTGCAGGCAGGCGTTGGTCACCAGTTCGCTGGTCATCAGCAGCACGTCCTCGGCCGCCGATCGCTGCTCGGCTCCGACGGCCGGCAGCCAGCCCCAGTCGCGCAGGGTCTCGCGGGTGAACTCGCGGCAGCGGCGGACGGCGCCCCGGGACCCGGCCAGCACCAGCCTGCGGCTCTGCGGCTCCGCCGACTCCCGACTGCCACCCATCAGGTGCCGCCCGGTTCCGCAGTTGCCTCCTCGACCGTGGCGTACACCCGGAAGATGTCCTGTGCTCCGGTGACCTCCAGCATCCGGGCGACCACCGGCGGCGGCCCGACGAGGACGATCAGGCCACCGGCCGCCTCGGAGGTCAGCCGGGCCCGCAGCAGCAGGTTGAGGCCGGTCGAGTCGCAGAAGTCGAGGCCCGAGCAGTCCACCACCAGCCGTTCCGGGGACTCCCGCAGGACCGCCTCCAGTGCCTCGCGCAGCGGGCCCGCGCTGTCGTGGTCGAGCTCGCCCTGCAGCCCGAGCAGCACCCCGCGGGCCCAGGGCCTGGCGGAGACGGTGAACCGGTCGGCGTCCGCCGGGTGTGCATCCATCGGATGGGCTCCTCCCGTACACGCGGGGCCACGCCCCTCCACGATAGATCGACAACCCGTCCGCACGCACTGACCGGTCCCGGTGGCGGGCGGCCCGAGGAGTGGGTGGCCGACGCCCCGTGCCCGGCCCCCAGGCGTCGGGCTGCTCGCTCGGACCCGTGCCGGCCCGGTACAGGTGCCGGTCAGGTGCAGGCTCTGGAGCGCCTTCCGGGGACGAGGACGTCCGGTCAGCGCAGGCGGAGGCCGACCAGGCAGGTGTCGTCCAGCGGGTTCGGCGCACCGAGGCGGCGCAGGACGTGGTCGAGACAGCCCTCCAGTTCCGGTGCCCGGTACTCCTCGACCGCCCGGAGCAACCGGTCCAGGCCTCGGCCCAGGTCGTCGCCGCGCCGTTCGACCAGACCGTCGGTGTAGAGCAGGACGGTCCTCCCGGGCGGGAGGCGCAGCCGGGCGGTGCCGTAGCGCGCCGAGGGCTCGGCACCGAGCACCAGCCCGTCGGGCAGGTCCAGCAGGCGGACGGCACCGTCCTGGGCCACCACCGGCGGCAGGTGCCCGGCCCGTGCCCAGCCGAGCGTCCGGGTGGCCGGGTCGAGCAGGCCGCAGACGGCGGTCGCGATGTACTCGCTGCGCTCGTGGCAGAGCATGCGGTTGAGCCGCCCGAGCACCTCGTCGGGCGGGAGGCCGGTGTACGCCATGCCGCGCAGCGCGTGCCGGAGCTGGGCCATGCCGGCGGCGGCGCGCAGGCCGTGTCCCGAGACGTCGCCGACCACGACCAGGACCATCCGGTCCGGGAGGCTCAGGACGTCGTACCAGTCGCCGCCGACCTTGCTCTCGCGTTCGGCGGGCAGGTAGCGGACGGCGACCTCCAGGTCCGGTTCGTGCGGGCCGCGCGGCACGTCCATCAGCGCGTGCTGGAGCGTCCGGACGGCGCGGTGCTCGACCGCGGTCTGCCGCCGCTGGTCGGCGAGCCGGCTGCGGGCGTCGGACAGCGCCTGCTCGGTGCGGCGCCAGGCGGTGACGTCCTGCACCACACCGCGGATGGCCACCACGACGCCGGGAACCGCGCCGGGTACGGCTTCGGCCATCGCCCGCAGGCTGCGCCGGGCATCGGCCGGCCCCCTGGGAGCACCGGAACCACCGGGACCACCCAGGCCGCCGAGCCCGCCGAAGCCCGTGACCTGGAACTCGGCCGTCGCGGGGCTCTGCCCGGCGAGCAGCCGTTCGGCGACCGCTCTGACCCCGTCCCGGTCGTCGGGGCTGATCGCCGCCAGGACGGTCCGGAGGTCGAGCCCGTCGGACTCCTCGGGCAGTCCGAGCAGTCGTCCCAACTCGGGCGAGCAGCCGATCCGGGTCGAGCCGCGCTGCCAGCTCCAGGTGCCGAGACCGGCGAGCCGCTGGGCCTGGGCGAGCTGGATCTGCTGCCGTTCCTGCTCGTCGTGGGTGCGCCAGCTGACCAGCACCCCGTCGAGGAAGGGCGTGGCGTGCAGGGTCATCGTCGAGGCGTGCACGGTGCCGCCGACCACCTCCAGGAACTGCTCCACCCGGCCCTGGTACGGGGTTCCGGTGGCGGCCACGTCCAGGAGCCGCCGGAAGGTGCCGGAGGCCACCATGCCCGGGTAGAGCTCGGTGACGCGGTGGCCGACGATGTCCTCTCCGGTGCGGTCGGCGAGGTCGACGGTGGCCGCGTTCGCGTGTTCCACCCGGAGGTCGGTCACCTCGCCGGTGGGTTCGCGGACGGCGGCGAGGATGAGCACGGGGTCGAGCAGGGCGTCCAGCACCGCCCGGAACCAGGGCTCGCCGGAGGGCTCCGGGGGGCTGGGGCCCCCGGTGTCGGCGGAGACCATCCGCAGCAGCTGCGCGGCGGTCAGCCGGGCGACGGCGGAGAGGTAGCGGGTGGTGCCCGGGTCCGGCCGGAAGTCATCGGTCCAGCCGAGTTTCATCGCACCGATCAGCCGTCGGCCGGTGCGCAGCGGCTCGGCGCAGACGGTGCGTCCGGGGATGAGGTCCTCACCGGTCAGGTCCGGGTATCGGGCGGCGAACTCCTCGCGGCTGTGCACCCACACGGTGGTGCCGAGCTGGGCGGCCTCGGTGAGCGGGACGGCGGTGCGCGGCGGGATCCGCTGCCACTGGCTCAGCTGGTGGGCGGGGACGCCGTGGCTGCCGACCAGGCGCAGCGCACCGTCCGGTTCGAGCAGTGCGAGGACGACCGCAGCGGCGCCGAGCGGGGCGAGGGCGTACTCGTGCAGCTGTCGGGCGAGGTCGTCCGGTCCTGCGGCGGAGGCGAGCGCGGAGGCAGCCAGGTGGTAGCGGGTCGCGAAGCCCTCGGTGGCCGGTTCGGAAGCGGCCGCGGGCGGGTGCCCGGACGCCCGGACGCCGGTCGTCGGCGGTGTCGGGTCGGCGGCTCGCGGCCGGGGCTCGGAGTCGGACTCGGGCAGCGGGTCGGCGGTGGTCACCGGGTCGGCGGCACCGGGCGGTGCGGCGAGGCCGAGCAGCTCGGCGGCGAGTTCGACGAGCTTGCGGTTGCTCTCCTGCGAGCGCCGTACCAGCTCCTCGAAGGCCTGGTCGGGAGTGCACGAGAGCCGCTCGGTGAGCAGCCCCTTGGCCTGCTCGATGACGCCCCTGGTCCGCATGGCCGCACGCAGGCCGTCCGCCTCGGCTCGCAGCCGGTCCACCGTGGCCTGCAGTACGGCGCGCTCAGCCGAATCGTCGCTCATCGGCAGCCTCCGGGAACAAAACGTCACAGAACGTCCTGCCACAGAACGGCACCAGCGTAGAACGGGTCGTCCCGTCCGGACCACCGACGGGGTGCCTTCCCGGGTCCCGGGTCCCGAGTCCCTGGCCAAAGGCGCGGTCCTCCCCCAACGGCCTCGGGTCCGGCGAGGAACTGCGCAGGCGGCGCGACGGACGGTTCGGGTCGCCCCGGCCCGAACCGCGGTGCCGCCCGGTCAACCGTCGTCAGTGACCGCTCTCACCGGCTTCGATCTGGTCGCGCAGGTGGGCGAGGGTGGCACTCAGCAGCCGGGAGACGTGCATCTGGGAGACGCCGATGCGCTGCGCGATCTCGGACTGGGTCCGGTCGCCCCAGAAACGGAGCAGCAGGACGGTGCGCTCGCGCTGCGTGAGGCCGGGCAGCAGGGGACGGACGGCCTCACGCAGGACGACGAGTTCGAGTTCGTGGTCCCGCTCGCCGAGGCGGTCGACCAGGGCGGTGCCGCTGTCGTCGCCGTCGTCGTGGGGCGCGTCCAGGGAGTCACAGCGGTAGGCGCGTCCGGCGCCCAGTCCGGTGGTGACCTGGTCGGTGGTGAGCTGCAGGTCCTCGGCGATCTCCTCGGGGGTGGGGAGGTGGCCGAGCTGCTGTTCGAGCCGGTCGGAGGCGCGGGCGACCTGGAGGTAGAGCTCCTGGGTGCTGCGGGGCACCCGCAGCGGCCACGAGGTGTCGCGGAAGAAGCGCTTGATCTCGCCGGTGATGGTGGGCAACGCGTAGGTGGGGAACTCGACACCGCGCCGGTGGTCGTAGCCGTCGACGGCCTTGATCAGGCCGATGGTGCCGACCTGGAGGATGTCCTCCGTCTCTGCGGCGCGGTGCCGGAAGCCGGCGGCGGCGAAGCGGACCAGCGGCATGTTGAGTTCGATGATGGTGCCGCGGACGTAGCTGTAGGCGTGGGTCTCGGGCGCCAGTTCGGCGAGCCGGCCGAAGAGGGCGTCGCTGAGCGCGCGGGCCTCGGCCTTGCCCATGGCGCGCATCTCCTGCCGGGTGGGGCGTCGGCTGGTGTCGGGGAGGGCGGCGCTGACGGGTTTGGCGGTGGCGGCGGACACTTGGGTCATCTCCCGGGGTGTCACGGGTCCGCACCGGTACGGCAGCTCGGGGCGCGGATCGCCGCCCGAAGCGTGGTCGCACGGGATGCGGGGGATGGGAGACCGCTCCGCCCGGCTGCTTCAGGCGACGGAATCCCGGCACGCCAGGCGTGCCGTCGGATCGACGGGGGTCGAAGCCCCCGGAACGGAGCCGGGCCGCCGGCCCGAACACTCCGCTCACTGTGGTACCCGCACACGGCACCACGAACCCTCCGGAGCCGGACCCGTCGGCCCGGGAGCAGGTTCCGGGGTGTCGCCCGGAGGAAGCCGGGTAGGCGCGCGGTGAGCCCGCCGGCACCCGGCCGGTGCACGCCCCGGACGAGAGGAAGGCGGCCATGCCCCGAGGTTCCGGCCCCAAGCGCGAACGCCAGTACGAACACATCAAGGAGAGCGCTCTGGACCGCGGTGAGAGCACCGAACGGGCCGAGGAGATCGCGGCCCGGACGGTGAACAAGGAACGCGCCCGGCACGGCGAGTCGAAGACGGCCAGCCGGAGCTCGGTGAAGGACATCTCCTCCGGTCGGCGCGGCGGGCTGCGCTCGCACGGCGGCGCCGAGGGTCCGACCTACGACCAGCTCTACAACGAGGCCAAGCACCGGAACGTCAAGGGCCGTTCGAAGATGAACAAGAAGCAGCTGGCCGACGCACTCGGCCGCTGAGCGGATGCCCGATGACGACCCGATGACGAGAGGAAGCCCGATGACCATCCCCGTCCCGCCCGACCCGGACACCCACCCGCCCGTTCCGGGCCCGCTCCCCCACCCCGGTCCCGGGCCCGGCGACCCCGTACCCGTACCACCGCGGCCCGATCCGGACCCGGGGCCGCCCACACCGCCGGAGCCCGGGCCCGACCCGGCGCCGCCGCCGATGCCCGCACCGTAGCGGCCCGCCGAGCCGTGGCGGCGTCGCCGCAACCACCGAGCCCGGGTCTCACGCGTCCAGCAACTCGGCCAGGGCGTGCGCGTTCTGTTCCTCCTCCT
This sequence comes from Kitasatospora sp. NPDC056138, assembly GCF_042264695.1. NCBI lineage: Bacteria > Bacillati > Actinomycetota > Actinomycetes > Kitasatosporales > Streptomycetaceae > Kitasatospora > Kitasatospora sp. NPDC056138. The sequence continues at coordinate 15,254 of NZ_JBHJVK010000074.1, read as the reverse complement.
CCAGGACGGACTCGACCAGCCGCCGGGTGGTGGGGTCGCGGTCCCCGAGCCAGCGGGCGATCTCCTGGTAGGTGGAGACCACGATGCGGGCCGCGAGCAGGTTCTGCTCCAGCATCGCCCGCAGTTCACCGTCGTCGGGTGCGGCATAGTCGGTGTGCGCGCGTTGGGCGAGGGTGGCGGGGTCGAAGTTCGGCTGCCCGCCGAGCTCGCCGATCCGCTCGGCGGTGGCGACCGCATGGCTCATCTCCCGCTCGGCGTGCCTGGTGAAGAGCTCGCTCACCACCGACCGGTCGACCCGCTCGGCCGAGCCGGCGTGCCGCGTGTAGCGGAGCCAGCCGACCACTTCGGCCGCGACCACGTCGTTGAGGACGCTGACCACCCGCTCGGTGTCCAACCCGTACCTGGTGGTCGCCGGACCGGCGGACATGGTCTGCAGCGCCTCCCGGCGGATCCGGTCGACGTCCAGCGCAAGGCCGTAGCTCATGGCGTTCTCCTTCCGGACCGTGGTCACGGTGGGCGTCTGTCCGTGCCGACGACGCCGAAACCCGTTGCCTGGTGTCGGCACCGAGCACCCGGGTAGACGACCGCGGACAGGCGAGGCCGTTCGACGGTGGAGCGGCGCAGCGATGGAGACGAGGTGTTGCGGCATGGACCCCGGTGAGGAGTTCCGGCCGGCGGGGGTCGGAGTCGAAGGTGCGTCGCGGGCCGGCGCCAGCTGGGACCTGGCGCTGAACCGCCTGCGGTTCCGGGTGCGCACTCGGCTGTGGGAGACACTGAGCGGACGGCGGCCGTACCAGGCTCTGGTGTGGTCCGCACTCTCCTGCGGACTGCTGGTGGCCGGCGTGCGGACGTCGGCGGCGGCGGCACTGTGGGGCTTCGGCCTGCTGTGGGGCGCAACGTTGGTGGTGGCCTTCGGGGTGCTGTACTCCCTGCCCGGCGGCGGGCGGAAATCCGCGCGACGTCGTTAGAAGCCGGTGTACGCCGGGCAACAGCGGGGCAGAGTCCCGTCACCGGCTGGCAGGCAGGGAGGTGGCGACGATGGACGGACCCGTCCTGTCCGCGCGGGAGCGGCAGATACTCGCCGTGATCGAGGCGGAGTTGCGGACCGACACCGAACTGGACCGGCGCCTTCGGAGCATGCGGCTGGGCCGTGTGCGGCACGCCGTCCAGATGCTGTGCCGGGTACCCGTCAACGTGCTGGTCCTGCTGGCCGCCTGCTCGTTCGGGCTGCTGTCGGTCGGTGTCCGGGTGCACTCGTACCCGGCCCTCGGCGCGTTCGCGCTGGTCTGCGCCGCGACCGTGGTGCTGCTGGTGGCCCGGGGCGCGCGGCGGCTCGGTACGTGGCGCTCCGGCGACCGGCGTCGGGCGACCTGGGACCGGTGACCGGTCCGGGCGCTGCGCCGGCCGGCCTGTGCCCCGGGCGGAGTGCGGCGCGCGCGGGCTGCCGCCGCTGTCCGGCGTCCGGCCACGCGCCGATGCCCGGCGCCGGGTGCGGTTCGGTGGCCGACCGGCCGGGCGGGACGTCGGGGCGGCCGTCAGGGCAGCGGGTGGGCGTGGACCGGGTTCTGGGGTTCGGGCAGGCCGTCGCAGTCGAGCAGGAACACCATGCCCTCCGCCGTGATCTCCGCGCGGACCCCGCGCTCGGCGTCCGCGTACAGCGGGTGGCCTTGCGGGCCCGTCACGCCGCCCTGCAGGTGCACGACGACGGTCTCCTGCTCCTCGTGCGCGCCCGGCCGTCCGGGGAACGTCAGCACCCACCGCTGCGGCATCTCGGTCACTCTGTCCCGCCTCCCACTCTCGCCCAGCCTGTCACCGGGTCGGGAACCGCCCGGCCGACCATCCGGCGAGCCGAGTGATTACCGCGCACGGAGCTGGGCACACGCCGGGGCGAGGGGGGTCACCCATTGGGAGGTCGTCGTGATCGTCCTCGGAGTCATCCTTCTGATCATCGGATTCTTGACCAGTATCAGCATCCTGTGGACGATCGGCATCGTCCTCGTCGTCATCGGACTGGTCCTCTGGATCCTCGGCGCGGTGGGGCACGCCGTCGGCGGCCGCCGCCACTACTGGTGACAGCCGTCCGGGCCGCCCGCGTCCGTCGCCGGTGCCGCCACTACGTGTACGCCGTCACGTGTCCGACGGCGGGTACATCGGGACGAACGAGGCGGCCGCCAGGACGGAGCCGTTCCCGGCGAGCAGCCGGATTCCGGTGACCGGAGACGAGCTCGCCGGGTACGGGCCGTCCCAGTGCCCGTACCCCTTCGCGACGGCGAACGGGCCGAGGGTGACGCTGGAACCGTCGCCACGTTCGAGCTGGCACGAGACCTTGCTGCCGAGGGTGGACCCGTCGGCATCCAGCGACATGTAGATCCAGGGCGACGGCCCGGTGGAGATCAGTGCCTGTCCGACGGTGCGTCCGGCGGCGACCAGCTTGGCGGTGAGCAGTGCGTGGCCGGCGGACGTGCCGGGCGCGGTCACCGCGGGCGGACCGACACGCTCGGAGGCGCCGATCACCCAGCCGCCCACTCCCCCGAAGGCGAGGGCCGCCGCCGCGGCCGCCGCGGGGAGGGCGAACCGGTAGCGCGCCACGCGGCGCCGCACCCGGCGCACGGGCGACAGTCCGATCCGCTTGAGCACCCGGCTCTCGAAGCCGACGGGGGGCTCGCAGCCCGCGATCAGGTCCACCAACCGGTCGGCGGTGAGCGCCAGTTCACGGATCTCCTCATGGCACGCGGGGCAGGACTGCAGGTGGGCGATGGCCGTGGCCCGATCGCACGCGGACAGCACACCGAGGGCGAGCTCAGGACCCATCTCCCGGAGCTGGACGCAGCTGAGTCCACCGGTGTCATTCATGGCCGGTCCTCCTCTGCCGTGTCAGGGAGACGCGGAGCTTTCCCATCGCCGCCCTGATCCGGGTCTTGGCGGTACCGAGCGGCACGTGCTCGAACTCCGCGATCTGCTGGGCGGTCATCCCGTAGATGCCGGCCATCACCAGCGCCCGGGCCTGCTCCCGTGGCAGATCGGCAAGGGCCTCTCGCAGCTCCTCCGAGGTTTCGGTAGCGAGCGCCAGGCATTCGGGCGTCCGGGTGACGGCCTCCAGGCAGTGCTCCAGTTCGTCGGGTTCGAGCGGGACGGTTCTACGGGTGCGAATGGTGTCCACCGCCAGGTTGTGGGCGATGGCCGCCAGCCAGGTACGGACCGACCCGCGGCGCGGGTCGTACACCTGGCCGTACCGGCAGGCCCGCTCGAAGGTCTGCTGGGCGATGTCCTCGGCCAGTTGCACATCGCCCGTCACGGCGATGGCCACACCGAAGATCTTGTGCTGGAACCGGCGCACGAAGGCCAGGGCGATCTCGGGATCGCCCGTCATCAGCCCTGCCAGCAGTGCCTCGTCAGGCATCCGCTCCAGGGGGGCGCCTATCCGGTGCATGTCTTCAGTACGTACCACCCCGGCGGAGGGATTGCCCACCGCTCCGCAGCTCACCGGCCCGCGGCAATCCCTGGAACACAGTTCTGCGTAGTACTTGCAAGGCCCCGACTTGACCCGTCACAGCGCAGAGAGGAGGCCAGGATGAGCATCTTCGGTCGATTCGGCTACGGACGGCGGCACCACGGACGCCACGGGCGTCACGGACACCACGGACACCACCGGCACAACCGCTGGTGAGCGAAGACGGAGGTAATCCCTGTCCTCGGGGGCCGGCCGCGCTCGGTCGGCCCCTGCTCACTGCGACGGGGAAGCGGCTCGGCGGAGGAGGCGACGCCTTGGAGCCCTCACGGGGCATGCAGACCTCACGGAACGCGAAGCCCGCACGGAGCCTGGAGTCCTCGGCGGATCCGGCGGTCTCGAGCAGCTGGTCCGGCACGGAAGGCCCGGTCTCGCCCTCGCCGACGGTCCCCGTGCGGGAGGCCTTCCGGCGGTTCTGGCCGTGGGCGCGCCCCGACGCAGCGTGGCTGGCGGCCTCCGTGTGCCTGCTGGTGACCGGCAGCTTCGGCGAGGTGGTGTCGGTCTGGCTGTTCAAGGATCTGATCGACGGCGTCCTGGTCCCGAGGCGGTTCTCCGCGTTCTGGCCGCTCGCGCTGGCCATGCTCGGAACGGCCGTGGGCGCGGCGCTGCTGACCTACGCGGGCAGCTACGGCGCCAGCCGGGTCTCCGAGCGCTTCGTACTGCGGCTGCGCACCGCCACCGTCGCCCATCTGCACACCCTGCCGCCGGACACGCTGGAGCGGCGGCGGCACGGCGACGTGGTGGCCCGGCTGACCCGGGACGTTGCCGCCATCGAGCAGTTGGTCGCCTCCGGACTGGTCGAGGGCGGCGCAGCGCTGTGCGGCCTGCTGCTGTTCGCGGCGGCGGCAGTGTACCTGAGCTGGCCGCTCGCGCTCGCAGCACTCGCCGCGGCTCCACTGTTCTGGGCCGGCGCGCACTTCTTCGGCCACCACATCCTGGTCCGCGAACGGGTGGCCCAGCGCCGCGCGGGCGGCGTCACCGCGGTCGTCGAGGAGAGCCTGCGCAACTCCGCTCTCGCCCGCACCTGCAACCAGGAGGCCCACGAGGTGGAACGGGTCCGGCGCGAGGGCAAGGCGCTGATGGACGCCGAGCTCGCCACCGCACGCGTCGCCGATCTGTACTCGCCGTTCCTCAACGTGCTCGAAGTGACCGCGGGCGTGGCCGTGGTGGGCATCGGCGCCTTCGAACTGGAGCGCGGTTCGCTGAGCCTCGGCGGACTGCTCGCCTTCGCCGCGTTCATGGCCCAGCTGTTCGAACCGGCCCAGCAGCTCTCGGAGCTCGCCTCGGTGGTGGGCGCGGCCGGCGCCTCGGCCGAACGGGTCATCGAGCTCCTGGACACCCGCAGTCCGGTCCACGAACGCCCGACCGCCCATCACGCCCGGTCGGTCGTCGGTCGCCTGTCCTGCGAGAACGTCCGCTTCGGCTACTCCGGTGACCACGAACACCCGGTGCTGGCGGACGTCACCTTCGACATCGGCCCGGGCCAGGTCCTGGCAGTGCTGGGACCGAGCGGCTGCGGCAAGTCGACGCTGGCCAAGCTGCTGGTCCGGTTCCTGGATCCGGACCTCGGCACCGTACGCCTCGACGGCGAGGACCTCACGGACCTGACCCTCGTCTCACTGCGCCGGGCCGTGACCCTGCTCCCCCAGCAGGTTGGGCTGTTCCACGCCACGATCCGCGACAACATCGCCTACGGCAGGCCCGACGCGACGCAGGCCGAGATCGAACGGGCCGCCGAGTCCGCAGACGCGCACGGCTTCATCACGGCGCTGCCGGACGGCTACCAGAGCGAGATCGGCCGCGACGGCTTCCAGCTGTCCGGCGGACAGGGCCAGCGGATCGCGATCGCCAGGGCGTTCCTGCGCGGCACGCCCGTCCTGGTCCTGGACGAGCCCACCGCGGGCCTGGACGACCGGTCCGCCGAGAACGTCATCGCCCCGCTGCGGCATCTGATGGCCGGGCGCACCACGGTCCTGATCACCCACGACCGGGCGTTCGCCGACACCGCCGACTTCGTCCTGCGGCTCGGCCCGGCCGACGGCGTACGCGCAACCCCCGTCCATACCGCCCCCGTCCGCGCCGCCCCCGCCTGTGCGACTGCCGCCATCGGCGCGACGGCCCTCGGGTACCGGTCCGCCGGCTGAGGCGCACCGCCCTGGGCCGCTACAGGGCCGCCCCCTTCAGGCACAGCACGATGACGGCTCCGACACCGCCCAGCCCCAGGGCGGTGGCCATACTCAACCACCCGCCACGGCCCCAGCGGAACGGGTGATCCAGCGCCAGGCGGCCCGGGCCGACGGCGGCCACGGCGATCGCGATCAACGTCAGGCACAGCGGGTACTCCATGCCGCCGCTGTCGGCCCACAGGCCGCGTCCCGAGCTGACGGCCATCGCATTGATCATCACCCCGATCATGGCGGCGGCCGCCAGCGGGGTGAGCAGTCCGAGACCCACCCCCAGGCCGCCCGCCATCTCCGAGGCCCCCGCCAGACCGGCGAAGAGACTGCTGGGATGGTAGCCCAGGGCGGCGAAGCCCTTTGCCGTGGCACTCAGACCATGCCCACCGAACAGGCCGAAGAGTTTCTGGGCACCGTGGCCGGCCAGCAACAAACCGGCCAACCGGAGCACCAGCAGGCCGACGTCCGCAGCGGAGACCGGCGGTGCATGCGCGGGGGAAGCGGCGACGCGGCCTGGAGAGGCCCGCAGTCGCTCAACGGTCAGTCTCATGGCGAAGCTCTCTTCCCACCCGCCACCACCGCCGCGGACAGCGGTCGCCACGGAGGCGCCGACGCGCGCATCGGGTCGGCCGGACGCGGCGCTCTGGCTGTCGTCGGCCGAGTCCAGGGACAGCCGGACCGACTCCGCCTCACCGGGGGCCCTGCGGGAGCGGGCCCCGACCGGCTCCGCCCCCGCAGGCATCCGCACGTCTCACCGAACCCTCCGAGGAGGGAAGCCGTGATCCAGCAGCATATGTATCTACTACGCGGCACCCCCCGGGAGGGATTGCCCCGAGCGCAATTTCTACAGCAAGGGGTGCCGACTTCCGTTCGGCGGTGAGCTGTTCGGGCCGCCAGGCGGAGCCGCTCCGAGGCTCGACCGACTGCGCGACGCGGTCACTGCCCCAGACCGTCCCGACACCAGGCGATCCCGACGCCAGACCGTCCCGACGCCGGCCACCTCGGTGCCGGTGCCCGACCACCCAGCCGGCTGCTCGGGTGTGCCCGGGACCGACATCGGCGGGGAATCCGACATCGGCGGGGGAAGAGGGGTCACCGGGCAGGCCGACGGTAGGCGGTCGTTCCCGAGCGCGCCCGGCGGGCCGTCGGGCCTCGGCCCCGGCCAGGGCTTCAGCCGCTGCACCGAGCAGGCTCGAAACGCCGTCCTCGCGGCGGAGCACGGAGGCCATCCGGCCGGCAATACCGAGATCCGCCCCGCGAACCCGCGCACCCGGTCCTCGGCCTGCTCGGTCCTCACGCCGAAAGCCACGCACCCGTCGCTCCGGGGCTCCGCACTGGCCGCCGAGCCACCGGGCCACCGGGCCACCGGGCCACCGGCGTCGCCCTGCCACCCGCCGTCCGTCCGATCGATCAACCGATCAACCGAGCAATCGATCAACCGACCGGCCGACCGGCTGACCGGCTGACCGGCTGACCGGCCGCAGTAACGATTCGTCAGCCGGAGAAGACCGCGATGCCGTTCGGGACCGAGCGCTCCTGGCCCCGGTCGAGGTTGTTGCGGACCCGCACCATGCCGGTGCCCGGGTCACGGGTCGCCAGGGTGGCGGAACCACCGCCGTCCAGGTAGACGGCCTCCGTGCAGCCCAGGGAGCGCAGCACATCGGCGAGTTCACCGACGGTCAGTCCGCTGGAGGTCCCCTCCCGGCCGTCCATGGACAGCAGGTGCAGCACGCGTCCTCCTGCGGTGATGCCCACCGCCGTACGGGGCTCGGCGACGGCGGTGTCCAGGCCCGGCAGCGGCTCGTGGCCGCGGACCACCGGGTACGCGCCCAGGGCGAAGGCGAACGGCACCCCCGCGGTGGATTCGAGGGCGTAGTCCACCTGGACGGGAGTGCCCGGTGTCAGCTCGCGCAGCGCACGGGCACCGGCCTCGCGCCCGAGCAGGACCACGGCGTCCTCCGGGATCGCACCCCTGCCCGGGGACTCGGAGACCGACTCGACCTTCCCCTGGCGGACCGTCACCTCGTAGGACTCCCCCGTACAGGGCGCGGCCCGGTCGTCGTCGGTCCCGCAGACGGCACGGGCCCGCGAGACGGAACCCCACCGGGGGGTGAACACGCCGATCGAGTCCACCGGCAGGGCGTACTGGTTGAGGCCGCCCAGCTCCAGTAAGCCCTTGGGCGTACGGACGTGGCCGCGCAGGGTGAGCCGGGCCGTCCGCGCCCGGCCGTCCGTCCCGACCCCGAACACGTCCTCGCTGGTGTCGCCGTCCGGGGGCGTCCAGCCGAAGCGCTGGCCCTGCGGCACCGCACCCTTCAGTGGGCGCCCGTCCAGGACCATCGGCCCCGACGTCGCCCCGGTGGCCTCCACCCCCGGGTGCTGCTCCTCGGAGATGTCGAAGAAGTCACCGTTGATGCCGCCGACCGCCCCCTGCTCCGACGCCATCCCCGACACCGGCGCGGTTGAGGCGACCGCACCGGGGTACAGCATTCCGGCCCGCACGCCCGGGTGGTTCAGGTCCGCCGTCAACAGGTGGACGTGCGCGCTGCCGTGGGAGGTCGGCACGGTGAACGACCGGTACTCCACGCCCGGAACGACCTGCTCCGGTGAGCCGAAGCGGCCCTCGTCCGGGGCCACGTAGGGCTCGACGGCAGGCGCGGCAGGCTTGGCGGCAGACGCGGCAGACGCTGCGGGTGCAGCGGCGACGGGAACGGAGACCGGAACGGGCGGACCCAGCGGGGCGGGAGTCGCGTCGGTGGCCTGCGGGGCTGCCGGATCGGACGTCGAGGTGGGCGACTCGGGCCAGGGGTCGATGGAGGTGCTCAGGCAGACGAGGAGGAAGGCGGCAGCGGCATAGGTGGCGGGCCTCATGAGGCCACTGTGCAGAAAAACATATGGAACTACGCATAGGCACGACGCCCGCCCCCTCGGCTCCACCCGGTGGGAGGCGTGGCAGGTAGCACGGCGGTGGCGGCCGACCTGGAAGCGGCGGACGGTGACGCTGCGCCACTGGTCCGGGTGCGAGACCGGGCGGTACAACGCTCCGCACCCCGGCTCCCGCCGGAGCCCGCAGGAGCAGACGACGGGCCGCACGAACAGGGCCGGCCACCGGCGGCGCGGACCCGCCGCCGGCTCGCCGCTGCCCGGCTGTCGGGTCCGGGGAACTCCCGCAGCTGCTGGACGTCCCGCAGCGGTACCCGATCCGCGCCGGGCCAAGGGCCGCCGCCATCCCCTCGCCTTCGTCCTCGCGCTCGCCGCGTGCGCGGTGCCGACCGGCACGAAGTCCCTCGCTGCGGTCGGCACCCGGCCCGCCGCCCGCGACCGGCCGCACCCCCGGCCACGTCGCCGTCGAGTTGACCGGCCACGGCCGGACGGTTCCGATCACCGACGACCGCATCCACCGCCCCGTCCAGCTCGTCCACACCAGGATCACGCCGTGGCGCGACCCTTCACAGGGCAGCCTCGGGGGCCGAGCGGCGGTCCAGGACGGCCTCGACGATCCTCATGAGCCGCTCACCCGCGTGCTCGACGCTTCCGTTCTGGGCGCTCACCTGGGCTCCTTCAAGGATGAAGGTGATCTCCGCGGCCGCCTCGTCCGGATCGGGCAGCCCGGCCCGGGCGCACAGGTCGGTGAGTCGGCGCACCTGGCCGGCCTTGTGGGCTTCGATCAGCCGACGCGCCGGGTGGGTGCGGTCGGGCAGTTCCGCAATGGAGTTGATGAACGGACATCCCCGGTGGGAGATCTCGGGAAGTCCGTCGGCGATGAACCGGGCCATCCCCAGGATCTGCGCCCGGGGCTCGTCGGGGTGTGCGCCCTCCAACCGGTCGAACGCAGCGGTGTAGTCGGCTGCGACGATGCGGAGCCACTCCTCGACCAGCGCGTCCTTGGTCGCGAAATGGCGGTACAGCGCCATCTTGGTGGTCTCAGCCCGGGTGGCGATCACCTGGACACCCACCGCCTTGATCCCCTCGCGCGAGAAGAGCTCCTCCGCCGCGTCAAGGATCCGCTCCCGGGGCGGCAACTTGGCCACCCTGCTCTGCCTGCTGACTCTGTCCATGCTCGCCGTACGGCCCCTCATCGGTCCGGTGGGGCGTTGCACCGCCCTGGTCGCAATGTTACGGTACCGACCAGTCCCGCATGATACCGCTTGGTCTCTTACGATACCGAGCGGTATTGCCAACCGGTACCGATTCTCCTGAATGGACGAAATGAAGCTCTCCGAGTACGTGGACTACGACGGCGTCGGCCTGGCCGACCTGGTGGCTCGCGGCCAAGTGACCGCCGCGGAACTCGCCTCGACCGCCCAGCTGGCGTCCGACGTGGTGAATCCGCAGATCAACGCCGTCGTCGAGACCTGGCCCGCACAGGACACGCCGGCTCCGGGCAGTACGCCACTGGCGGGGGTGCCCTTCCTGATCAAGGACCTCGCCGTCGCGATGGCCGGCAAGCGGGTGGAGCTGGGCAGCCGTATCGCCGCAGGAAACGTCGCCGGGGCCGACTCATCGCTCATGGCGCGCTTCCGTCGCGCCGGGCTGGTGACGCTCGGACGCACGGCGACTCCGGAGTTCGCGTACAGCACCACCACGGAAGGCGTCCTGTACGGCGCCACCCGCAACCCCTGGGACCCGACCCGCAGCCCCGGCGGCTCCAGCGGTGGCTCGGGAGCCGCCGTCGCCGCGGGCGTCGTCCCGATCGCGCATGCCACCGACGCAGCGGGCTCCATCCGTGCCCCCGCCGCCAGCAACGGCCTGTTCGGGCTGAAGCCGACCCGCGGACGGATCTCCATGGGCCCCGACGCGGACGAGGTCTTCAACGGGCTCGCCGTCCACGGCGTCCTCAGCCGCTCGGTGCGCGACAGCGCCGCGCTGCTGGACCTCGTCCACGGCCCCGAGGTCGGTGACCCCTATTTCGCCCAGCAGCCGGAGCGGCCCTATGCGCAGGAGGTCACCCGCTCCCCGGGCAGCCTGAGGATCGGCCTCCTCACCCGACCCTGGGGCGGTCGGACCGTCGACGGCACCGTCGTCGACGCCACGCTCCGCTCCGCACGACTCGCCGAGTCCCTGGGGCACCGGGTGGAAGAGGTCCAGGTCGACCTCGGCGTCAGCTGGGAGGAATTCACCCTGGCCAACGCCCGCCTCTGGAGCACCAATCTGGTGACGTGGATCGACGGCTTCGCCGCGGCCTTCGAGCGCCCCGTCGACTCCACCACCGTCGAACCCGAGATACTGGCCAGTTACGCCTACGGACAGCAGGTCAGCGGGGCCGAGTTCGTCCACGCGCTCGCGATGCGCAACAGCGTCGCGCGCGCGATCGGCCGGTACTTCACCGACTACGACCTGCTGCTCACCCCGACCCTGCCCGAACTGCCCGTCCCCTTGGGCACGTACGCCGAGGGTGCCGAGGGCGCCGACGGTCTCGGCTGGCTGGAGCAGCTCTTCCACCGCTCGCCCTTCACCGCCGCGTTCAATGTCGCGGGCACCCCCGCCATGTCCGTCCCCCTGGAGACCGACCCCGTCACCGGACTCCCCATCGGCATCCAGTTCGCCGCGGGATACGGACGCGAGGACGTCCTCTTCCGTCTCGCCGGACAGCTGGAACAGGCCGCTCCCTGGGCACAGCGGACCCCCGCCGTGTGGGCGGGCAGTCACCACAACTCCTGACCTCGCGCCCACCCTGTTCTGATCAGGGACACCGGCCGCTGCAAGCCAGCTCCGGGGTCGTCCGTGGCCACGGTCCGCAGCGGTCGGCGCCCCTGGTCGCCGAGTCGGGCCGGTTCGTGCTCGTCGTCGGCGGTGGTGACGGGGAGCCGTTGCAGTCCGACACTCGGCAGCCACAGCAGCCACCTGAATCGAACACCAAGCCGGGCGGATCACCTGAACGACGTCGCCCTGCCGCCGCGAGGGGCGGGACGTCAACCCGGCGACGCGTGCCGGAGATCGACTTTTGCCGTAGGCCGCGACCAGCGGGCCGTTCCCGCGTTGTCCACTGGGGGATCTTGGAGCGAGTCGACGCGAGGTGTGGATGTTCGAACGGACGACGTAATGCCGTGGCGCGCGTTCGACGAATGATCGAGGGGAAATCCCGCGAGAAAACCAGAAAATCAGCCCACGCATCGACCACCGCATCGGATCCGACTGCCGAACGGTCAGCGCGACAACTATTCTACTACTCCAAAAGTAGGCAATCTGTCCAATCCTTGCACAAAACGTCATGGAGGCCGCCGGATTGAGATAGCGTCATTTCCGTAAGGGCGGGGTCCGGGGGGATGCCTGTGAATCACCCCGATCCAGCCGCAGCAACTATTCATAAATTCGGGAGACATCGTGCACAATTGCCGACCGGGAATTGGTTCGACTTCCCCTGACGGTCTGCAGTTCGCGGTGGACGCGCTCGCGGCGTTCCCCGCCAGGGTCAGGACCGGGAGCGGAGGCGTCCCGGAACGGTTCGCCGCCGTGGCCGAGCTCTGTCGGACCGTGGACGGAGCCCTGGACGCACTGGTCGTCCGCACCGCGGCCGAGGCGGCCGAAGAGGGTTGGACCGCAGGGGAGATGGCCGCCGAGCACTCGGCCTACCACGCCCGGCTCGAGCGGGCGCTGCTGACCTCTCCGGTCGGCAGCAAGGGAAATTCCGGGCGGAAGAAGCAGTGAGCACACCGTACACGAATACGAATCCACACGTCCTGCGGTGCCCCACCCGGTGGAGTGACGTCGACGAGAACGGCCACATCAACAATGCCCGCCTGGTCTCGTACATCCAGGAGGGAATTCACGACCTGTTCCACCACCACGCCAAAGCGGCCAGGGAATCGCTTTTCCCGGCCGGATTCCTGATCGCACGCCATGAGATCGATTACCTGGAACAGCTGCACCATCGGCCCGAGCCGTTGCTGGTCCGGCTGACGGTGGAACGGCTCGGACGTAGTTCCGCACATGTCCGGGTGGATGTCTGCCGTGATCCGCTCACCTACATGACGGCCCGTACGGTCGTGGTCGCACGCGACCGGGCTTCCGGACGCTCGCGCAGACTGAGCCAGTCGGAGCGCCAGTTCCTGTCCGAGTACATGCCGACGGCTGCTGCGCACGGCGTCACCCACGCGGTCACCCCGCACGCGGTGGCCCCGCACGCCGTCACCCCGTATGTCGTCGCGCCGCATGCCGTCGCGCCGCTCCGCGAGCAGGGTCCGGTGGACGTCCGGGACCTGGAGAGACCGGCGGCCGCCGCTGTCGGTGCCGAGCCCGGCGGCAGGCTCCGCTGCTCGGTGCTGGCCGGTCCGCACGGCGAGGCCGAGGCCCGGCTCGGCCAGGAGCAGCAGCACGAACCCCTGAGTGCGGACCGCGTTCAGGACCTCCACACCGGGACCGTCCCGGTCGTCCCGGGGGTCGAGTACGGTCAGCAGCGCTCCCGGCTCCACGACCGCGACCGCGACCGCGACCGCGACTACCGGCGGATCGGCGACCATGCGCCGAGCCCCTGGGGCAGAGCGCTGCCCTCCGCGCGGGCGGAGCGGCCGCTCAGCCCGTCGAAGAGTCCGTACTCGTAGTCGAGGCGCTCGGAGCCGAACAGCGATGCTCGGAGCCGAACAGCAGCGTGCCCCCGGGCCGGCCGATCCCGCTGGCCGGCCCGGGGGCGTCCCCGGGCGGTGCGATACGGTCCTACGGTGATCACGACGCAGTGGGACGTGCTCCTTCTCGGTGGAGCCTCGGGAGTCGGCAAGAGTCGGGTGGCAGCGCAACTGGCCCAGGAATCGGGGGCGTTCGTCGTCGAGTTCGACGACGTGGTCAGCGCCGTCCAGACCATCACCAGCGCCGAGCAGCATCCCGGCCTGCACCATTTCGACGGCGTTCCGGACGCCTCTCCGCTCGACACCGCGCGGGTGCTCGAACTGCAGATCGCCACCGCGAACGCGTTGGAGCTCGCCGTGCTCGGCGTGGTCCGCAACCGGCTGACCGTCGATGTCCCCGCGGTGGTCGAGGGTGACTACCTCACCCCGGCCGCCGCGGCCAGGGCGATGCGGGAGGGCGCGGCGGCGGGCCGACGTGTGCGGGCGGTGTTCCTCCACGAGCAGGACACCGCACAGGTCACCGCCAACTACGCCGAACGCGAGCCCGGGAGCGGAATCCAGAGCGATCGGGCGGACATCAGCGTCCGCTATTCGCAGTGGCTGGCCGAGCAGGCGGTCGAGCATGCGCTGCCCGTCGTGGACTGCCGCCCGTGGGGCACCCTCCCCCAGCGGATCGGACAGGCCGTGCGCTGACCCGGCTCCCCGGCCCTCCACCCGCGGCGGGACGAGGCGAGTCGCAGCAGGGCGGGGCAGAGCAAGGCGAGGCAAAGCGCAGCAGGGCAGAGCAAGGCAGGGCAGGGCGGACAGCACGGTCTCAGTCCGTGGAACGGCCGGGCGGACAGTGACCTCCCGGTCCCCCGGTCCGGCCGAGGGGATGCAAGGATGGCCGGACCCGCCTGCCGATGGCGGACCTCAGCCGACCGGCCGTACGCCCATCCCGCGACGGTCTCCAGGGCAACGGGACGAGGTCCGCGCTGCGCACCCCAGCAGCACCGGTGGCGCACCCTCACTTTCCCTCCCTCAGGAAACGCATCACCATGCCCAGAAACACCGTCATACCAGTCATGCCCATACGCACCCTGGCGGCCGTCGGCGTCGGCGGTCTGCTGCTGTCCGGCTGCGGCGGGAGCCCCACCGCCGGGGCCGGTCCGAGCACCTCGGAGCTGCGCAGCCGCATTCCGGAGGCCGTCCGAAAGGCCGGCGTCCTCAAGGTCGCCTCCTACCTCAACTACGCCCCGGTCGACTTCAGGGGCCAGGACGGCGAACCCGCCGGTCTCGACCCGGAACTCGCCACCGCGCTCGGCGAGTACCTCGGGCTGAAGGTCGAGTTCCAGGACATGCCGTTCGCGAGCGTGATCCCTGCCGTCCAGGACAAGAAGGTCGACATGGCGATGTCGGCCGTGATCGACACCAAGCAGCGCCAGGACGGGACCGACGACCACGGGCTGCCCTCCGCGGCCGGGGTCGACTTCATCGACTACTTCATGACCGGGACTTCGATCCTGGTCAAGAAGGGCAACCCGGCCGGGATCGGCTCGTTGGACGACCTGTGCGGCCACACCGTCGCGCTCCAGCAGGGCACCGTCCAGGACGAGCTCGCCCAGCGCCAGGTCGGGGCCTGCGCCAAGAACGACAAGCAGCTGCAGATCCACGAGGTGAAGGGCGACGAACAGGCGCTGGCCGAGGTGACCGCCGGCACGGCCGTCGCCGACCTCAACGACTTCCCGGTGGCCGAGTACAACACCACCTCCCACAGCACCGGGAAGTTCGAGGTGGTCGGCACCTCGGTGCAGTCGAGCCCCTACGGGATCACGCTGAACAAGGACAGCACGGACCTGCAGTACGTGCTGGCCAAGGCACTTGACCAGCTGATCCGCGACGGCCGGTACGACAAGATCCTCGCCAAGTGGAACATCGGCTTCGGCGCGGTGGCCAGCTCCGTGGTCAACGGCGGTCTGTGACAAAGCGCCTGACGCGGCATCAGCAACGGGCGTGGGGAGGCCCGAC